>JBAYFS010000170.1:0-5010 GCA_041667045.1 Elusimicrobiaceae bacterium | reverse complement strand
GCTGGATAAAGAGCGCGCGCGGGACTATCACATCACCGCGACAAAGTTTGACGAACCGGGAGCCGTGCGGCTCGCCACGGCGTCTGTTTTGGGTATTGGAATTCACGGCCAGCGCGAGGGATCGGACGTGATCTGCCTTGGCGGGCGCAACGCCGAACTCCGGAAAAGAACCGCGGCGGCATTGCGGGAAGACGGTTTTTCCGTTGAGGAACCGTGCAAACGCCTGCCCGGCGAAAGCGCGAAAAATATAGCGAACCGCCCCTCGGACGGCGGGATCCAGCTGGAGTTTTCGCAAAAAATATTGAAACGGCTGACTGAAAACGGACCCGAACTTGTTAAATTCTGTGCGGCTCTCAAGGATTCCGTAAACGGCTATTTTTTGCAAAAACAAAGCAAAGTTATTCCGGCTGAGTCCGGCGGTTTTTCCACCGGCGCTGACGGTGTGAAACCGTAATTCCCAACCTATTTTCCGGAAGCCGCTATTTCTGAATGCTATAATCAATGTATATATGGCAAAAATATTTGTTATCAGTCTTGGCTGTCCCAAAAATTTAACCGATACCGAGGAAATGCTCGGTTTTCTGGGCGAAGCGGGCCATGAAATCACGCCCGACGAAAATGCCGCGGACGCCGTGTTGCTCAATACCTGCGCGTTTATCCAAAGCGCGCGTGACGAAGCCGAGTCCGAAATCCGCCGCCTTTGCAAACTTAAGCGCAAGGGAATCATTAAAAGGATAATAGTGGCGGGCTGTCTGGTTCAGCGGGCAGGCAAACCGCTTACGGAAAAATTTCCGGAAGTGGATTCCTTTTTAGGCATCGGCTCGATTACCAAAATAGCGCAGATTCTCTCCAGGCCGCGCCACTTGTTCGGCGCCGCGCCGCTGGCGTTAAGCCGCCCTCAGTTTAAAATCCAGGCCACCGCGCCGCATTCCGCGTATTTGAAAATAGCGGATGGCTGCAATAACCGCTGTTCCTACTGCACCATTCCAGCCATTCGCGGGCCGTTCCGCTCAAAACCGTCCAAAGACGTGCTGGCCGAAGCGCGGCAAATGGCAAAACTGGGCGTGAAGGAAATTTCCGTTATCGCTCAGGACACCACGTCTTACGGCGTTGATTTGTACGGCAAGCCGGCCCTGCTTCCGCTTTTAAAAAAGCTGGTGAAAATCGGCGGCGTCGAGTGGGTGCGTCTGATGTATGTTTACCCGGAACAGGTGAGCGCGGAACTTTTGAATTTTATGGCGAAAACTCCGAAAATGTGCCGCTATCTCGATATGCCGCTGCAGCATATAGCGGACAATATCCTGTCGTCCATGAAACGCCGTTCATCCGAGGCGCTTATCCGCGAGAAAATCGCGCTTATCCGCAAGACCGTGCCCGGCATGGCGATCAGGACTAATTTCATAGTCGGTTATCCGGGCGAAACGGAAAAGGACTTTGAAAAACTTGAAGCGTTCGTGCGCGAAACGGAGTTCGACAATGTGGGCGTGTTCACCTATTTCAGAGAAAAAGGAACGTCCGCCGCGCAAATGAAAAAGCAGATTTCCGCGAAAGTTAAGCAGCTGCGCGCCGAAAGGCTTGTCGCGGCGCAAAGCTCGGCGGTGGACCGTATTAACAGGAAACTGAAAAATCAGGAAATTGATATTTTACTCGACACTCCCGACTCCGGGCGTTCGCACCGCGACGCGCCCGATATTGACGGGCTTGTGGAAGTTATCTCTAAGAAACCGCTCAAACCGGGCTCGATAATCAAAGTGAAAATTACCGGTGCGCAAGGTTATTTGAGGACCGCGCGGGCGGTGTAGCGTTATTTGCGGAACCGGGCCATGGAAATACTGGACACTCTGATCGGAATAGTGAAAGCGCCTCTCTTTATTTTTCTGGGCGCGGGCGCGCTGGCGGTTGGTGCCCGCGTTTATTTCGATTCGCGCAAAAACAGGGAACGGGTGAAATTCCTGCTGGCTTTGGCAAACGGCAAGGGCTGGCAGTTTTCTTCAAAAGAATTTCACCGCGTGGATTTTCTTACGGACGGGAAACTGCCGCTGTTTAACGCCGGGCACAGCGGGCGGGCGCATAATGTTTTAAGCGCGGAAGGCATGCACGCGTTCGATTATGTCTATGGCGTGGGGACGGCGGCCCGTTATTCCAAGATGTACTGCCAGACTCCGGTTGCGTTCTCTGTTCCTGATGGCGCGCTTGTCTCTTTTGTTCTTTCGCCCAGAAGATTGAAAACGCCGGTTTATTTTGCCGGTTCCCGTGAAATCCGTTTTGAGGAATACCCGGTTTTTTCGGAAGCCTACCGCATAGCCTCGCCGCGAGCCGCGGGGGAGCTGAAGCCGGTTTTCAGCGGCGATTTTATCCGCCTGCTTGAAACTGAGAAAGACTGGCATATCCAGTCCGACGGGAAAAATGTGCTATTTTTTAAAACCGGCGGTTATATAGAGATTTGCGATTATGAGAATTATCTGGTTAGCTGCCGTGCATTGTTCGACGCGTTAAGCGCAAATTTTCCGCCGCGGCAGGCGTAACGCGGCGGTAAGGGGGAAGTATGGATGTTTTTCTTACGGAAGCGAAGCACTGGCTGAATTCCAGCCCGGGTTTATTTATAGCTGTCATTGTCGCGGTGTTTGCGGGGACGTTTATTGCCGCTTTTATTGCCGACCGAAAAAGGCGCAGGGAAATTGAGGCGCTGTCTTTTAGGGTGGGGCTTAGGTTCTTCCCCAAAGAAGCCGATACCGTGATGGAGTTTTTGCGTAACGGAAACCTTCCTCTTTTTAACGAGGGGCACAGCCGAACGGCCAAAAACATTCTAACGGACAGTTCTAGCAACACCAGATTGTACGCTTTCGATTACCAGTATACGGTGGGGTCGGGCAAAAACGCCAGGACGCATTACCAGACCCCGGTTGTGTTCGTGTCCGGATCCAGTTCATTCCCGACCTATACGGTTGCGCCGGAAGGTTTTTTGTATAAGCTGATTTCCTTTGTCGGATATAATGACATTAACTTTGAGGAGTATCCCGTTTTTTCAAAAGCGTACTGGCTTAAATCTCCGCAGGACGCGCAGGTTTTGAGGCAGGCGTTTCGCGGTGCTTTCATGAGCCTGCTGGAAGCGGAAAAAGGCTGGCATATCCAGTCTTCCGGGCCGTATGTGCTGTTTTTTAAAGATGGTGGACATGTGAAAGTTGCAGAATATGAAGAATTTTTGCGCAAGTGCAAGGCTTTATTCGAGGCTTTGACGGCGAATTTGCAGATCCGTTCCTGATTATGGAAAACATCCTGCTTTCTCTCTCTGATTTTATGAAAAACCACGCGGAGATTCTCTTCGCGGCGTTTTTCCTCTTATTCGCGCTTTTTGCCGCGGCGGTTTTCGCGGCGGGCCGGAAACGGCGCAGGGAACTGGAGGAACTGGCGTTAAGACTGGGAATGCGGTTTGTTCCAAAAGAAACTGACATTCCTCTGGATTTTTTAAAAAACAAGCGGCTTCCGCTTTTTAACGAAGGCGGCGCGCCAGCCGCAAAAAATATTTTTGCGGGCAATGAAGGCCGGACCGCTCTCTATGTATTCGACTATTGCTATTCCACGGGTTCCGGTGATTCGTCCACGCTGCACTGCCAGACTCCGGCAGTGTTCGTTTGTGTGCCGGGCAAATTGCCGGTATTTACCGTGGAGCCGGAAGGGTTGTTTAACAAATTGAGCGCCAAATTGGGCTATGGCGACGTTAATTTTGAGGAGTACCCGGTTTTTTCGAAGATGTATTGGCTGAAATCCCCGCAGGACGCGCAGGAGCTCAGGCGGGTGTTCCACGGCGATTTCGTCCACCTGCTTGAAGTGGAAAAAGGCTGGCATATTCAGTCTGACGGGCAATATGTGGTATTTTTCAAAACAGACGGTTATGTGAACGCCGCCGGGTATGACGATTATGTGCGCAGGTGCAGGGCGCTTTTCACCGCGCTGTGCGCTGGTTTGGCGTAATATACAAAGGGGAAATTATGAATACGTTAAATATGTCTGGCGGCGGGCTGGTGCTGGTATTTTCGGTTCTCGCGGCTTTGGCGCTGCTGGCTGTCGTCGCTATCCGGGCGGCTTTGTCGGGAGCGGCGAAAAGGCGGAAAGAACTGATGTCTCTGGCCTTGCGCCTCGGGTTCCAGTTCGTGCCCAACGGGTCAGTGCTCCGGTTTCCTTTTTTGCAGCGGGAGAAACTTCAGCTTTTTAATATCGGGCACAGCCGCCAGGCGACAAATCTCCTGATGGGCCGTTCGGGCGACTCGCTGCTCTATTCCTTTGATTACAGTTTTGTGGTGGGGGACGGAAAAAATACCAGTCGCCTCGCCCAGACCGTGGTTGTTTTTTCCGCCGTCGGAATGGCGCTGCCCGCGTTTACTGTTGACCCGGAAGGGGTTTTGAACAAACTGCTCGATTTTCGTGATATTAATTTTGACGAGTATCCTGATTTTTCAAAAAATTACTGGCTGAAATCATCGGAGGACGGGCAGGCTCTTAAAGCGGTTTTCCACGGCGGCTTTATGGGTTTGCTGGAAGGCAAAAGGGGCTGGCACATCTATTCCGACGGGCAGTTTGTGATGTTTTTCAAGCACAGCAAGCAGGACCAGTCTCCGGACGGAGACGAACTCATGCCGGTCGGTGACTATGAACGCTATTTGCGCGACTGCAAAGCCATGTTCGACGCTCTGTCGGCAAACCTCGCCGCAGCGGGCCGGTGACGGTTTGATGGGCGGGCTATGAACCCGAGTTTAGCGTTTGAACTGCTTAAACAATACCGTGACCATATTTTCTTATGCGCCTGCGCGGGCGCTTTGGCGGTGTTCGTTTTTTCATTCGTAAAAGCCGCAAAAAGGCGCAGGGCTTTGGCGTCTTTCGCAAACAGGATGGGTTTTAAATTTTTTCCGGACGAGCTGGCCGCGCCGCCTGCGTTTATGGAAGATGAAAACCTCGCGCTTTTTGATAAAGGGTTGAACCGGCGCGCGTATAATGTTTTAACGGACCGGGCGG
>JBAYFS010000169.1:0-5109 GCA_041667045.1 Elusimicrobiaceae bacterium | reverse complement strand
CCGGCTGGGCGATATAGCAAGTTCGCGGGGCGTGGTTTTCTGCCTGGAGCCTAATCCTGTCTGTTACGGCGCGAATTTTATGACCGACAGCGCCGAAACGGCGGAGGTTGTGGAAGCTGTTGCGCATCCGGCGATCCGGATGCAGCTGGATACCGGCGCAATTACCATAAATGGGGAAGATCCCGCGCTTGTGGTGGAAAAATATGGCGCGCTGATAGGGCATGTTCACGCCAGCGAACCGGATCTTGTTACGCTGGGCGACGGCAAGACCGACCACGCGGCTGTAGCCTCGGCGCTGGAAAAACATCTTCCCTCCCAGATTGTTTCCATTGAAATGCTGCCGGCAAAAAACGAAGCCAATCCCGCCGCCCTGGAACGTGCCATCGGAGTGGCAACACATTACTATCGGGGCGGCAAAGAGGTGCGGAAATGATTGCTGACATATCTGCGGCATGGCGGGTTCCATCCTTTGAATTTCCCCTGTGGCTTGGCAGAACTCGTTCGTATTGCGTAGCCATTCCGGTGATCAACGAAGGACATCGCATCCGCGCTCTTTTGGAGCGGATGGCCGCGCATAAAATAACGGACAGCGCGGACATTATCATTGTTGACAGCGGCAGTACCGACGGTTCGTTGGATTTGGGTTTGCTCAAAAGTTTAAATGTTTCCGGCCTTTTGGTGAAAACCGGCCCCGGCAAACTCAGCGCGCAACTACGCTGCGCTTACGCCTTTGCGCTCAAGCAAGGATATGAAGGCATTGTCACTATTGACGGCAATGACAAAGACGACCCGCAGGCCATCCCGCGTTTCATTTCCGCCCTGAAAGAGGGCTATGATTTTGTGCAGGCGTCACGTTTTATTCCGGGCGGGGTGGCGGAAAACACTCCGACAACCCGGGATTGGGCTATCCGCTTTATCCATGCGCCGGCACTTAGTTTGTTTTCGGGATTTCACTGGACTGATACGACCCAGGGCTTCCGCGCCTACAGCCGTAAAATGCTGCTGGATCCAGCCGTAGGCGTGTTCCGCGACGTGTTTTCGGCTTACGAACTGCTGGCTTATTTGTCCTATCGCGCGCCTAGGCTCGGTTATCGCTGTCTTGAATTACCGACTGCGCGGCGTTATCCTAAAGGGGAAGTGCCGACCAAAATAAGCGCTTTTAAGGGGAATATTTCTTTATTAAAGGTCCTTTTTTCAGCCTGTCTCGGCTTCTATAATCCCAAAACAGTTTAAAGACTGAAACGAGTGACATATCACGCAGTAGTGCGGTGGCGTGCAGTTGGAAAGTAATTTGATCAGGGAGACGTTAAATGGGAGTATGCAGGAGATTGGTCGAAATAACAATCGGTTCCTGTTATTGCTGCCGATATTGCTTTTCTAGCGTTGGTTGGACAGATTGCAATATCCTTGGATTTCGATCGGGTGATGTGCTTATATGTTCTGTAGACGGTAGAACTAATTAAGTATAATTAAAATTACGGTGCGGACAGTTTTGGTTGTTATATAAGGAGCGTCGTGCCAATCTATGCGATATTTTCATTGCTGATTTCGCATGTGTGAGGCCGGCAGAATAATGGGATTGAAATATCTTATAACTGGTGCGAATGGCCAGCTGGCCCGTGAATTTGTGAAAAAATTACAGTTCTCTGGTGCGAATTATTTCGCTGTTTCAAGGGAAAAACTGGATATCACGGATGAAGCTTCTGTTCGTTCCTGTTTTTCACACATAAAACCGGATGTGGTACTGAACTGCGCGGCATATAATTTTGTGGACAAGGCGGAAACTGATGGCGAGTCCGCCATGCGCGTGAATGCGGAGGCTCCAGAATTGCTTGCACGCGCGGCGGAAAAAAACCGCGCGTTTTTGGTGCACTTCGGCACCGATTATGTTTTTGACGGCGCCAAGGGCGCGCCGTATACCGAATCGGATTCCCCGAATCCCTTGAATTTTTACGGTGCAAGCAAGCTGGAGGGGGAAAAACGGGTTTTACAATTCTGTACCCGTTCTCTCATTTTACGTTTAAGCTGGGTGTATGGTCCGGGGCGGCAGAATTTTGTCCATAAATTCCTGAACTGGGCTGCAAGCTCTGACATCCTGAAAATATCGGAAAACGAAATTTCGGTGCCAACTTCTGCGGACTTGGCGGCAGACATAACACTCAAAGCGGTGCGTGACGGTTTGCTTGGCCGGTGTCACCTGGTAAATTCCGGATATTGCAGCCGCTTTGAATGGGCCGGAGAAATAGCGCGTCTGCGCGGGCTTAAGAAAACTTTGATTCCTGTACCGATGGCGGATTTTGGCATGTCCGCGAAGCGGCCCGCTTTTTCCGCCATGTCAAATGCGTTCGTGGCTCGCGAGCTGGCGGTTGAAATTCCTCCGTGGCAGGACAGTCTTGCGGTGTTCATGCGCGCTTTACCGCCGGACGTGTGATACCGGCGCTATTGTCTTTTAGGATTATCTTAGCTATCATTTGCGGGAGAGGCGGGTTATGATTAAAAAATATTTTGGACTTTTGGCGGTTTTATCTCTTTTCGCACAGGCGTCCGTATGCGCCGGGCTGGATCTGGACAAAGTGCGGAAAGCGTCCGCCGGACACAGTTTGATAGTGCAGTCCGGCCAGTCGAAAAAGCAGGTGCTGGATTTCATAAACAGCGCGGCAAAAACTCTCGATCTGGTGATTTATGAGATGGATGATCCGGACATAATTTCAGCCATGCTGAAAGCGCGCGGGCGCGGTGTCGTCGTGCGTGTTATTTTCGACGTAAGATCAAAGCATTTTATTCCCAATCCCAATCCGCAGACGATGAAGGTTTTTTCAGTTGGCGGCATTGCCGTTAAAGAGGCCGCGCCCGCGCTGTTTCCAATAACCCACCAGAAAACATTTATAGCGGATAAAGCCCGGGCTCTTGTTATGACTTTTAACCTCAGTCCGGCCTATTTCGGCGGGACAAGGGATTTCGGCCTTATAACCTGGAATCCTGATGAGGTGTCCGAAATAACCAAAACTTTTGACGCCGACTGGGCCGGCCGTGCGGCTAAACATGATTCCGCGGCTTTGGTTTGGAGTCCGGATAACGCCCGCTCCAAAATAACAGATCTCATAAATTCCGCTGGCAAGACAATCGAAATCTATAACCTGGAAGTTAAGGACAAGGGTATCCTGAGCGCCCTTGCGGCCGCTGTTAAAGAACGCAAAGTGACGGTCCGCTTTATCATGGCCCAGCTGATGACCGACGGACAGAACGTGAATGGCGCGGGCGCGAAAATTTTAGCCGACGCCGGAATTTTGATAAAACCCATGGTAAATCCGTTTGTGCACGGCAAAATGGTTATGGCGGACGGCGGGGTCGTTTTTATCGGCTCGCAAAATTTTTCCGCCAGTTCCCTTGACCGCAACCGCGAACTTGGCGTGATAACCGCAAATCCCCTGATAGTCCAGCAGGTGCGCGGCGTGTTTGATGCGGACTGGCGCACGCTAAAATAAATGGATGTCAATTCTCTGGTTCAGCTGGGGCAGACAGCCGGTTCTCAAAACGTAGCTTCCGGGGATTTGTTGCTGGGCCTGTCCTTCTGGGGGATTCTGGCTTCCCTCCTGTTTTCCGGAATAGGTGTGGTTTACATAAAATACGGAAAAAGTTCCAGTTCCATATCGGCCGTGGTGGCCGGAATCATTTTAATGGTTTATCCTTATCTCGTCACGGACACCCTCTATATATGTCTGGCTGGGTGCGGTATTATGCTGGCCCATTTTGTGTTCAGCAAGATCGGTTAATCTAATCATCACAATAGAAGCGGGATTGCCGGACGGCGGGGAAAGTCCGGCCCGGTGCTGTTTCCTCCCTAAAGACAATGTTTCAATATTTGTTTATAATAATGGTAACAGGAGATCACCGCGTGACTAAAAATTTTGTCCGTTTCATTCTGCCGTTATCTGTATTGCTGATTATCTCTGGCGTTGCCGCTTTCGCCGAGAAAAGCCGCCGTTCCCATGAACACGAAGCTGTTCTGCCCCAGGATACCGAACTTATTGATACTCCCACCGCGGGAGTGGTTGATTATTACGGGCTGCAGCTGCGTACCCGTTTCTATTCTGGCGGCGGACTGATGACCGGCGCGGCTTTCGGCGTTCTGCCGCGGCTTAATCTGGGCGTTAATCTTTCCCTTGAAAATCTCATCGGCACTGATACGAACGTGCGGCTGGTCAGGCCGGAAATACAGGCGAAATACCGTTTTTATGACGGCAGCAGCGTCTTCCCCGCCCTGGCTATCGGCTATGACGGGCAGGGCTATTACTATGACCACGAGCAGAAGAAATATATGGAGAAGGGTAAGGGGCTTTATCTTGCCGCTTCGCGCGAGGTGATTTTCCCGGGCCTGTTTTTCCATCCCGGCGTTAACGTGTCGGATTTCGACAATAGCAGCGTTTTCCTGTTTTTCGGGCTTAATTACGTTATCGAGGACTCTTTCTCGCTGATGGCGGAATGGGACAATGTCCAGCGTGTTGACGAGAGCCGTTTCAACGTCGGCGGACGCTTTTATGTCACCCCGTTTTTCCAGATTGACGCGGCTGTGCGCGAAATAGGAAAAAACACCACCTTTTCCAACGGCCAGAAGAATTTGGCCGAACGGATAGTCCAGCTTAGGTATGTGACCAGCTTTTAATCAACACCCCAATTAAGGAGATACTGAACAATGGCTAAGAAAATCGGAATACTCACCGGCGGCGGAGACTGCCCCGGACTTAATCCCGCGATTCGCGGCTGCGTTTACGCGGCGGAAAAGATGGGCTACGAATGTGTCGGTTTCAAAGACGGCTGGAAAGGCATCATTGAAAACAATACCATTCCCTTAAACCGGACCATAGTGCGCGACATTATTTCCGTGGGGGGCACCATGCTGGGCACTTCCCGCACCAATCCGTATAAGCGCGAAGGCGGCGTTGACGCCGTGCGCAAAACTTTTACCGCGCAGGGTCTTACCGCGCTGGTAGCCATGGGCGGGGAAGACACGCTCGGTGTGGCGAATAGGTTGCATAATGATTTTAAATTTCCCGTTGTGGGTGTGCCCAAGACCATGGATAACGATTTGTCGGGCACCGAGTACACGTT
>JBAYFS010000168.1:0-5142 GCA_041667045.1 Elusimicrobiaceae bacterium | reverse complement strand
GTGCCCGTTCTTATAAACATGCTGACGGACGGCAGTAAAATAGTTTCCGACGCGGCTGAAACAGCGTTGGCCGGATACCGGGAAAAATCGGTGACGACGGTGCTGACCGACAAACTTTACGACGGTGACGAAAAACTTGAGGGCCGCATTATAGACACGCTGGGAACGAGAAACGATCCGCAGTCTTTCGACGTTATAGTCCGGACTCTGCGCAAAGGCAGCGAAGCCTGCAAGGTTAAAGCGGCTCTGGCACTAAGCAAAATGGGCAACACCGAAGCGTGCGACAGCCTCATCCGCATTGCCGAGCGGCCGGACGATTTTGAACCGGAACTTGTCAAAACAGCCTGTTTTTCGCTGGGCCGGCTATACTGCCCCCGCGCGATTCCGGCCCTGATCAGGATTTCCGGCAGTCCCGATCCCGATTTTCGTTTCGCGGCGGTTAATTCCTTTAAGGAAATGAAAAACAAAGCCGCCTTTGACGCGCTGGTGGCAAGGCTGGACGATCCGGCCGAATACGTCCGCCTTGAAACAATTGAAGCGCTCCTCACGCTAAAGGACCCGAATCTGGCGGAAAAACTTGCCCCGCTTATTAAATCTAAGAACGACAGGGTAGCGGGCGGAGCCGCGGCGGTGCTGTCCAAACTCAATACGGAACAATCCCATAACGCGATAAAAAAACTGGACGAACTGAAATACCGAGACCAGGTTATAGAAAAGGAAAAGGACTCGGCAGACCAGATTGACGACGCGTCAAAAAACATCGTGCCGGTTTACTGATTTAAATGAAACCATTTCAACTACTCACGCGGGCAATGGCGGTTTTACTGCTGCCGGCGGTTGTGCATGCCGGAATCGAGAACGGAAATTTCCCCGCGGTGACTTTCCAGAAACTGAGCCAGCAAGCCTCCGAAAAGAATCCCGCCGCCATACCGGAACTGGCGGAGGCGCTTTACAGCCCCAATCCCGTAATGAGGATTAATGCGCTCCACGCGCTGGCCGACACGGAGTGGAATGACAACGCGATGGACAGGTTTCTGCGCATTTTAAAGCTCGACGACCCTGACGGCATAATCCTGTACGCATCGGCCCGATTTTTCTCTAAATCGCAGGATATCCGCGCTTTCCGTTATATATTGGAAAGGCTTAATTTCGACGGCGGAAAATCCGCCCAGCCCGCCGCGCGCGGTCTGGCCTACAACCAGAAAAACGCCATCAAAGTGATACGGTCAATGTACGGCTCGCTGGCGCCTGTCGAAAAAATAAATCTCATTAAAATGCTGGCTTATTTCCACGGCAAAGAGGCGGAAGATATCCTCGCCTCCGCGCTGGAGGACAAAAGTCCCGCCGTAAGAGCCGCGGCAGCGGAAGCGCTGGGCGATTGCGGCGCGCGGCACCTGTCAAAGGAACTGGCGGCGAAGATTTCCGACCCCGTTTACCGCGTGCGCGCGAATGCGCTTGTGGCTTTGAAAAAACTCGGCGCCCCGGATTGCGCCGACGAGCTTATCGCTGTTCTTAACACGCCCCAATATGATCTTAAACCCGAAGCGGCGGATATCCTGGGCGAAACAAAAAACCCAAAAGCCGCGCCGGTTTTGGCCCAATACCTTAAAACCGCGCAAAGCGACATGGAAACAATCACAATAATCGGCGCGCTGGCAAAAACCGGCGGCCCGAACGAAGCGGCGCTTGTCGCGCGCTATCTGGCAAATCCAAATCCCGAGATACAGCTTGCGGCGGTTGCCGCGCTGGGTGATATGGGAGCTGCGACCTCCGCGCCGGCGGCGGCCGCTTTGCTTAACAGCGGCAATGACCGGCTGAAATTTGCCGCCGTCAAAACGCTGGCCCGGCTGAAAAATCCCAAAACCATGCCCGCGCTTTTCAAATTACTGGATTCTCCAGACCGAGACACCGCCTACGCGGCGGACAACGCGCTTTCCATAATGAACACCGAAGAGTGCATTGAGGAATTAGTTCGCGTTTTAAAGAACGGAACGCCGGACCAGCAGAAAAAAGCCGCCTTATACGCCGCGCTTTTCAACGCGCAGGAAGCGGAACCGGCGCTTATCGCTCTTTTGTCCGGCAAAAACGATTCCATCCGCCTGTGCTCGGCGTTCGCGCTGGGCAAAGTGGGCACAAACAAAAGCGGTCCGGTTTTACGCAAGACTTTGGCGGACAAAAACCCGGAACTCCGCAAATTTTCCGCCGCGGCGCTTGGCGTCATAAAAGACAAAGAAGCCCTGCCGGATTTAATGGCGTTAGCGGAAAACGACGGGGCCGAGAACGTGCGGATAGCCGCTGTAATTTCGCTTGGCGAAATGGGCGCCACTGCCGCTTCAAAAACTCTTTTTAACGCGCTTAAAAGCACAAGTTCCGCTCTGGCGCAGGCCGGAAGCCGGGCGCTGGGCGGAATAAAAACAGCAGAAAACGAGGCAGAGTTAAAAGACCTTCTTTTGAACGCGAGAAGTTCAGTCCGGGAAAACGCCGTAAACGCGCTTGGCCTGTTAAAAGCCGAACGGCTGACGGATGAACTGGGCCGGCTATTGTTCCAAGACCCCGACACCGAAGTTAAAAAAGCGGCGGCGCGCGCTCTGGGTAATATCAACACCGGAAAAGCGGACGCATTGCTTATGAAGGCTGTCGCCAGCAACGGCATAATAGCGGAAACGGCTATGGAAGCCGTGAAGGATCACACGGGACTCGAAGACGAAATCGCCGCCGCTCTAAATACCGCAAAAGGAGACAACCGCATAGCTCTTATTGAAATGCTGGGCCGCCAGGGTGACGAGAAGATTCTACCCGTTCTGGCGGAATACGCGAAATCGGAGAATCCGCAAATAAATTCCGCGGCGATCAACGCCGCGGTTTCGGTGGGGGGAGAGAAAGCGGCGGAACTGCTTACCTCTCTTTTAAGCGACCGCAATGAAGTGAAACGGGCGAACGCCGTTTTCGCGCTGGGAAAACTGAAAGACAGCGATTCCGTGCCGGTTCTGTGCGGCGAAATGGCTGACCGGGACGGCAATGTGCGCATGGCGGCGCTACGGGCGCTGTCCGAATTCCCGGAATCCAAGGCGGCGCTCAATTCACTTGAACAGGCCGCGCTTTTCGACCCGGAACCCATAATAAGAACACAGGCCGCGCTTTTGCTGAAAAACTGGAAAACCGGCAAGTGATTTCAGGGAACGGAAAAAGTCACCGCGCAGGAACCTGAATCCATAAGGTAACCGTGCCATATTTTATCCGAAAAGAAATCCAGCGGATAACTGTAATACACAAGCCGGAGAGGAAGGGGGCGGTCAAGCTTGTCCTTGACAAATTTCGTGCCCGCCGCGTCTGACAAGGACGCTTTCAGGGGAAATGATATTTTCCCGCCCGGCGCAATCCTGACTACGCCGCCGGTTTCCGGTTTGATGTTTATTCTAAGCGGAACGCCGCCGCTCATTATTTCAGCGTAAAAACCGAAATCCCCGAAACCGCGCAGCGGCACGGTCAGCGTGCCCGTGGAAACGTTTATAAGCTCGGCCCGCGCGTTTATAGGCTCGAAAGGGGAATTCTCCCCGGGGCAGGACAGGCACGCCGCCAGGCCGTTTACGGGACCTTTGCCGGCGGAAAAATCCTCTTTGCCCGAAAGAACGCAATCGGAACACTCCGACATAATATCGCCGCCCAGGGACGGAATAAGCCGTATTTCGTCAGCGGCAAGGATATGGAAATATGCGGTGCCGTAAGCGGTGCAGCGGCGGTTTGGCGCGCCGTCAGCTGTTGCCGTAACGCTTAGAAGGAAGATGCCCGGCTCGGATATTTTAAAACGTGCGGCGGTTTCCATCGCGGCTCCCGCCGCCAGGTCAGCAACGCCGAACGTTCCCAAAAACTGGGTATCCGCGCCGGAAGAAGCGCCGCCCGGACTGGAAACATAGGCCGAAACCTTTATGTTTTTCTCGTCGCGCGCCGCCGTCACGCTTAGAATGCTTTCAGAGTCGCCGCCAAAAACGTAGGAGGAGACGCGCACCGAGGTTTGAAGCAGATTGTCCGGGCAGGTTTGCCCGCAATAGCCGGCGCAGTTCAGCGCCAGAAGGGAGAGCAGCGAAAGGACCCGCGTCATTCGCCTTTGAAATCCGGTTTCCGTTTTTCCAGGAAAGACTTAATGCCTTCTTTGTAGTCGCGGCTGGTGTAAACTTTCCGGCGCAGCTGTTCGATATGCTCAAACGTGTCCGGGCTGATGGGAGTGGCGCGGAACAGGATGCGCATCTGTTCCTTTATTACCGCGATAGCGAGAGCTGAATTCTGGTTTATGCCGTCCGCCATTTCCATGGTATAGCTTTCTATCTCGTCGGCTTCAACGCAGTGGTTGATTATGCCGGTCTGGTAAGCCCGTTCCGCCGGGATGGGTTTGGCGGTGAAAAACATTTCTTTGGCGAAGCCGAGCCCCACACGGTTTCTGAAATGGAGAATGCCGGAGGGATTATAGGGCAAGCCGATCTTAACGGGCGTTATGGCGAAAGTGGCTGTTTTGTCAGCCACGATAATGTCGCAGGTCATGGCCATATCGCACGCGCCGCCCCAGACGCTGCCCTGTATCATCGCGATCACCACGCCGGGATACCGTTCGATGGCGTGGAACATTTTTTCCATGGGTGCGTCATAGGCAAGGGGGTCTTTGTCGTTCACGGGCAGTTCGTTCACGTCGTGCCCGGCGGACCAGATCACGGCGTTTTTCTCGGCGCGCAGGATCACGGTCGTCATCTTTTCCGAAGCCAGTTCCGCAAGGGCCTGCGCTATTTCGTCGCACAGCTGGGCGCAAAGCGCGTTGCGCCTGCGGGGATTGCTGAAAGTTATAACGCCTGTTTTGCCGGACCGCTGAAGTGTGATATAGGACATAGGAGAGTTCGGTTATTCCTCGCGCGAAACAGGGATGTTGGCTATAAATTCGTCCCACTGGGAGTCTTTGCTCAATTCAAGATTGTTGTAATTGGTATCGCCATTGTCGATAAAATCCTGAATGAAGGGCAATTCGATGGACAGGCCTTTGGCGGCAAGCCTGTTTCCCGGCCCGCCTTTCGCCACATTGGCGATGACCAGGTTGTCCGAGATGAAGTGGCGGACGGAATAGCTGATGTCACGGTAGACGGTATTGCTCATGGTGAG
>JBAYFS010000167.1:0-5190 GCA_041667045.1 Elusimicrobiaceae bacterium | reverse complement strand
GCGGCGGGCGCGGCCTAATTTGAATAAAATGGGTTCACACTCTTTCAGTTTGAACATAACGGCTAAAAAGCCATAAACCGCCGTTCCCGCCAATACGGTTACCGCCGTCGTTATCGCGCTGTTGAAACCGGCAAGCTGCCTGAGGCATACGGCGCAGGCCGCCGCCATCACAACGGAAAGGATAAAAAATTTCAGGTAGGAAACAAGTATTTCCCGGCAGCCGAGCGGGCCGAACTGCTTTCTCAGTTCGGAAAGCAGGCAGGCCGTGCCGACGCACGCCGCGAGGGACGAAGCCAGCGTCAGGCCCGCCACGCCCATTTTCCCCATGAGCCCTGCGCAAAGCGCGATTTCCGCGCCGATCTGGAGGCTTATTATTTTAAGCGGCGTCTTCCAGTTTTTCAGGGAATAAAAAGCCATTACTGAAATTTTGTTTATGCCGTGCGCCAGCAGTCCGAAAGACAGGAAAAAGAGCGCGTGCGCCGTCAGAAAACTTTGTTCGCCGGAAAATTTTCCGTGCTCGAACAGGGCGCGCACAATCGGCAGGTTCAACAGCATGATACCCGCGGATGCCGGCACCAGCACAAAGCCTGCCAGCCGCACGGCAAGGGAATAGGTGGAGCGAAAATTCTCCCTGTCTCCCGCCGCGATAGCGGCGGACATGTGCGCCAGCGCGGAATTGGCCGCCGCCACGCCGAAAAGAGCGAGCGGCAGCTGCATTATCCTCACCGAGTTGTAAATAGCCGTAACCGAGCCGGGCGCCAGGAAACTCGCGAAAATCATGTCCGCGAACATGGAAATCTGGTCGCCCGCAGAGCAGACGAGGGCGGGCAGAAGCATCACCGCCGTCAGCTTCATGCCCGGGGTGAACGGATTCATCAGCCTGAAGGTGTATCCGCTTTTCCGCAGAGCCGGAATAAGCAGGGCCAATTGCAGCCCGCTGCCGAAAACGGACACCGCTGCAAGGCCTTTTATCCGGGCTTGCAACGTGAAACTTTCCGGAAAAACCAGCAGGACCGCCAGATACGCTATTATGGAAAGCGAAAAAGTCACCGGCGCGAGCGCGGGCAGGAAGAAACGGAACGACATGTAAAGCGCGCCCTGGCACAAAGCCGACAGTACCACAAAAAGAACCTGCCAAAACATTATCCGTGTGAGGCTTACCGTCAGGCCGAAAAGGGCCGCGTCCCTTGTAAACCCATAGGTGAGCGACCAGACCAGCGGTACCGCCAGGATTATTCCCAGAAGCGTGAAAACGGCTGTTGCGAGCAAAGCCGCCGTCCAGACCGTTCCAAAATAGGCGCGGCCCTGTTCCGGGCTTTTGGCCGTTTCGCCGGCAAGGAGCGGCACGAAGGCCGCGTTGAGCGTGCCTTCGCCTATGGTGCGCCTGAAAAAATTGGAAATCCTGAAAGCCGCGTAATAAGCATCGGAAACCGCGCCCGCGCCGAAAATATACACTATCCCCGCGTCCCGGACATAGCCCAGAACACGCGAAACGGCGGCCGCGGCGCCGAATTCAACGGCGTTTTCCGCTATTTTCGATTCTTTTTCGATTGACCGTATATCCATAAAAAAGGTACACTATAAGCCGGAGCATAAAATTATGGCAAAACTTAAAACCGGAAGACACACAGGCGCCATCAAAGCGCATCGCCAATCTGAAAGAAAGGCTGAAAACAACCGCGGAACGCGCAAGCTTCTCCGCAGCACGGCCAAAGCGGTTATTACCGCCGCCGCCAAAAAAGAAGAAGGGACGGACAATCTTCTCAAAACCGCTTTTTCCGAATGGGACAAGGCCGTTAAAACCGGACTTATCCACAGAAAAACCGCCGACCGGAAGAAATCCCGCTTAAGCAAAAAAGTGGCCGCGGCAAAATAGTCCGTTTAATCAACTTTAAAAAATCACGCGGCGTGTAAAACTGCCGCGCGATTTTTTTTGCCCGGAAAAGTTTTCAAGCCTTACGCGCGTTTCGTCCCGCCGCCGGACAGCATCTTAAATATCAGGGATTTCAGGATTATCTCCGGCTCGGCTCCTGATGATGTTTTCAAATCCCGTTCGTATTCGAGCGACTTGGACAACGCGTCCAGCATAACCGGCAGTCCCGCGAAACGGCCCGCCTGCCCCACAAAATCCTTTTCAAAGTAATTCAGCCCGGCCTGCGTGAATATTTCAGAGCTTTCCGTGCCGGCGGCCTGCAGCCTTTTCACCTTTATTATTTTTATCAGCACGCCCGAGATTATGTTAAGCAGCTGAATCGGCGCCACGCCGGATTCCAGCAGTTTGCCGGTCAGTTCCATGGCGCGTTTCTGGTCGCGCTCCATTATGGCGCCCGACAGGTCGTACGGGTTTTCCTCTTTGGAATACCCCAGGTTTTCCAGCACGGTTTCCGGGGTTATCTCGCGGTTTTTCGAGCCGGACATGTAGATCAGCAGTTTTTCCAGTTCGATGTTAAGCGCGTTAAGGTCCGTTCCCACGCCGTCGGTCATCAGTTTCGCGGCCTGCGCGGAGATGGAGAGCCCCGCTTTCGAAGCCGCGTTGATGACCCAGGCGTGCGCCTCGTTATCGCGCAGGGTGTAAAACACGGCGGCTTCGCCCGCGTCGGCGCAGGCTTTGAAAAGCGCGTCTGTTTTCTTTTTTTCTTCCGACAGGAAAACCAGACATGTAGTCTCCAGCGGATTGGCCAGATATTCTATTACGTCCTTTTTGTCCTTCAGCTTTATTTTCTCGGCCCGGTTTACTATTATCAGCCTGTTGTTGGAAAAAACAGGGGGCGTGTTGGCCAGCGAAATTATTTCTTTTACCGGTGTCTTGTCGCCTTCGCAGGCGAAGAAGTTGAAATCGTCAGGACTGATGATTTCCCGTATTTTAGCCGCTATGGCTTTTTTACGGTAAATCTCCTCTCCGCCAAGGAAATAGGCCGGTTTTAAATTCCCCGGCTTCAGGCCGCCGGCAAGTTTGTCCGCTGTCACTGTCGCCATATGGTTCTATTGCCCGCCGGGACGGTAATTCGTGGGGCCGGTTGACGTCTGCACCGGGTCGGTGGGCGAGATGCGCCGCTCCGATGTACTGCTGACCGTGCCGTAGCCGCTCACCGTTCTTGTGACTATATCGCGGGCGAGCAAGGCCCAGACGGCGTCGCGCGCCTGGTCCTCGGTGATTCCGCCGGGCAGGACGGAAGCCGTGTAGACGGTGGAATCTTCCAGGGCCGGTTCCTCCCAAAGCACGGTGTTGGTCTTTCTGTCGTAAAACTGCACTTTAAGGAGAACTGTCAGTTTGTAGGAAGTGGGTACCATGGACGCGTCATACTGAATGGGCACCAGAATGTAACGGCGTATCTCGCCCATGATTATGCCGTTTGCTTCCTTTTCCGGCACTATCGGGTAGGTTCCGTTGCGCAGGAATTCGTTTGTTATGGCGATGTTGAGTTTGTCCTCCAGCCCGAAATATTCCGTCTTGTTCACCAGAGGCTGAACTGCTAGTTTGGTGATGTTCTGCGGCAGGATTTGCGGGTAAGGCTGGTAAATCACATCCGGGCCGCCGCAGGCCGACAGGGCCAGCAGGCCCGCGCATATTGCCATTATTTTGGTTTTCAGAAACATTGTTCCGCTCCGTTCTTATTTGATTACCAGACTCAGCAGGCGCCCGGGCACGTAGATGGTCTTGAGAATGGTTTTTCCGTCCGTAAAACCGCGCACTTTTTCCGACGCCAGCGCTGTCTTCACCGCCAGTTCCTGCGCGGCGTTGGCCGGCAGCGAAATCCTGTCGCGGATTTTTCCGTTTACCTGCACGCCTATTTCCTGCGTGCCGGAGGCCAGCTTGGCTTCGTCGCATACCGGCCATTTTTCCTCCAGCAGGAAGGAGGTTTTTCCCCTGTTCTGCCAGATCTCGTCGGTGATGTGGGGGGCCAGCGGGTGCAGCATCTTCATAAAGCCTTCAAAATGTTCCTGCGGAACGTTTTTGAGCTTATGCAGTTCGTTAAAATAAATCATCAGGCCGGACACGATGGTGTTAAACCGCATTTCCTCAATGTCCGAGGAAACCTTGTGTATCGTTTTATGCAGCAGCGCGTCCAGCTCCTGCCCGGCTTCGAAATCCGGAGAAATTTCTATTTCCTGGGTCCAGAACCAGACCCGTTTTAAAAATCTGGTTATGCCTTCCATGCCGTGAATGTCCCACGGTTTCGTGGCTTCAAACGGGCCCATGAACATTTCATACATGCGGAACGCGTCAGCGCCGCAGTCCCGCAAAACCTCGTCTGGGTTGATGACGTTCATTTTAGATTTGGACATCTTCTCCACCAGCGGTTCCAGCGCTTCGCGGGTGGTTTTGAGGGCCGGCTTTTGCGGATCCGAAAAATCTATTTCATCGTAAGCGTGGTAAGCTCCGTTTTTGCCGCGGTAGGAAAACGAAAGGATCATGCCCTGATGGCGGAGTTTTTTAAACGGTTCGCTGGTGGACACGGCTCCTATGTCATGCAGCACTTTATGCCAGAACCGCGCGTAAAGCAGATGCAGAACGGCGTGTTCCGCGCCGCCGATGTAGCAGTCCACGGGCAGCCAGGCTTTTTCAAGCTCGGGGCTGCAAAGCTGTTTGTCATTTTTCGGGTCAATATAACGCAGGTAATACCAGCAGGAGCCGGCCCATTGCGGCATGGTGTTTGTTTCGCGCTTCGCGGGGCCGCCGCATTGGGGGCACTTCGTGTTCACCCAGTCCGGTATGTTGACGAGCGGGCTTTCGCCCGTGCCGGACGGCTCGAATTTGTCCGTCTTCGGCAGGCGAAGCGGCAGTTCCTCAACCGGCACGGCGACCGTGCCGCATTTTTCGCAGTGCACAATGGGGATAGGCTCGCCCCAGTAGCGCTGGCGCGAGAAAACCCAGTCGCGCAGGCGGTAGGTTGTTTTGCCGCGCCCGATGTTTTCGCTTTCCAGGAAAGCTATAATTTTCTTTTTCGCCTCCGGCGTGCGCAGGCCTTCGATGGCGGGGGAATTGACGGCGACGCCGTCGCCGCAAAAACAGCCGTCTTCAAACGCCGTTTCCGGTTTTACGACTTCGATTATTTCCAGTCCGAATTTTTTGGCGAACTCGTGGTCCCGCTCGTCGTGCGCGGGCACGGCCATAATGGCGCCGGTGCCGTAGCCGGCCAAAACGTAATCGGCGGTCCAGACGGGGATTTTCTTTCCGTTAAGCGGGTT
>JBAYFS010000166.1:0-5202 GCA_041667045.1 Elusimicrobiaceae bacterium | reverse complement strand
TGACGCGTACGGAGGGGTTGCGCCTAGCGGCGCGCCCAGCGCGCTCATTTCGCTCATCAGGGTACTGTCATGCGCCGAGAACAGAACATATTTCAGGCCATTCTTGCCGTCCGCGGCATCGCGGATGCGACCACTTACCTGTTGCAGCAAAGCCATGCCTGTTCTGCGTCCGACTTCCTCGGCTCCGAATTCGGCGAGAAAAGCCCATTGTCCGGCTTCAATAATTTCCTGCACGTCTTTATCCGTCAATTCTTTCGGGGGTTCGACATTGTACAGCCGGTATATTGCCAGGGTATTACCCAGCGGTATAAGGTCCTCCAGCTTTTTCAGGGATAAACCCGTGGCTTCGCTCCAGCGCGCCAAGTTCGGCTCGACTTGCGCCTTTTTCTGCTGCCATTGCGGGGTTGGCGAAACATATTTTTCTCTAAGTTCCCTGAATTTATATTGCGGGCCATCCGGGAAAAGCAGATCTTCCTCGGCCGCCGCAACGGTATGGATGGGGATCGGTTGCGCAAAATCAGGCAGGGCGGGTTTGCCGTCCAGCTCCGGGCCGGTTCCATGAGGATAAAGTCCCGTCAAAAAGGATTGCGCGCTCATCAGTGTGCGGTCCACGTCGGAAGACCTGATATACATGGTTCCGCTGACGTAATTGGGCGCAAGCAGGTGATATCGTTCCACATATTCCGCTCTTGCTTTTGAACCCAGGTCATATTCCTGCTTCATTCCTTTCGGAGTCAATTGTCCGAAAGGCAGGGGCCATTTGTAGGGTGATTTTGGAATATCGTCTACAGGCATGCGATCGCCGTGTCGGATAATGTCTATGGCAAATATCAGCTTTTCTCCGGCAAACGCAGCAACCGGGGACATCAGTAGAACCAGCAATAAAAACATTTTCATCATAAAATTCTCCCTTTTGTCCAGTATAAACTTTGCATCGCCGCAAGTCAAATGGCAGAACATAAGAAACCATAGACTTATGCGGCTGAACGCAAAAATAGGCCTTTAGGGAAGTGAAACATGGCCCATACGGCCCTTGGACACAAAAGCGCCGGGACGTATAATTTAGTATAGTTGAGCTAACCATCAGGACGCACTCCGCAGCATGGAAGATAGTACAAGCTGCTTATGAAACACAAAATCAATCAGGAGGACATATGTTATTTAAAAAAGCAGTTCCCATAGCGGTTGTACTGGCGCTGTCTTCAGGTGCTTTCGCCGCGAACCCTTCCAGTGACAAGGTGCGGGATTTTGCCGCAAAAAATCCGGATTACTTTAAACTTGATCCGCAATCCACAAGAATAACCCAGATTTTTGTCGGGGAACCGAGAAAAGTCAAATCGTTCAGAATCAAGCAGCAAACCATGCCGAATATACCTAACGGCGGATACGGCATTCCCGCCAATCCCGCCCCGGCGGTTGATCCCAACAACCCCGGAGGTTATCCCGTTACTCCGACCTACCCTACCTATCCGACGGATCCGTCCATTCCTGTTCCCGGACAGGAGGACTCTATCGGAACAGCTGAACGCATTATCAACTTAGCCGAGAAAATATTTAAAATTATCGCTGACAATAAACCTATTGTGAATGTCACCGTTAATTACGCCAACGCGGTTCCCAAAGGCATGGCGCACTGGACGGACTTATCCGGCTGGGAAATGCCGAAAGCCTACGGTTACGCAATGGTGAAAAAGAATCTTTATCACATAACGGTAGTAAACATGAAGTATCAGGTTATCTTTACTTACGGCGGCAACATGGACGGAAAAGGCAAATACCTGACCGGAGTTACCGTCCAGCCCATATCGCTTGACGTGGCGTGGGCGTGGAATGTCAATGTCCGCTGTGAAGTTCCCGATTCCACGATCGCAAATGTCGGCACAAAGGAAAATCCGATCGCGGCCATGCAGATTGTTATGTATACCTCAGTGGACACCATATTATGGCATAGCGAATATCGCGACATATTCTACGTAAGAGGCGACGGACAGTTCACATTGCAGCCTGACTCCAATTAAACTACAAAGAGTTTTACCGTAAAAAATGCTCCGGGATCGCTCCCGGGGCATTTTTATTTTACGGCGCGCATCTGTTTTTTTACAGGATTTGCTAAAATAAATTCCAGTGAGGACCCTAATGAAACATATATTACTAAGCGCGAGTTTTTTCCTTCTTACGGCATCCGGTTTTGCCGCAGACTCGGAAAACCATTTTAAAATACTGAACCAGGATATCGCAAAAGTGGTTACTTCTCCGGCCCGTTTTGATTCCGGCGACTGGATTACTGTCGGAGCTGTCGCAGTCGGCTTTGGCGCGCTGTACGCGGCTGACGGCGAAATCCGGGATATGTTCCAGCGCAACCGCGGCAATACCACCAACTCCATCGAAAATGTGTTCAAATCTTTCGGACGAATAGAAACGGCTGTTCCGGCTTTCGCTTTGATTTATGGCGGAGCAAAAATTTTCGACAATAAAAAACTGGCGCGGGCTTCGGCGATGTCCCTGGAAAGTTTTATCATAGCGGGACTTATATTTGAGGCCGTGAAATTCGCCACACACCGCGACAGGCCGTATGAAAACACTTCCCCTTATGTCTGGCACGGCCCGGGTTTATACGACAGGAACCAGTCCTTCCCGTCGGGCGATGCCGCAACCGCTTTTGCCCTGCTCACGCCTATTGCGCATGTTTACGGCGACACGCCGCTTGTCGCGCCGCTGGCTTACACCTGCGCCGCTTTGGCGGGCTTGGGCAGAATGAACCACAACGACCATTGGGCGTCGGATGTTTTCATCGGTTCCGCGCTGGGATATTTTACCGCCAAAGCCGTAATTAAATACCGGGAAGCGGACAGTCCCGTAACGCTGCTGCCGATCCTAGGCGCCGACACAAAAGGGCTTGTCGTGGTGAGTCGTTTTTAACAGTTTAAGCTTATACGCCATGGTGCCATGCCAGCCATTTCGATAAAATAAACTTTTATGAATTACAAAATTCGGAAAGCGACGGGAAAAGATAACCGGGGTGTGAGAGCTATCGTCAATTACTTTATAAGACACAGCCTCTCCTATTATGCGGGCAAAAGAATACCCTCCTGCAAAGGGTGCATAAAATACATAAAAACCACATTTGGCAATTCTATTTATGTGGTGGAAAACGAAGGCAAAGAAATAGTCGGATATGGCCGTTTGGAACGCCCGCACGGCAACGAGCGCTCGGCTCTGGACCGTGTCGCGGAATTGTGTTATTTCATTCTTCCCATTCACACGGGCAAGGGTGTGGGTACCAGACTTTTGAAGGTTTTAAAAAAGGACGCCAAAAATCTGGGTATTAAAACCCTGCTGGCGCATATCTGCTCTCTTAACACTCAAAGCCTCAGCTTCCATAAAAAAAACGGGTTTGCCGAAGTGGGGCGGATTAGTTTCCCCACCCGGAAAAATGGTAAAGTCTTTGATGTGGTTTGGATGCGGAGATTTATCTGAAAGTTTCTTGCACGCCGTGCGTATTTTTTTCAGGGCGGCTCGCACAGACAAATAGGTGCCAGGCGCATTTACTGTAAAACGTCAAGCCGGTAAGGAATATAGGAGAGTTCGCATGAAGAAATTACTGATTTTTATTGCCATGGTTTTTGTACCGGTTTTTGCGATTCCCGCGGCGTTTGCCGCTCCTGCGCAGGTGATAGTGATTCGCCATGCGGAAAAACCGGAAACCGGCAACGAACTAAGCGAACTGGGCTGGAAGCGCGCTTATGCGCTTGTGGATTTTTTTAAAAACAACAAAGCCGTTACGCGGTATGGCACTCCTGCCGCCATCTACGGCATGGCGCCGAAAGACGAGCAGGGAACGTTGCGCGCAATACAGACAGTTTTACCTCTATCCAAAGAACTGAACCTGAAGATCAACACGAAATATAAAAAGAAAAGCGAACGTGCGCTTGCCAATGAAATTTTGAAGACGGAAGCTTATAACGGCAAGATGGTGCTGGTCTGCTGGGAACATCACGCGATACTGGACATCCTGGCCGCTTTTAACGTGAAAAACGGCCCTCAACAATGGCCCGGCGCTTCCTTTGATCGCGCCTGGGTGCTGAATTTCGAGGGTGATAAGGTAACTTCTTTCGAGGATGTCCCCCAGCACGTTCTGCCCGGAGACAGCGAATAGGGTCCCTGCGTCAAATAATGCTATTGCATTTTGACGCGCTGCCGCCCGCAAGTTTGTAAATTGTTTGCAGCAAAAACATCCGCCGCCAGCATTCTCGGCGTTAAACTGCAAACGAAAAATGACAGTGTTGAAACAGCATAAAGCCTGCGGATTTACTTTCTGCGGGCAGCAGATTCCGAAAGCAGAGAAAAGTATTTTATATGGCACAAATTATTGTTATAGGCGGCGGTTTTTTCGGCATGTATCTTGCCGATCATTTCGCGCGCCGAGGACACTCCGTCCGTTTAGCCGAGAAGGAACCGCAATTAATGACAAGGGCGTCCTACGCCAATCAGGCGCGGGTCCACAACGGCTATCATTATCCCCGCAGTGTTTTGACCGCGCTGCGGTCCCGGATATCATTCCCTCGGTTCGTGGGCGAATTTAAAGATTGCGTTTCCTCGGAATTCGAAAAGTATTACATGATCGGCAAACCGTTGAGCAAGGTTTCCGCGCGGCAGTTCGCGAGGTTCTGCGAGCGTATCGGTGCGCGGTGCGAACCGGCCCCGGCCAAAATCAAGGCGCTGACCAATCCGGCTTTGATTGAAGACTGCTTTTCCGTGGTGGAATACGCCTTCGACTCCATAAAATTGCGCGACTGCATGGTAAAACGGCTCACCGCGTCCGGTGTGGCTTTAAGCCTTAACACCACGGCGCAAAAAGTCACGCCGCAGGGCGACGGGCTGGCGGTTGAACTGGCCTGCGGCGACACCAGGGAAACAGTTTACGCCGACCACGTGTTTAACTGCACTTATTCCGGCCTTAATTATTTGACAGCTAATTCCGGCCTTGAGCTTATCCCGCTCAAACATGAGATGACGGAAATGTGCCTGGTTTCTGTGCCGGAACCGTTGCGTACTTTGGGCATTACCGTAATGTGCGGTCCGTTTTTTTCGGTTATGCCGTTTCCGCCCGCCGGCCTTCATTCTTTCAGCCATGTGCGCTATACCCCGCATTACGAGTGGGCCGAAGGCGGTTCCGCGTCGGTCGCAGCTTCCCGTGCGGGG
>JBAYFS010000165.1:0-5298 GCA_041667045.1 Elusimicrobiaceae bacterium | reverse complement strand
TCGTGTCGGCGTTGTTGTCCGCCGGGAACGAGATAGTACTGCCGGTAACCTCCGGCGGCGAAATCATGAAGGAATACCGCAATCCGTATTATACACGCGGCCAGGCGCTGTCCGCCATTACACTGGCGTTTATAATAAGGATTGCGGTATTCCATCATGATTTCGCCGCCGGAGGTTACCGGCAGTTCTATCTGGTTCCCGGCGGATTGCAGCGCCGGAACGAAAGTATGGCCGTCCTGCGTATAAACAAAAAACGGGTTATACATGAACGCGGCAACGATTGTTTTGCCCGTCGGCTTGGTATATTCTGCGTAAAGCCTGTTGCCGGAGGTGCGCCATTTTATCGGCGCGAAGTCGCCCGCTTCTTTCCAGCGGAGAAGGGGCAACGCGCGGGGATCTTCGAAAACCGTTCTGTCCGCTTCGTTAAAAGCCTGTGTTATTCCGAAGGGAGAAAACTGGGCGGAGTAACGGGCGGTTTCGCTTTTTTTTACGACGTACCAGCGGACGCCCCATTTGCGGAAATAGGCGACGGCGTTGGGGTAAATATCTCCGCAGTAGGAGGCGACATAGTTTAGATTGAAAGCCGCGTCGCCGTTGGCTTTCGGCACGATGGGATCGTATCCGCCGACTTGATACAGGCCCCACAGTGAGGCGTAATTAAACCCCAGAGAGCGCGGGTCGAAATCACCCGCCGGTTTATAGCCGAGCGTGAGTATGCGCGCGCCTGCCAGCTGTTCCGCCAACGGTTCCGTTTTGTCGGGAAAGGGGTGATTTCTCTGCAATTTTATGGAATAAAGCAGAGCCATATTAAGCAGCACGGCGCACCAGACCGCCGCCATAAACAACCCGCGTCTTGCGGAAAATTTTTTCGACCACAGGGCAAGTCCGCAGGTTGCCAGCGCGATGAGATAAAAATTCAAGAACAGTTCCAGTTTGAAATGCCAGCGGAAGCGGTTAAGCAGGGGTACGAGATAAACCAGCCGGTTGAGCGCGCCGCTCGCCCACAACAGGCTCACGGCGGCGCAGGCCGCGAGCGGGATAACGGCGTTGTTGCGTTTTGCGTAACCGCGGCCCGCGGTGAACAGGAAAAGCAGTCCCGCCAGCGCGGCATAGCCGATGTGGGAAGCGGCTGGCGTAAGCCAGTCTGTGAAAAATAAATTTCCGTAAAGCAGGCGGGCCAGTCTGCCGCCGGCTTTGATGTTGTCCACATTGACACAGGGCCAGAACAGGCCCTGAAACCATAACACGATGTGAAGCGGCGCGGCGGCGAACGCTTTGTAATCCATCGGCGCGCTGCGCGCCGCGGAAAGCGTGAGGTGGTGCAGTGTCGGCAGCAGCAGCGGAAGCGACAGGAAAAAAGTGGCTGCGAAGCTCGCGGCGTAACAGGCGGCGAAGCGGCCTGTGCCCGCGCGGTTGCGAAGCCACAGGATGAGCGTGAAAATGATTTCCAGAACAACAGCATAGGCGAAATACTGGCCGTAAGCGCTGAAAAACAGCAGCAGCCGCGCCAGCGCAAGGCAAAGGGCTAGCCCCGCCGTCGGACTGGCGAAAAGGCGCAGTGCCAGCCACTGTATCCACGGCAAAAGCGCGTAAACCGGCCACACTATCCACCACAGCGCGCCAACCCAGACGGCAAACGGGTTCGCGCTCCAGAGCAGGGCTCCTAGCAGCGCCCAGTCCTCCCCGGTTTTTAATTCCCGCAAAAACAGAAACATGCCTGCGCCGGCCAGCGTAAAATGAAGCAGGGCCATGATATCCACGCTCCAGAAAATACCGCCGGTAAACCATTGGCTGAGCAAAACTGACAGATAAACGAAAGGATACAGGTAAGACATGGCGCCGGGCGTCGGCTCACCCAAAAATTGATGAAAATTGAACAGTATCGGAAACCCTCCGTCAGCCAGTGACCTCAGATAAAGGGCGAACTGTCCCAGTGTACAGTTGCGGTTATCGTCTTCAAGAAAAAAATAAGGCGTCTTTAATTCCAGCAGGAACCAGAACAGGCCCGCCATGAGCGCGGCGGCGAGCGTGAACAGAAAATTTTTTGTTTTACCGCGCATGTTCAGCATAGTGTGCCGCCCTGTCGTTTACTTTCCGGCGCAAGTAAAATCTTACCATAGGGCAGGCCATTGCGCAATTTTAACCCGGCGGTTTTGTCCTCGCGGGTAGGTGCTGGCAAAAAAGCTATAATTTAAATACACCACACATTCTATGTTCGGGAGTATCTAAATGGACAGCACCGTTTGTCAGGATAAACAGCACGCGTTTCGCAGGACAAAAATTATTTGCACCATCGGACCGTCGTCCGAGAATCCGGAGTGCATCCGGGAGCTTATAAAAGAAGGAATGAATGTCGCGCGCATTAATTTCTCGCATTGCAAAAACGACGAGGCGCTTAACCGCGTGAAAATGCTCAGGGAAGCGCGCCGGGAAATGGATATTCCCCTGGCGATCATGCTCGACACGAAAGGTCCGGAAGTGCGCATGTTCGGCTACAGCAAGCCTGTGCTTCTGGCGGAGAATGATTCCGTTTATATCGAAAGCACGGACCGGCAGCCGGAAGAAATTTCCGAATTTCCTCCGGAAGAACGCCATTATTTTACCAACCTTCCGCAGATAGACAAACTGTGCCGGATAGGGACCAACGTTTTGCTGCAGGACGGGTTTATCGAAACGGAAGTCGTGAAACTGCATCCGGAAGGGCAGGGCGCCGTAACCGTGCGCGTTTTAAACGCCGGGAAATTAAAGGATAAGGCCCACCTTGCCGTGCCCGGCGCGCATTATCCCATACCGTTTATGTCGGAGAAAGACAGGCGGGACATCAGTTTCGCAATCCGGAATGATTTTGAATATATCGCGCTCTCTTTTGTCCGTACCGCGGAGGATATAGCGCAGGTGCGCGAACTTATCCGGACCGTTAAGCCCGATTCTCAAATAAAACTTATTTCCAAAATAGAAGACCGGCAGTCCTTGGCGAATCTTGACGATATTATCCGCGATTCCAACGGCATAATGATCGCGCGCGGGGACCTCGGCGTCGAAGTGCCCATTGAGGAATTGCCGAGCCTGCAAAAAAACATCATCAAGCGTTGCTATCTTGCTGGCAAGCCCGTCATCGTCGCGACGCAGATGCTTGAGTCAATGACCGACAAGCCTTACCCGACACGCGCCGAAGTGACCGATGTGGCCAACGCCGTTTTGGATCTCACTTCCGCCGCCATGCTTTCCGGCGAGACCGCGCAGGGCGTTCACCCCGCCCGGGTGGTTAACATGATGGGCCGCATAATTGACCGGACCGAAACGGGCATAAACTACGGCGACCTCGCCCGCATTACCCATGATTATGTCGACCGGGGCGAGATTACCAACATCATGGCCTACAGCACCGTTGAAATGGCGGATGACTGGAACGCAAAGGCGATCTCCGTTATTACCGCCAGCGGTATCGGCGCGCGCGCGATTTCCAAATTCCGGCCCGGCGCGCCCATTTACGCTTTCACGCACCACGAAGCTCTTTATCATCAGTTGGCGCTTAACTGGGGCGTGCGTTCGTTCCTTATAACTAATCCGGAAGGCCACCGTTTCAGCGAAGTTGCCAGGATGATAATGGATCTGCTGAAAAAGAAGGGCGCGATAGCTGACGGGGATAAATTGGTTTTCATGGCGTCCAGCCCGTTCGGTAAAAGGCGCCCGACCAATACGCTCCGGTGCGAAGTTGTGGGTGACGCCGCTTTCCACGACGAAACCTAAGGAGCCGGAAGTCCTGCCGGGATTTTAATTATATGGCGATTTTAATAACCTGCCGCAATCTGTCCAAAAGCTTCGGCGTCCGTCCGCTGTTTGACGGGCTTTCTTTCGGGCTTTCCGATGGGGAGCGAACCGGGCTTATCGGCCCCAACGGCGCGGGCAAATCCACTTTGCTGAAAATACTGGCCGGACTGGAAACTCACGACAAGGGTGAGCTGGCTTTTCGCCGCGGGGCCCGCGTCGGTTATCTGGCCCAGCAGAACACTTTTGAGGATGTCGCCCCGGATGTTACGGTGCGCCGGGAACTGGCGAAAGCGCTTGAGGGACTCGGGCTTGAGCAGTACGAAATTGATATCCGCGTGGAAAACGGCATGGCGCGGGCCGGTTTCAAGTTTCCGGACCAGCCCGTGCGCGAACTTTCCGGCGGGTGGCGGAAAAGGCTGGCTGTTCTGGCGCAGGTATTGCGAAAACCGGACCTGTTGCTGCTAGACGAGCCCACAAACCATCTGGACCTTGAAGGCGTGATGTGGCTCGAATATTTCATGGCGGCCCTCGAATTTTCTTTTTTAGTCGTGACGCACGACCGCCGTTTTCTGGAACGGGTTTGCAACCGTGTCATAGAACTCAATAAACGCTACCCGCTGGGCCATTTCAGCTGCTCCGGCAATTACAGCAAATTTCTGGAAAGCCGCGAAAACCTTTTCAATATGCAGGCCGCGCAGGAAGACGCCGCCCGCAACATAGTCCGCCGGGAGATAGAATGGCTGCGCCGCGGACCCAAAGCCCGTACCACAAAGCAGAAAGGCCGCATTGACCGAGCCGGCGAGCTGATGCGGGAATTGGGCGAGCTGGAATACCGGAACGCGCAGGGCCGTTCGGTGGATATAGATTTCACCGCGAGCAACCGGCAGACCAAGAAACTGGCGGAGTGCAAAAACGCCGCCAAAAGCCTCGGCGGCAGGAAGCTTTTCGAAAATCTGGACCTTACTCTTTATCCCGGCGACAAGCTGGGCCTGCTGGGCGAAAACGGTAGCGGCAAAAGCACCCTTTTGAAAATAATCACGGGCGCGGTCGAGCCGGACTGCGGAACGGTTTTCCGCGCCGACAACCTGCGGATAATAACCTTCGACCAGCACCGCGGGCAGCTGGATCTTGCCATGACGCTTCGCCGCGCGCTTTGCGGTAAAGGCGATTTCGTTATGTTCAAGGACAAGCCGACACACGTCGCGGCCTGGGCGGACCGCTTCCTGTTCCGCAAAGAACAGCTGGACGTGCCGCTGGGCACCCTTTCCGGCGGGGAGCAGGCCCGCGTGCTTATCGCCCGGCTGATGCTTCAGCCCGCGGACGTTTTGCTGCTGGACGAACCGACCAACGATCTTGATTTAAATTCCCTGGAAGTTTTGGAGGAAAGCCTTGCCGAGTTTCCGGGCGCACTCGTCTTGGTCACTCACGACCGCTATCTGATGGACCGGGTCTGCGGCAGGATTCTGGCGCTGGACGGCAGAGGCAAAGCGAATTTTTACGCCGATCTTTCTCAGTGGGAGGACCGGA
>JBAYFS010000164.1:0-5313 GCA_041667045.1 Elusimicrobiaceae bacterium | reverse complement strand
CAGGGAGAAAGAGCCGTTTTTTTGCCTGTTGTCCGAAGCCGCTATGCAGACCAGCCGCGCGTCTTTTTTTTCGTGCAGGAACGCCGCCGCGCGCGCGATGTCCCGCTCCGCCATGTAAAGAACGGCTTCCCTGTCGCGTTCTTCCGTGCGCGTCGGGTTCGCCAAAGCTGAAATTTCAGTTATTAAAGAGCGGTGTTGGTCGTTCATACCGGGCTTGCTCCGAATATCGCCAGAATTTGGTTGAGGACTTTATGCAGCGGGCCGGGAATGTGGAACCCGGCTGTCGCCAGCACAAGCGCCATGCAGCATAAAACCAGGCTCGCGAAAGAGAAGTGTTCGCCGGTTTTTATGTGTTTGCGCGGCGAGCCGAACAGAACCGGAAACACATAAAACAGCAGTCCGGCCAGCGCGGCCACTATCATAACGGCGAAGAGCGATGCGGCCAGCAGATTCCCGCCCGCAATGCCGGCGACGAGAATATAAAATTCGCTGACGAACAGGCTGAACGGAGGGAAACCGGCCAGCGCCAGAACGCCCGCCGCGAACAGCGGGCCCGTTACCGGCATGGCCTTCAGCACGCCCGTGACGTGCTGCAGTTTTTTTGTGCCGTATTTTACGGCTATGCCGCCGCCCGTCAAAAACATCAGCGCCTTGGCTATGGCGTGGTTGAACATATGGAAGAGCGCGCCGAAAATGCCCAGCGGGCCGCCGAAGCCTATGCCCACGCAGATAATGCCGATATGTTCGATGCTGCAATAAGCCAGCAGGCGTTTGTAGTCCCGCTGGAAAAGAATGAACGGCGTGGCGATGCACAAAGACAGAATCCCGAAGAACAGAAACAGCTTGCCGGAGAAATCCGCGCCTAGGCAACGCAGGGCGAGAATATGGAATCGCAGAATCCCGTAAATCGCGCATTTGATCAGCACTCCGGACAGGAGCGCGCTTATCGGCGTGGGGGACTGGCTGTGCGTGTCCGGCAGCCAGGTGTGCATGGGGGCGAGGCCGGCTTTCGTTCCGTAGCCCAGCAGGATGAAAATAAAACTCAGTTTGACCAGTTTCGGGTTGAGTTTGTGCGCCGAAGCCGCCAGCTCGCTCCAGTTGAGCGACGGGATCACGCCCGAAACGCTCGCGCTGAAATACAGCATAAGCGTTCCGAACAGCGCGAACGCTATGCCAACGGTGCAGAGTATCATGTATTTCCACGCGGCCTCTATGGAGGCTTTCTTGCGGTAGAAGCCCACGAAGAAAACGGAAATAAGAGTCGTCGCCTCGATGGAAATCCACATCAGGCCTAGGTTATTTGCCAGCGTGGTCAAAAGCATGGCGAAAATAAAAAAGTGCAGCAGCGGATAATAGGTCCGCAGGCTGGCTTGCGAAACGGCGTTTTTCTCGGCTTCATGGCGCATGTAGGAGGTGGAGAAGGCCGCGCTCGCCAGGCCTAGCAGGCCTACGATGAAAAGCATGAACACGCTGAGAGCGTCCGCATAAAAATAGGTGTTCCGGGAAATTACCGGCCCTTTTTCAATGACAGACCACGCGAAAAACGAAATAACGCCCAGGCTGACAGTCGCGCCCAGCGTGCTGGCGCGGTCGCGCAGTTCCGGATTTTTCAGCGCCAGGCAGGCCAGGGCGGTTAAAGCGGGCACGGAGAGTACAAGTAGGAATTGCATATTAACCTTTAAGCCTCGTAAGATTGCTTGTGCTGATGGACATGAAGGTGCTTCTCATTCTGAAAATCAGCAGGCCCATTATTATAACCGCGATCATAAGGTCGAAGATAAGGCCCAGTTCTATGACTATCGGGATTTTCGTTGACATGGAAAGAATCGCCGCGAAAACGCCATTTTCCACAACCAGCACGCCGATGGTCTGCGTTATCGCTTTGCGCCGCGTCACCATAAGCCACAAGCCCAGCTGCATCATGGCGAGCGCAAGCCCGAACCCGCCGGCGGCGGCCTGGCGCGTCGCGAGCAGGGGCTCCATGACCACGTAAGACAGCACCACCAGCACCACGCCGACCAGAAGCGCCACCGGATACGGTACGAACGGATCCGTGTCATGCTTTATCTGCACTTCTTCGATAACACGCAGGAGATACCACGGTATCAGAAAACCTTTTACCGCCAGGATTATAAGCCCCACCATGAAAGTGTGCGAGTCGGACAGGCCTATCGTCAGGGCCACGCAGGCCAGGAAAAAAGACTGCGCCGCGTACGCCCTTATGCACAGGTTTATGGTCCGCAGGGCGAGCATTCCAAGACCAGCCGCAAGAGCCATTGAGGAAAGAAACGAAATCAAAGTTAATTTGGTCATGACACCATCCTGAAAATGCCTTCGGACAGCAGGCCCAGAAGCGACAGCGCGAATGCCGTGCCCAGAAAATCCGGCACCCGGAACAGCCTGAGTTTCGCCGTAGAGGTTTCCACCGCGCAGATAAGAACGGCGAGCGATAAAATCTTGAAGACATACACGCCCGCGCCGAGGCCCAGTTCCGCCAGTCCCGTTTCGCCGGGCAGATAAAGCGGCATGAACAGGTTCGCCAGAAGGGTCAGGAAGAAAGTCATTTTTATCATCGAAGCCCATTCCAGCATGGCCAGGCTCCTGCCGGAATGCTCCAGAATCATCGCTTCGTGAATCATGGTAAGCTCAAGGTGGGTGGTCGGGTTATCCACGGGCAGGCGCGCGCATTCCGCCAGCATCACCATAAACAGCGCGGCGAACGCCATCGCCATGCCCGGCCCCAGCAGAATCCATTGTTGTTGCGAAAGCCGGCTGACGATTTCGCCCGTGTGGGTCGTGCCGGTCTGCACCGCCATCGCGAAAAGGGACAGGATGAAAGTAGGCTCGGCGAGCGAGGAAATCATCATTTCTCGGCTTGAGCCCATGCCGCCGAACGCGCTGCCGGCGTCCAGCCCGCCCAGCGCCATGAAAAAACGCGGCAGGGCCAGCAGGTAAACGATGACGATAATGTCGCCCATAAAGCCGAACGGCGTGAGCGCCGTGAAAACCGGAATCATGAAACAGACGGTAACCGTTGCGCCCAGCGTTATCACCGGAACAGCCCGGAACAGCCACGACGAGGTTTCGGAAACCGTTTCCTCCTTGCGGAAGAATTTCAGCAGGTCGCGGTACGGCTGGATCAGATCCGGTCCGCGCCGGTTCTGGAAAGCGGCTTTCGTTTTTTTGATGAAGCCGTTTAAAAGCGGCGCGAAAAAAACTATTAAGGATACTTGCGTTATGGAGATTATTATTTCCGTTGTTTTCATGGTGGTTTAAAAGAGGAAGAAGATAAGCATACCCGCCAGCGTGGCGCAGATATAGCCGAGATAGAGATTGATTTCTCCGCTCTGTATGGCCCGTACCTTGTGCGACAGGTGAAGCGCGTGTTTAAGCGGCATGCGGTAAAGTTTTCCTAAAATCACGTTGCGTATGCGTGAAACGTAGACTATCGAATCCACAAAGTAGGGCGAGCCGGAATGATTTTCCGTAACGCTGCGCGCCGGCTGGTAGATGAAAGCGAAAATCATGCGAAACGGTTTTGAGAAGGCGACCGCCGAATATTCCATCCGCGGCGACAGCGCAGCCTGCCCGCAGGCCCACGTGGGCACGCGGCGCACCCGCGCTTTTCCGCCCAGCAGAGGGCCGGCCAGATAGGCCGCCACGCAGCTTAGCGTCAGAATAGTGAACAGCACCGCCGGGACGAAAGAGCCCATGCTGCCGAAAACGGCGTTCCCGGTCACTGCGTCCGCGTCGGTCAGCGCGGGCACCAGCGTTTTGGCCACTGGCGCGAGCACGCTTAACAGCGTGTCCGGAAAAAGGCCGATAACCGCGCAGGCCGCGGTTAAAACCAGCAGCGCGGCTATTTCAAAGCCGGACGCTTCTTTGGCGTGTTCGGCGTGTTCGCTTCTGGGTTGGGCCAGAAATGTGATGCCGAACAGTTTGACAAAGGAAGCCGCCGCCATGCCGCCGGTCAGCGCCAGAGCCGCTATGGTAACGAAACATAAAATCCTTATGGAAATCGCGGGTATCCCCAGGCCGGACAGCAGCGACTGAAAAATCAGCCATTCGCTGGCGAAGCCGTTTAACGGCGGCAGGCCGGAAATCGCCAGAGCGCCGATAAGAAAGCAGAACGCGGTCCAGGGCATTTTTTTAATCAGGCCGCCCAGCAGCTCGATGTTTCTGGTGTGGACGGACTTGATTACGGAGCCCGCGGCCAGAAACAAAAGGCCTTTAATGGCGGCGTGATTTGCCACGTGGAATAATGAGGCCGTTACCGCCAGGCAGGCCAGTGTTTTATAGCCCATGCCGGAGAAGATGATTCCCGCTCCGATGCCCATAAAAATTATTCCTATGTTTTCCACACTGCAGTAAGCGAGTATTTTCTTCATGTCCGAGCCGACCAGCGCGTACATGATGCCCAGAATCGCACTCGCCGACGCGAACAGCAGGACGATTATCCCCCACCACCAGGTGCAGCCCAGAAACTGGAAAACCACCATGAGAAACCCGTAAATGGCCGTTTTTATCATCACGCCGGACATCAGCGCAGAAACATGGCTCGGCGCCGCGGGATGTGCGTAGGGAAGCCAGATGTGCAGGGGTACTATGCCGGCCTTGGTGCCGAAACCGATGACCGACATAAGGAAGATAACCGTTTTAAGCCCGCCCGGCAGGTTGCCCGCCGCCATGCGGAACACGTCAAACTCCATGGATCCTGTTGCGCGGTACAGCAGGAAAAACAGCAGGAAAATAAAAACCGTTCCGGCGTGCGACATGATGAGATACAAATAGCCGGCTTTCCGGTTTTCCGCTTTCTCATGCTCCAGCATGACTAGGAAGAACGAGGTCAGCGTCATCATTTCCCAGCAGAACAGGAAAGTGAACGCGTTCGCCGACACGGGCACCAGCAGCATGAACAGGAGGAAAAAACCGTAGAAAAAGCCGAGATAGCCGGCCTTATTCTCGTATTCCGCGCTATAGCCCAGCGAGTGGATGCCGGTTACTATGCCGAGCGCACTTATCACCATAGTGAAAAAAGCCGACAGGGGGGTAAATTCGAAATGGAAAGCCAGCAGCGCGGTCGGGCCCGGCAGGGAAAGGCCGGAAATATCGGCGCCGAGCAGCACGCCGAGCGCTTCCAGAAAAATGAAGCCGCAGGCAGTTGTTGAAAATACTCCGGTCGTCAGGCGCGCGAAACTGTGGTTTTTGTGCGCCGCGGCGCTTATGATCGAACTTATGGCAAGAAGCAACAAACCGGCAAAGAAAAGGGTCATGGACGGGTCACGTGGAATTCTTGATTTTGCCCAGGTGTTT
>JBAYFS010000163.1:0-5325 GCA_041667045.1 Elusimicrobiaceae bacterium | reverse complement strand
GGCGATATTGTAATTGCCGTCCAGGCCCATTACGATGAACACTTTATCTATATTCGCGGCCAGCGGCTGGGCGTCTTTTCCCTGTCCGTTTTCTTTCCGCAATAGAATGGATTTGCGAGGCGATATTTCATGTATCACGGCTTTCCCGCCGTTATCATACGGCGTTACCGCCACATAATCTCCCACGGTCGGAAAATCCAGTCTTGAAACCGCCCGGCTGAGAAACTTTCCGGATACGCGGGCCGGAAGGTCTTTCCCGTCCAGATGAACGCGGTAAGCGTGTTTGTGCTCGGCTGTCACTAAAGCCTGTATTGTATGTGTATCGGACATTGTATTTCCTCAAAAGAATCGGCATATGTTTAACTGCGCGGCTATGGGCGAAAAAACGCCGCCAGCCGGAAGCAATAATCTGCGCCGCCTTGATTTAAGGAACTAAAATGCTTTAAACGGAAAAGGAGGCGCAATGAATGACGCTGAAAACAATCTCCTGCATCTTGTAAGCCTCCTCTGTTTGGGATGTGTTACTATACCTATATTATAGCAGATCGAACGGCAGCAACAGCAGAAATTTGGCTAGTGCCGCTGTCCGGTTACTTATATTTACGCACCGCTAGGCAGGCGTTGTGTCCGCCGAAACCGAAAGAATTGCAGAGCGCGGCGTTTATGTCCGCTTTTCGGGAATGATTGGGGACATAGTCCAGGTCGCAGGCGGGATCGGGATCGTCCAGATTTATGGTAGGCGGCAATATGCCGTTTTTTACGGCTAAAGCCGAGAAGATGAAGCCTACCGCTCCGGCGGCGCCTATCATGTGCCCGGTGACGGATTTTGTGGAACTCACCGCTACACGCAGGACGTGTTCGCCCAGCGCTTTCTTTATGATGGTTGTTTCAATGGCGTCGTTCATCGGGGTGGAGGTGCCGTGGGCGTTGATATAGCCTATATCGGCGGGCAGCAGTCCCGCGTCGCGCATAGCCAGTTCCATACAGCGCGTTCCCGCGTCGCCGGACGGGTCGGGCGCGGTAATGTGGTAGGCGTCGTTGGTGGCTCCGTATCCGGCGGCCTCCGCCAGAATGTTGGCTCCGCGGTTCCGCGCGTGCTCCAGTTCTTCAAGCACAACAATGCCCGCGCCTTCGCCCATTACAAAGCCGTCGCGTGTGGCGGAAAACGGCCGGCTTGCTTTGGCGGGACTGTCGTTGCGGGTGGACATGGCCCTGAGCGCGCAGAAAGCGGCGAAACATATGGGGCACACCGTGGCTTCGGTGCCGCCGGCGACCACCACATCGGCGTCGCCGTACTGTATGGCGCGGATGGCGGCGCCTATTGAGTGCGCGCCCGACGCGCAGGCCGTAACCGCGCTGAAATTGGGACCTTTCGCGCCGAGTTCCATAGCCACCAGGGCTGGCGCTTCGTTGATGATTATCCCGGGCGCGAGGAACGGGGAAATACGGCGCGGGCCTTTGTCGCGCAAGAGGTCCCGCTGTTCTTCCACCAGCTGCATGGAGCCTACGCCGCTGCCGATTATTACGCCGACGCGGTATGCATCTTCTTCCTTCATGTTCAGGCCGGATTCCTTCACCGCTTCGCGGGCGGCTACGAGGGCAAACTGCTGAAAACGGGTGAGATGGCGCTGTTCTTTCGTATCGAAGTATGCGTCTGGTTTGTAGTCGGCGGCTTCGCCCGCTATACGGGTGGGATAGTCGTCCGCGTCGAAAAGTGTTACGGCGCGTATGCCGCTGTATCCGTCTGCGGCGCGGGCAAACGAAACAGCGCTGCCCACTCCAAGCGGCGAGATTATGCCGGTACCGGTCAGAACCGCTTTGCGTTTCATGTTTTCCTCGTGAACAATGGCGGCTTTGGAAATTAGATCGGGGTATTCTGCCGGCCCATGTGTGTTTGAATAATTATATAAAACGTCAGCCCTTTTGTGTCACATCAAAACGAAATCTTAGTATGGGTGAAACAGCGCGAGTGGCAATGCGTGAAGCCTTAGCAGGGTTAATTTTACTTGCTGTGTCGTTTATGGTGTTTGGTGTTTCCGGTGTTGATGAGGCCACGGGAAGTGTAGACCATTGCGGGGGGAACGTTGGAGACAACTAATTCCGAACTTACGTCCGTAAAATGTTCTTCTAAAAGCGGGCGGAGCCGAAAACCCTTTAAAAAAGCGATGGTATACATGTACTGGATAAAAACACCGTCTTTTTTTAGCAGCGGCAGGACTGATTTATGGAGGAAAGTTTCAAAATCCAGCGACGAGCACGGGAGGGTTGATATTATGACGTCCACATCGCCGCCGCGTATGCCGCATGAACCGGCTGAATTGTTAACCCAGCTGAAAGCGTCGTCGTTTACAAGGTAAACGCCCGGTTTGGACGTTGTTTTAACAAGTTCCTCGTAGAAATGTTTATTTTTTTCGACGCAGACGAGGATGGATTTATCGTCAATTCTTTTTATTATCTCCCGGGTTACCGCGCCGGAGGCCGGGCCGTATTCCAAAAATGTTCGGGCGGAACCGAAGGGAGCGTGTTTGAGGAGCGCATCTATCACCTGTTTCGAGTCCGGTAGGACCGACCCGATATCTTGGTTGTTTTTGCAAAACTCTTTCAGGAAGTTTAACTTTTTTTTCATTGTTTTATCCGCCGATACAAACAATTGTGAGTACTGTAAGGAATAATTTCCCCTCATATACATTCTATACAATTTGGCTGGGTTCGCGGTTGATTCACGGGGGACTCCGCGCTGAAAATGTTAGAATAAACTTATGAAAACCATAGGGCTTTTGGGCGGCATGAGCTGGTAATATTCGATTCTCTATTACAAAATAATCAATGAAGAAGTGCGTAATCGGCGCGCAGGCTGGAGTTGTTTAAAAAGCGAAGTTTTCCTAGCGGGTATGCTTGGAAATTGTACAGAGTCTTAAAGGAGTCGTGAAATGAGTTCTGCAATGAAATTTTCTTTCGTCACTATTTACGTTGAGGATATCGGGAAAGCGGTCGCTTTTTACAAACAGGCGTTCAGTCTGCGGACAAGATTTGTTCATGAAAGCGGTTTATATGTTGAAATGGAAACCGGTTCCACGGTGCTTTCCTTTTCCCAAACCAAATTGGCGGAAACTATAGTGCCGGGCGGGTATGCGAAAGCTTCCTTAACCGCCAGGCCAGCCAATATGCAATTGGGGTTTGAGCCGGATGACGTGAAAGCCGCGCTTGAGCGCGCGCTGGACGCGGGCGCGGTTCTGGCGGCGCCTTATGAAGTGAAGCCCTGGGGCTGGGAATCGGCGTTGATCCGCGACCCGGAAGGCAATCTGATAGAACTGGCGAAAAAGCTGTAACCTGCGCGGCATAGCGCAGCGCTTCTTTAAAATACTCCAGTCTCCGAAAAACGGCCCGCCGCAGGTTCCGTTTTGGTGTGATGCGGATTGACCGGGGGTACAGAGCAATGCTAATCTTACTTATGTGGCTAATTCGCCGGTTTCTCAGGCGATAGCCGGACTGCGGTTTCCATATGGTAATTTGAATAAAAGGATAATATGAAAGCGAAAATACTGGTGGCGTTGATTGTAGTTGCAGTTCTCGTTGTGTCCGGGAATATGTTCGTGCCCGATTATCAACGGGCGTTTTATGTGGCGGAAGCGGAGCGCGCCGAGGTTTCCAATATTCAGGCCAAGCGTGATTATTGGACAAAAGCGGCGGAAACAAAAACATCCGTCAATTATTTTACGCATCGCGCGTATGAAAAACATATCGCTCCGAAAAACGAGGGCATAAGCGAGAAGGCGTTTCTTTCCGCTTACGCGGGCTTGGCCCATGAACTGTGCGGTGAAAAAGAGAAAGCCATAGAGTATTTTTCCCGCGCGCTTGAGAAAGACCCGCAGTGCGTTCCCGCGCTGGCGCACCGAGCCCGGCAGTATCTGGATACCGGCGATTACGCCAAGGCAACCGCCGACATTGATGGCATATACAACGTCAATCCGAACGATCTGACCGTATATCTCCTGCGCGGCGACCTCTACGGAAAGCAGGGCCAGGTTGCCCAAGCGATTGCGGCGCTGGACCAGGCGCTGGTCTTGGCACCCGGCAACGAAGACATTCTGGCGAAGAAGCAGGCGTTGCTGTCGCAAAGCAAGCCATCAGGCGGACCGGCCAAACCAAGCAAAATCTAAAACTTTTTCCGGTGAAATTTGGAGGCGCCGCGCGGGAATTTCCGCGCGGCGCTTTGTTTGTTCAGGAGAGGTTTATGGTAATGAGTGTTTTGCCGCGCGCCGTGCAAGCGCAGGCGCGTTTTTGCTGGGCGGCGTCAGCGTCCGAAATTAAAGCCTGCGGCCGCGGAAATGACAAAGGTATGGTCAGTCATGCTTTGTGTGACTCCGATTCCCAGCGGCATGGGGAACCGCCAGAACTGATAATAAAAATTGAGGCCCGCGCCTGTTTGCTGGTAGCGCGCGTTGCCGTTCCAGACGAAAGCGGTTTCCGCGAACGGTTCGGCGACCAGCATGCCCCTTTTAGTCCTGAACATAAAGAAAGAAAACGAAGCGCTTGCCCCCGCGCCCTGATCGCCGCGCCATTCGCGTCGGTATTGTCCGCGCAAACCCGTGGTGTCGCCCGTGGCGATCAGCTGGGTGAACGGCATATTCCATCCTTTTACGCCGGTAACGCGGATATTTATGCGGTCCCTTTTAGGAAATTCCCAAACGGCGCGCCAGTCGAACTGGGCAATCGAGAAATCATAGTCCGAGCCGATAAAATTGCCCGAATGCAGGCCGCGCGCCTCGAAGTTTTGGGAACAGCCGATATTGTCGCGCGGCTTGAGGCGTTCTTCCAAATCGGAAAGGCCGAGCCCGAAAATTGAGCCGAACGAGCCGCGCATGCGGGAAAGTCCGCCGTTTCTGTCGAGCGTATAGGCGTAGCGCGCGCCGAGCATGTTGTGCTTGCCGGGCTCGGAAGGCAGCTCCGCGGTCGCGTCCTTAAAAGTGTATTTGGCCTGGGCGAAAGAGAGCGCAATGCTGTGCATGTCTCCAAATTTCCGGCTGACAAGGAGCGAGTGCTGATCCGATTTTCGCAAATAACTGTCAATCGCAGTTCCCGTTTTGACATCGTTGGGGTCGGAGGGGAGCGTGTTGTATGCACCGTCCGAATAGGCGCGCTCGGTCGAGCTGTCGCTTGAGCCGCTTGCGGCGAAAAAATAACGTCCGTCGCCAGGCCGCCGCCTATGGAGCGCGTATTGTCGCCCACCAGTCCGCGCAGGAAAATGGTTTCAGCCCGCCGGAACAGGTTTCCGGATAAAACGGTCACGCTGAATTTACGGCCCGAACTGCCGGAGGTGAAAAG
>JBAYFS010000162.1:0-5331 GCA_041667045.1 Elusimicrobiaceae bacterium | reverse complement strand
GCGAAAGCTGGCGTAGGCTTTTTTCGCTGAAAATGCCGGACCCGAACTTATCCAGCAGGGTTCCGTTCGTCACCAGATTAAGGTTTAGCCCTTCGTCCGAGCAAACGCGTATTATCTCCGGCAACTGCGGGTGCATAAACGGCTCGCCCAGCACGTGCAAAGACACAATGCCGGCGAAGGACCTGATCTGCCCCGCTATATTTTTGAAAGTTTCAACAGGCATAAAAAGCGGCGGACGGCGGGACGGCGCGCAAAACGCGCAGGAAAGATTGCACACATTGGTTATTTCCACATAGACGCGCCTGAACTTGCTTTTCATAAGCTATTGTACCAACATGGCGGTATAGCGGCAAGTTGCTTAATTTTATAGATTGTATTAATAGTCGCTATTATTCGCGGAGGTTGGATATGAAAAGGTTTCTCGCGCTGGGCGTTTTGTTCGCAATGACCGCAATGCCTTCTTTTGCCGAAGGCCTGAAAAATAAAATCCAGGTTCACGGGCACCGCGGCTGCCGCGCCGTTTATCCGGAGAACACGCTGGCGGCTTTCAACGAAGCCCTGCGCGCCGGTGTGGACGTGCTTGAAATGGACATGCAGGTCACGAAAGACAACGTTATCGTCCTCTCCCATGAGTTCGCCGTAAGCCCCGACCTGTGCCTGGCGCCGGGCGGCGAAAAAATAACAAAACAGCTGCCGTTCCATTTTCTGACTTTGGCGGAAGTTAAAAAGTTCGACTGCGGCACGCTCAGAAACCCTAAGTTCCCGGACCAGACTCCCCTACCCGGTGAAAAAATCCCCACTCTTGACGAAATGTTCGAAATGGTGAAAAATTCAACCTATCCCGCCGCGGCGAACGTGCAGTTTAACATAGAAACCAAGATTGTGCCGGGCTATCCCGCCATCTCGCCCGCGCCGGAAGAATTCGCGCAGTTGTTTGCGGATAGCATAAAAAAATACGGCATGGAAAAACGCGTCATACTCCAGTCTTTCGACAAGCGCACCCTCATCGCCATGAAAAAACTTCTGCCGCAGGTGCGCACCTCCATGCTGACGTCCGACAACCTCGTCCCCTACGACGCGGTTGCCCAGGCTATCAAAGCAGATTACATCAGCCCCGATTTTCTCTGGATAACAAAAGCCGACGTTGACGATCTTCACAAAGCCGGCGTCCAGATTGTGCCTTGGACGGTAAATACTCCGGCGGATTGGGATAAAATGATCGAACTGGGCGTTGACGGCATCATTACCGACAATCCCGGCGCGCTGATCTCCTATCTCGAGAAAAAAGGCCTTAGATAATGCTTCCCAACTTTCTGTCTTTTTATAAACCGGCTCCTCCCGTTGAACGCCTGCCCGCGGAACAGATACCGCATAAATACAAGGAAATGCGCCTGCAGGTGATGACCACCATATTCACGGGCTACGCGGGCTTTTATATCGTAAGGCAGAATTTTTCGTTCGCCAAACCCTATCTTATCAAGGAATGGGGGCTGACCAACGGAGACGTGGGCCTTATCGCCACCGCACTTACCGTAGCCTACGGGCTCAGCAAATTCGTGATGGGCAATATTTCGGACCGGTCCAATCCTCGCTATTTCATGGCCACCGGACTGATCTTGTCCGGCATAATCAACATGTTTTTCGGCCTGCTGCCTTCGCTTTGGGCGATGGTGTTTTTCTGGTTTTTAAACGGCTGGGCGCAGGGCATGGGCTGGGCGCCGTGCGCGCGCTCGCTTACCCACTGGTTTTCGGACCGAGAACGCGGAACCAAATTCGCCGTCTGGAATCTTGCGCACAACGTGGGCGGCGGCATAACGGGACAGATAGCCACTTTCGCCGTGTTCATGTTCGCGACGTGGAAAAGCGTTTTTTTCGTGCCGGGCGCCCTGGCGGTTTTACTGGGTTTGGGCGTGCTGGTGTTTTTGAGGGACACGCCGCAGTCCGTCGGTCTGCCGCCGATTGAAGAATTTAAAAACGATTACCCGGAAACCGGCGTGGCGGACCGCGAAAAGGAAATGTCCGGCAAGGAAATCCTTTTCAAGTATGTGCTTAACAACAAGTGGCTGTGGATTCTGGCGCTGGCGAATATTTTCGTTTACGTCGTGCGTTACGGCGTGGTTAACTGGGCGCCGACCTATCTTACGATGGCGAAAGGCCAGTCGCACGCCTTGTCCGGGATACAGGTTTTCGTTTTCGAATACGCGGGCATTCCCGGCACGCTTCTGGCCGGCTGGGTAAGCGACAGGTTTTTCTGCGGACGGCGCGGCCCCATCTCGGTTATCTATATGCTCGCCGTAACGGCAGCCGTGCTGGTTTACTGGTTCAACCCCGCGGGCAGGCCGTGGGTTGATTCCATGGCGCTGTTTGTAATAGGATTTCTTATATACGGGCCGGTCATGCTCATAGGCGTGGCCGCCGTTGACATGGTTCCCAAAAAAGCGGCGGGAACAGCGGCCGGTTTCACCGGCCTGTTCGGTTACCTGTTCGGAGCCACCATAGCCGAAATAGGGATAGGTAAAGCCGTGGACTGCTACGGCTGGACCGGCGGCTTCACCATTTTATTAGTCTCCTGCGCGCTGGCCATATTTTTCATGGCCCTGACCTGGAACACCCACAACCGCGAAATGAACGGCGTCTGCCGGCAAGGATAAATAAATGCAAGAAACGAAAAAAGATGAAATGTCACTGAAGGAAACGTTTGCGACCCTGTTTAAAGCCTCGAAGGCGTTCTGGCTCATAAACATGGTCAATTTCGGGGACGGAATAGCCTATTTCGGCATTCTGACCCTGCTGACTTTGTTTTTGGGAAGCGACGTGGGCATGTCGGATAAAATGACCGGCATAAGCGTTTCCGCGTTCACCGGACTGGTTACGCTGTTCATGTTCGGCGGCGGCTTTATCTCCGATAAACTGGGCGTGAGAAAAGCGATCAGCCTGTCCCTGCTCATGCTCCTTATCGGACGCGCGCTGACCACAATGTCGCCCCTGACCGGCGGCCTGGCTTACTATTGCGCCTGGGCCGGTCTGTTCTTCATGGCGGCGGGCTCCGGAGTTCTGCAGCCGGCCCTTTATGCCGGCATCAAGGAGTACACGGATGAGCGCACCGCGACCATAGGCTACGGCGTGCTTTACGCGATAATGAATCTGGGCATTGTGGCGGAAAACTTCATCTCGCCTTTCGTCCGCAAAGACGGCGTGTTTTTAAACACTCCCCTCGGCACCATCATCGGCTTAGGCTGGGGCATTGACGGCGTGTTCTGGCTCTGCGCCGCGCTGACCGGGTTCATGTTCCTCCTGCACATAGGCCTGTTCACCGAAAAAGTGGAAGCCACGCACCGCCTGGTGGTGGACGTGCCGCACACCGGCCCGAAACTTTCCCTCAAACAGAAATTGGCGGAACTGCCGTTTCTTGACCCGCGCTTCATGTTTTTCATCTTCATCCTTCTGCCAGTGCGGACGCTGTTCGCGCACCAGTTTCTCACCATGCCGGATTACATCATGCGCGCCTATCCCGAAGCGGTCGGCGCAAAGTTCGAATGGATAAACGGGCTGAATCCTCTTATTATCGTGATCTTCGTGCCGCTCATCGCGGCGCTCACCAGAAAAGCCAATATCGTCACCATGATGATTATCGGCACCGCCCTTTCCGCGGTGACGACTTTTATTCTGGTCCCCGGCCCGAGCCTGAACGCGCTTATCCTGTACGTACTGCTGTTCTCGCTGGGCGAGGCGGTGTGGTCGTCGCGGTTCCTTGAATACGTGGCCGACCTGGCGCCGGCGGGCAAAGTGGGCGCTTATATGGGCCTGGCCGGCATACCGTGGTTCCTGGCTAAATTCACCACCGGCCTTTATTCCGGCTTCATGCTCGAGCGTTTTGTGCCGAAAACCGGCTTTCAGGACACTTCCACCTTATGGCTTATTTACGCGCTTTTCGCCTGCATATCGCCGCTTGGCCTTATTCTCGGCAAACGCTGGATAGAGCTTAAGCACGTGCCGAAGAATGAAGAAAAGCGGGCCGCGCTGGAGAAACCGGAAAACGGAACCGCCGCCGAAACCGCATAACAGCTTGCCAACAAAAGAAGCCCCGCCTTAAAAGGCGGGGCTTCTTTTATTACAAGAAAAGCGTCACAGGCGCGACAGGATAAGTTTTTTGAAATGTTCCCCGCGTTCCTCAAAGTTCTTAAACTGATCGAACGAAGCGCAGGCCGGGGAAAGAAGCAGGATATCGTTTTCAGCGGCGTTTCCCAGCGCGTAAGTCACGGCCTTGTCCATAGTCCCGCAGGACACAACTTCCGCAGCCAAAGCCAGTTCATCCTCGATCCGTTGCGCGGCCTCGCCTATCGTCAGTATGGTTTTTACCGACTGGTTGACTAGCGGCAAAAGCGGAGCGTAGGGAATGCCTTTGTCTTTTCCACCCAGAATCAGCCATATGTTTTTATCGTCCGAGGCCAGCGATTCCAGCGCTACTTTCGTGGAATCCACGTTAGTGGCTTTGGAATCGTTGACGCATTTAATCCCGTTAAAAACGGCCACGGTTTCAATGCGGTGCTCAACGCCTTTAAACCGGTCGAAAGCTTCGCGCACGCAGTCTATGGAAACGCCCTGGCTGAGCGCCATCAGCCCGGCCGCCATGGCGTTTTCAATATTGTGCATGCCCGGCAGGTTGGGCGCGTCTATTTCAAAATGACCGTTCTTGAGATTGAAAACTATTTTGCCTGAATCATAAAACGCGTCGAGCCGCACGGACTCCATGGCGTCCCGCGCGAAGAACAAAACGTTGGAGGGGCATTCGCTGGATATTTCAAGGCAGATTTTATCCGCGGCGTTGAAAACGCAGGAATCCTGCGGGCCCTGCTGCCTGAAAATATTTTTTTTGGCGCTGATATAATCGCTCATCGTGCCGTGATGATCCAGGTGGTCCGGCGTGATGTTTAAAATACAGGCCGCGGCGGGTTTGAAAAACGCCGAATCCTCGAGCTGATAGCTGGACGCTTCAAGCACTATGTAATCGTTTCTTTTCATGCCGGGCACCACAGCCGAAACCGGTGTGCCGATATTGCCCGCCACGTGCACCCTGAACTTGCCGGATTTTTTCGCGGCGCGCTTTAAAATCTCGCCCAGCAGCATGGTGGTGGTGGTTTTGCCGTTCGTTCCGCTGACTGCGAAAACGCGCGCTTCAGGCACGAAACCGAGCGCGGTTTCCACCTCGCTGAAAACGGGAATATTAGCCGCGCGCATTTTTACTATAACCGGCCTGTTCTGCGGTATGCCGGGGCTTTTCACCGCGAAACCGCATTCCAGCACCTCTTCCGAATGGCCGCCGAACTCCGT
>JBAYFS010000161.1:0-5367 GCA_041667045.1 Elusimicrobiaceae bacterium | reverse complement strand
TGCTGTCCGCCGAACAGGACGTGCTTATCGCCGAGCAGCAGGTGAAGGAATCCCTGTTCCTGTTTTTTCCGCAGCCCAGCGTGTCGGGCAACGCCACGAAATCGAACGTAAAATATCCCATGATTCTGCCGGTGGAATACGGGGCCCAGCTTATCAATCCCAGCGGCTATGAAAATTTTTACGCCGCGCGCGTGATGCTGACCCAGCCTTTATACAGGGGCCGCAAGATTGTCAACAATTACAATATGGCGAAAGCCGCGCTGGAGCGTTCGCGCGCCAGATACGACGAACTGAAAAAACAGGTCGAAGCGGATTTGAAAAAGGCTTTTTACGAGACCATGGCGGCTAAGCGGCAGGTCCAGTCGGCGCAGGAATGGTCCTCTCGGATACGCACCCAGCGGGACCATTTGGTCCTGGGCGCTTGGGAGGCCATAGCGGCTGACGGCATTACGGAAGGCATGGCTAGCAGGCTTGAGGAAGCCAGGCGCGAGCTGGACGCCAAGCGGCTGAACCTTTTGCGGCTTCTTAACAAAGAAACCAGCATGTCCATTGACGTGGACGGGAATTTCGCCGTGCTGCCCGCTAATGTGGATCTAAACAAGGCTTTGGTCTGGGCCATGGAATTCCGGCCCGAGCTGAAAAGCCAGGCTTACAAGGCCAAGATGGACGCCATAGCGGTGAATCTGGCGATGTCGCGAAATTATCCGACTGTGGATCTGGGCTTGAACTATGACGTTCTTGGGAATAATTTTCCCCTGAATTCCAACAGCTGGGCGGCCACTTTGGCGGTTAAGCTGCCGCTGTCTTACGATTTCTGGACCAAGATTAAAACCCGCCGGGCCGAGCAGCGGCAGGGCGATTTGCTGCGCGCTTCCCTTGAGGACAAGGTGCGCATAGAAGTGCGGCAGGCTTATGAAAGCCTGTTTTTCTGGCAGCAGGAGGCGGGCACGCGGCAAAAAACTTTCGACAGGCTGGAAAACAGTTATTTCACGGCGCTTAAAGGCGAAAAACCGACCTTCGCGGCGCTTGAGGCGGGGCAGGCGGTTTTCAGCGCCGAAGTGTCGTTTCTGCAGGCGGTTAAAAACCAGCTCACTTCCCGGGCGGAGCTGGAATGGGCGCTCGGACAGGAGATTTCCGCTGAATGAAAAAAGCGGTTTTTTTATTTTTTATTGCGCTGGCCGGCCAGGCATCCTCAGCATTTGCGGCGTCGGTGGTTCCTGACGGTCTGTTCGATTACAGGGCTGTGCTGTCCAGCGATATTTTCACGAAAGACGAGATGGAACTGCTGTATTCGTCCGGCGCGGTGACTTCCGACGAGATAGCGCGGGAGTTTTTGTGGACGCAGCTTCTGGCGATGCCGTCTGAAAAAAGGCCGAAGGTGGGGCTGGTGCTGTCCGGCGGAGGGGCGCGCGGTTTCGCGCATGTGGGCGTGCTGGATGTGCTGCGCGTCAACGGTTTTCCGGTGGACATGATAGCGGGCACTTCCATGGGCGCGGTCGTGGGGTCCATGTACGCGGCGGGCATGCCGATTAAAACCCTCTGGCAGATAGGGAACAAGGCGACTCTCGATATCGCTTCCGACGACATGAACACGTTCGGCATTATCAGGCTTTTGACCACGGAAACGCTTTTTTCCTCCCAGAGAATGGGCGCGTTTCTTAACGAAAAAATTGGCGAAAAAAATTTTAGCGACCTCAAAATTCCTTTCGCGTGCGTGGCTATGGATATCAAAACCGGCGAGCGCGTGGTTTTCACCGATGGCGACGTGGGCCTGGCTGTGCGCGCGAGCATGAACCTGCCCGGAGTTTTCAAGCCGGTGGAGTACAGGCACCGCTATCTGGTTGACGGGGGCGTGGCGGACAACGCGCCGGTGGACGTGGCCCGAGACATGGGCGCGGACTGGGTTTTCACCAGCCTTATCCGCACAAATTACACACGCACTTCATTCGGCAGTATTTATTCCTATTTAATGCAGGCGCTCGACATTCGCGGGCATATGCTGGTGGACGAGTCGCTTAAAAATTCTAATTTCATTCTGGTTCCGCAACTGGGGGAAGTCGGCTTTCTCGATTTTTCCAAAGCGACGCGCGCGGGCCAGCTGGGCCTGGAGGAGGCGTTCCGCAATATTGACGCGGCCAAGGATTCTCTGATGCTGTTTTCCATGGGACCGATTTTAAATGACTATACGCGCAAATAACCTGCGGTTTTCCGTTTTGCTTGCGGCCCTGCTGGCGGTGACGGGGTGTTCGGCTAATTTTTATGCCCGCAAAACCATGGAACTGCAGGCGGCGCAGGATCTGTACGCGGCGGGCGATTATATTAACGCAGCCGCGGGGTTTGACCGGATAATAGCCACCCATCCGGGCGCGGCTGTCGAGGCGCGGGCGTATCTAGGCCTGGGCCTGAGTTATGAGCGGATGAACGATTACGGCGACGCTCTTATCAATTACCGCATAGCGGTGCAGCTGTATCCGAAGGACATTTCACTCATGCTTTCGCTTGCCAGCCTTTATGACCGGCTTAAACTTTTTCCTCAGGCACTGGAAGTTTATAACAAGGCGCTGGATAAAGACGGTGACAACCTGCGGGCGAACGTCGGCATAGCCAAAACTTACATGTCGCTCGGTTATCTGGGCCTGGCCGCGCAGCATTATGAAGCCGCGCTGGAGAATGAGGAAAACCCGGACTTGCGTATCCGCATGGCTTATATAGAATGCCTTTACAGGCAGCGCCGGTATCAGGAAGCCGAGGATGCAATGGCGAAGGCTTTGCCGCTGGGCCAGGCCAACGCTGCTTTATGGCTTCTTCTGGCGGAAATCCAGTATGACAGGGGTTTTCGCAACCGCGCCATAGACAGCATCAGGCGGGCATCGGAAATATCCGGCGGCAGGCTTGATATAGAAGTGCGGCGGGCCCTGTGGCTTTCCACCGACGGTTCCTTAGACGACGCTTTGGCTCTGGCCCGCAGGCTGAGGGTGGAATATCCGAATGATCCGCTTGTCTGCTGGACTTTGGGCATGGTGCTTTTGAAAGCGGATAAGCCGGAGGAGGCCGGGCGTTATATGAAAGAAGCCGCTTCTTATGACGCGAGAACCTTCATATCTTCCTCGGCTAAAAAAATAATCGGCTATATCGCCGACGCAAAGAAATAGCGGTGAAGGAATAATGATTTTATCATTAGTGATTTTTTTAAGGAGACTAACATGACAAAGAAAGTAATTTCCACGGATTCGGCCGGCAAGGCCAATCTGCCGTATTCGCAGGCGATAGAATTCGGCGGCTTCCTTTATACTTCCGGGGCTCTGCCGCTGGATTCCGTTACGGGCGAGATAGTGGGCGGCGACGTTAAGGCCCAGACCCGCCAGGTGCTGGAAAATCTGGATGCCATTCTCAAGGCCGCGGGTTTCACCCGCAGTGACGTGGTTAAAACGAACGTGTTTCTGACGGATTTGAGCAATTTCGCCGATATGAACGAAGTTTACGGGGATTTTTTCTCAAAAAATCCTCCGGCCCGCACAACGGTGCAGGTGGTGGCTCTGCCGAAAGCAGCCATGGTTGAGATTGAACTGATAGCGCGCAAATAAAAGTAATGGAGCGTTTATGCCAAGCAGACTTAAAAATCATCCGGCTCTTAAAGGCCGGCATGCCGGAATATTGATTCCCTTGTTTTCCATGCGTTCTGAAAGCGACTGGGGAATAGGGGATTTCGCGTCCATGTGCGAGTGGCTGAAGTGGTTGTCTTCCACGGGCACGAAGATTCTTCAGATCCTGCCAATTCACGAAAACGGCGCGGGCGAGAATTGTCCTTATGCGGCGCTTACCGCTTTTGCGCTTGATCCGATTTATATCGCCGTGGAACAGGTTCCCGACGTGATCGGCAGCGCTGCGGCGCAGAAAGTCATCAAGCATGACCACGCTCACATTGGAAAGCTGAGGGCGGAGAAAAGCGTGCTGTACTCCGAAGTCCGGGATCTTAAGATGAAAGTCCTGCGCATGGGGTTCGAGGATTTCTACCGCAACGAATATCTTCGCGAAACTGGGCGGGCCGGGGAGTTTCGGGATTTCGTGAAGCGTACTTCGTGGCTTTTCGATTACGCGTCGTTCCGCGCGATGAAGGATGAATTTAAATGGTCGTCCTGGACGACCTGGACGCACGGCCTGCGCGAACACGACCGTGCCGCGATACTTTCTTTCCGGAAAACGCACGAAAAAACAGTTTTGTTCTACGAATACCTGCAATGGATAGCCGCTGTCCAGTGGGAACGGGTGCGCCTGTCCGCCGCCGACTGCGAGGTCTGGCTGTTCGGCGATCTTCCTTTCATGGTGAATCAGGAAAGTTCCGACGTGTGGGCGAATCAGGACGTTTTCAACATTCACGCCGAAATAGGCGCGCCGCCCGACCAGTTTAGTCCCGACGGGCAGAAATGGGGACTGCCGGCCTATAATTGGGAAACCCTGGAAAAAACTCATTTTGCATGGTGGCGGGAAAGAGTCCGCAGGGCCATAGAAATTTACGATATCTACAGGCTTGACCATTTGGTTGGTTTTTTCCGGACCTGGATAATACCGAGAGATAAAACCGCGCGCGCAGGTTTCGATATTGAAGGCGACGCCGCCCAGCAATCCCGCGGCGAACGGTTTTTAAAGGCGGTTATCGAGGAATCCGGCAAGGCGTTCCCTATCGCCGAGGATTTGGGCGTGATTCCGAAATTCGTGCGCGCGTCCCTGACCGCGCTCAGCGTGCCGGGCTACAAGATTCCGCGCTGGGAAAAAGACGAGCAGACCAATCTCTACCGGGACCCGGACCTGTTTGACCCGATCTCCGTGGCCGTGGCTTCCACGCACGATTCTGAAACCATGCGCGACTGGTGGGACAGCCTGCACGGGCATGAACGCTACCTGTTCTGGCTGATGGTTTCGCGCGGTGAGCAGGCCAGCCCCATGTATGACGACAGGGTGCACGAGCATATCCTGGGCCGCATTCTCGGCGCGGGTTCCGCCATTGCTCTGTTCCAGCTGCAGGATATTATAGCGATGAAAGAGCGCGTTAACGTGCCGGGCACGGTCGGTTCGCATAACTGGACGTACCGGACGCCTTACACCGCGGCGGTGCTTAACGAGAAATTCGCGGACAAAATAGCCGTTTACAAAAGGCTGCTCAAAAAATACGGGAGATCGCTCTTTAAATGAAAAAACTGTTTCCTTTAGCGCTTGCCCTCGCCTGCGCGCCGCTGCTGTCCGGGTGCAGTTTGAATCGTGTCGCGGCGAACGCCGCCGGCGGCATGATAGGCAGCGGGATGCCGGCTTTCCTGAGCGATCCAGATACGCAGACGGCGCGCGAATCCATGCTTGCCGTAGTCAAAACGG
>JBAYFS010000160.1:0-5368 GCA_041667045.1 Elusimicrobiaceae bacterium | reverse complement strand
TTTTCGGTTCCCGCCACGGCGACCGCGCCGTTTTTAACCGCCGTTTCAATAAAACCGTGCCCGTCCGACTTCGCGCCTTTAACGGCAAAAAACAGGCAGCCCGGCTTCACCTGTCTGGAATCGAGAGAGAGGGCGGTTATCTCAATATCCTGAGCGGGAGGTTCAACATCCGATGTTTTGATAATTTCAGAAAGCAACATAACAGTTAGGTTACTTTCTAATATTACTTTTTAAGGAGGACCGCTGTCCATATCACCCGGCCTTTGTTATAATTAAATTGTAGCGTTAGGGGGGGATTGAATGGAACAGGCGGAAATTCTCATAACGTATTATTCTCGCACCGGACATGCAAGGCAAATCGCCATGGCTTTGGCGGCGCGTCTTGACGCGGACTGCTCGGAAATAACCGACCTTAAAAACAGGAGAGGACTCCTCAACTGGTTCCTGGCCGGCAGGGACGCCATCAAACAGCGTCTGACGGAAATAGGGCCCGTTGATAAAAACGCGAAAAACTATAGACTGGTGATCGTGGGCACTCCCATCTGGGGCGGCAATATCACTCCCGCCGCGCGGACCTATCTGGCGAGCCAGAAAGACAGTCTGCCGAATGTGGCTTTTTTCACAGTATGCGCCGGCTGCAATCCGGAGAACGCGTTTCGGGAAATGGAAACCGTTTCCGGGAAAACCGCGGCGCGCACCATCAGTTTTTTTGACAATGAACTGAAGAACCCGGTAATATACGCGCAGAAACTCGAGAATTTCGCGAAAGGCATAGAAAAATCGCAGTAACCCCAGGGGGAAGCATGCAGATTACAAAAGCAAAAAAAGCAACCGCTACCTTAAGCAAAGAAGAACTGAATAAAATAAACGCTTACTGGCGAGCGGCGAATTACCTGTCGGTCGGACAGATTTATCTGCTCGATAATCCGCTTCTCAAAAAACCGCTCACTCTCGACCACATCAAACCGCGCCTGCTGGGCCACTGGGGCACGACGCCGGGTTTAAACTTCCTTTATGTTCACTTAAACCGCATAATAAAACGCGATAATCTCGACATGATTTACATTATCGGACCGGGCCACGGCGGACCCGGCATTGTGGCCAATGTCTGGCTTGAAGGGACTTACAGCGAAGTTTACCCGAACATTTCCACTGACGAGGAAGGAATGGGCAGGCTGTTTAAACAGTTTTCTTTTCCCGGCGGCATACCAAGCCATGTGGCTCCGGAAACACCCGGCTCCATACATGAAGGCGGGGAACTGGGTTACGCGCTCTGCCACGCCTACGGCGCGGCGTACGACAATCCCGGCCTGATTGCCGCCTGCATAGTGGGCGACGGGGAAGCAGAAACCGGTCCCCTTGCCGCCAGCTGGCATTCAAATAAATTCCTTAATCCTGTTACGGACGGCGCGGTGCTTCCCATACTGCATCTGAACGGGTACAAGATAGCAAATCCGACGGTGCTTGCCAGAATGCCGCATGAAGAACTGAAATCGCTTTTCGAAGGCTACGGGTATAACCCCATCTTCGTTGAAGGGCATGAACCGGAAGAAATGCATCAGCTTATGGCCGGCGCCATGGATAAAGCGTTTTTCGCAATCCGCGCCATTCAGGAAAAAGCCCGCAAAGGCGGCGACAAGGCCCGCCCCGTGTGGCCCATGATAATCATGCGCACACCCAAGGGCTGGACCTGCCCGAAGGAAATTGACGGGCTCCGGACTGAAGATTCCTGGCGTTCCCATCAGGTTCCTCTGGCGGAAATGCGAGAAAAACCCGCCCATATAAAAATTCTCGAAAAGTGGATGAAAAGCTACAAACCGGAAGAACTTTTCGACAAAAACGGCAAACCCCTTTCCTATTACACCGACCTCGCCCCGCGCGGCGAAAAGCGCATGAGCGCAAACCCGCACGCAAACGGCGGCAAGCTTCTGCGCGACCTTAAAATGCCGGATTTCCGGGCTTACGCGGTACCGGTTCCCAAACCCGGCACCACCACGGAAGAAGCCACCCGCGTGATGGGGAAATTCCTGCGCGATGTAATGAAGCTTAATCTGGAAACGCGCAATTTCCGCGTTATGGGGCCGGACGAGACCGCCTCAAACCGGCTGGGTTCCCTTTTCGACGTGACCAACCGGACCTGGGAGCAGGAAATCCATTCCTACGACGACCATCTGGCGAAAGACGGGCGCGTCATGGAAGTGCTCAGCGAACATCTCTGCCAGGGCTGGCTGGAAGGTTATCTGCTCACCGGGCGGCACGGCCTGTTTTCCTGCTACGAAGCGTTTATTCACATTATAGATTCCATGTTCAACCAGCACGCAAAATGGCTTAAAACCACCAAACGCATTCCGTGGCGAAGGCCGATAGCTTCGTTTAATTATCTGCTGACCTCGCACGTGTGGCGTCAGGACCACAACGGTTTTTCGCATCAGGACCCGGGGTTTCTGGACCACGCCGCGAACAAAAAAGCCGATATTATCAGAATCTATCTCCCGCCGGACGCCAACACCCTGCTCTCGGTTACGGACCACTGTCTGAGAAGCCGCCACTATATCAACATCATCGTGGCGGGCAAACAGCCGTCTCTGCAGTACATGGACATGGACTCCGCCGTCAAACACTGCACCGCCGGAATCGGAATCTGGGAATGGGCTGGCAACGACAAGGGTTTTGAGCCGGACGTGGTAATGGCCTGCGCCGGCGACGTGCCGTCTTTGGAAACGCTGGCCGCGGTTGATATTTTAAGACATAACCTGCCGGAGCTTAAAATACGGGTGGTTAACGTCGTGGATCTTATGACGCTTCAGCCGGCGAGCGAGCATCCGCACGGTCTGCCGGACAAAGATTTCGACCTCATGTTCACTTCGGACAAGCCGGTTATTTTCGCTTTCCACGGCTATCCCTGGCTCATCCACCGTCTGACTTACCGCAGGACCAACCATAAAAACATCCACGTCCGCGGCTACAAAGAGGAAGGCACCACAACCACGCCGTTCGACATGGCTGTGCTTAACGACATTGACCGCTTCCACCTCGCGTCCGATGTGCTGGACCGGGTCGCGAAAGCGGGCCCGAACGCGGCGTATCTGAAACAATACCTGCGCGACAAACTGGTTGAGCACAAGGAATATATCACTAAAGTTGGCGACGATATGCCGGAAATTAAAAACTGGAAATGGCCGTATTGAAATAATTAACCAGCGAACAGTTCGGGGCCGCGCCGGAACAGGGTGCGGCCCCGCGTTTTATAAAGAAAGATCGGGCGGCGGTTTCAAATCGCCCGCCGTTTTCAGGCGTCAGGGATTTTGATTATGAAGGCGGTTCCGCGGCCCGGCTCGGTTTTGATATCGATAACGCCGACGAGAGCGTTAACCGCTTCGGCAACGGCGTCCATGCCGACACCGCGGCCCGACAGGCCGGTGATTTGTTCCGCCGTGGAAAAACCGTGCAGGAAAATGAGTTTCAGTTTGCCGTCCGCGTCAAGACCGCCGGCCTGGGCGGCGGAGCATAATCCTTTTTTAACGGCGGCTACGGCGATTTTTTCCGGATCCATGCCGCGCCCGTCGTCTTTAACTGCCAGCACAAGGAAACCGGATTCCCGCTTCGCGGAAAGTGCAATCGTGCCCTGCGGGGCTTTGCCCGCGGCACTGCGGCACTGCGGCTCTTCCAGCCCGTGGTCAATGGCGTTGCGGATAAGGTGAAGCAGGGGGGTGCGCAGGGCGTTCGCGATTTCCTTATCAATTTCCACGCCTTGCGCGGTTATTTCCAAAACCGCTTCCTTTGAGAGTTTTTTGCCGATATCGCGGACCGCGCGTTTAAACCCCGCCAGCAGCCGTTCGGCGGAAACCATACGCCCTTGCGCGACGCAGGCCGAAATATCCACGGAAACTATTTTAAAGGCGTGCAGAAAATCGTTAAGTTCGCCGGAGGCGGCTGTCAGGTTATCGTTGTGAAACGCGCCCAGTTTGTCAGACTGCCGGTCAATAGCCGACAGAAGCGAGACGATTTTTTTCATGGCCTGCTCCGCATCGGGCCGTTCTTTGCGGAAGGCCTGAACCTCGCCGCGCGCGGCTTCGCAAAAAGACTTGAGAAACAGCAGCGCATCCGCTTTTTCGTCCCGCGCGGATATCTCTTTCTCCAGCCGTGCGGCAAGGCCGGAAATTTTATTTTCCAATAGGGCCAGTTCCCCGGACAGCCGGGCCAGTTCATCCATTTTCACGAGCTCGGGCGCGGGAAGTTCGGTTTTCGGTTCCGGCTCGCATTTCCGCGCGCCGGCTATTTCCCTGGAAACCGCGGCGTGAATTTTTTCCACCGCACCATCCGCGCCGGTTATTTCCTTTGACGTTTCACGCAGGCTTTTAAATTCCTTTTCGAGAAAATCGAAAACCTCCAGCAGAATATCCACAACCCTGCCGGAAAACGCTATTTCGCGCCTGCGCAGTCTGGAAAGCGCTGTTTCCATTTCATGCGTTATGCCCGCAATGTCTTTCAACGAAAGGAAGGACGCCAGGCTTTTGATATTATGGGCGGCGCGGAACATTTCCTTTAAATCCTTTTCTGGAAACGTATCGCCTTTTTTCGCCGCGCTTTCGGCGGCGAGAAGTTTCTCGCTTAGTATTTTAAGATAAACATCCGCCTCAGAAATGAATTCCGCCAGTGGCGCTCTTTTCCCGGATTCGGGAGCGTTATCTGAACCGTTTGCCATACTGTAATATTACCATATAGGCGCGATGCTGAAAAAATGCCCGTGGCATAGCTCCCGCGAAGTGATAAAATGAAAACAATGCATTGGCGATTCCTTTTCTTTCTTCTGCTCTGCCCGGCAATGGCGCTGGGCGGCTCCGCGCGGCTGACCGCGCAGGACAGTCGTCTGCTCGCGCGCATAGCGGATTTTGAAAAAAAGCAGAAATCACCGTCCGAACGGGTATGGAAAGGATTTTCCCTCGTTTCCCCGCCGCTTCTGCTGATCATGGAAAAAAGCAAAACGTCTGTCCTGGCAAATTTGTCCGCGGATTTTTCCAGACTGGACGGCAATTACGGGTTTCCCGTTTACCTTAAAGCCGGGACCGGCCTGACAAAAACCGCCTTTTATCCGGACATGCCGCTTGCCGGAACACGCGTGAACGCGTTGCGCATAACGGGCGACGCGGCGGACCCGGACGCGCTTGGCGTCCTCGCTGAAAATCTGTTTCTGGAATACGAAAAAAAGTTTTCTTTCGGCGCGCAGCCCATCGCCGTCGGTCCTGACCGCCTTGACGCGGAAGCTTTGGCGCTGATGTATATGGAAAACGCGGCGCTAGCCAACGCAGCTCTTTTCCCAGAAAAAAGAAAAGAATACGCGGCGCAGTTTATATCCCTGCGCGAACGG
>JBAYFS010000159.1:0-5463 GCA_041667045.1 Elusimicrobiaceae bacterium | reverse complement strand
CGCGTTTCCTTGCGCTCGACCGAAACAACGCGTATCGGCCCGTTTTTCAAAACGCTGTCCACTTCCGCCAGTTCGGTCTTGTCGCCGAAAATGGTCCGGCGCACCCGGTAATCTTCCGCGAACAGCTTCAGAATTTCCGATTTTTCGACAGTCTTTCCCTTCCACCTGAGCAAGCGTGCGAAAAAGTCCGGCGGCAAACCTTCCTTGCTTAAAAGCGCGCGGACGCTGTGGTACTGCTCGATGGGAAAATTCGCTATCTCTTTGGCGCGCTCCACAAGAATGCGCACCGCCACGGACTGCACGCGGCCCGCCGACAGGCCCTTGCTTATTTTCTTCCACAGAAGTGGCGAAAGCTTGTAGCCCACCAGCCGGTCCAAAACGCGCCGCGCCTGCTGGGCTTCCACCAGATCGTTGTCTATATCGCGCGCGTTACTGAATGATTCCTTAATCGCCGTGGGCGTGATTTCATGAAACGCTATGCGCCGCACGCGGTCCCGCGCGGGCGAAAGCGCCTCCACCAGATGCCAGGCTATGGACTCGCCTTCGCGGTCAGGGTCAGTGGCCAGATAAAGCATGTCCACGTCTTTGGCGGCGCTTTTTAAATCCATGATGTTTTTCTTCGCTTTCGGAATGACCACATAGGTCGGCTTGAACCCGTTTGCCTCGTCCACGCCCAGTTCCCGTTCGGGCAGGTCGCGCACGTGGCCGAACGAACTTTTCACCAGGTAATCGGGGCCCAGTATTTTCCCTATGGTTTTCTGCTTGGTCGGAGACTCAACAACCACTAAATATTTCTTTCCTTTTGATGTCATATCCCATCCTTGTTAAATAGTTACACCTTAGAGTAAAGACCGGCGGACGAACTCACAAGCGACTTGATCTCCAGCTCGAAGAGGACGCCCGCGGTATGCGGTATATCCCAGCCCAGCTTTTCCGAAATCATGTCAATGGACAGCTCTCCGCTTCCTATGCATTCCAAAACTTTTTTTTCGTCCGGGCCGGCCAAAGCCGCCTGCGCGCCGGACAGAGAACCCTTCTCCTGCCCTTCTTCGGGTAAATTTATCCCGAACAGCTCGGCGGCGGGATAGGCGTCGAACACGTCGCGCGCGTTACGAACCAAAACCGCACCGTCTTTCAAAAGCCTGTTGGGCCCGTCGCTCCGGCTGGAATCAACCGGACCCGGAACCGCCATCACTTCGCGCCCCTGGTCCAGCGCGCAACGCGCCGTTATAAGGGAACCGGATTTGTGATCGCCCTGCACCACCACCGTCGCGCCGGACAAAACAGATATTATCCTGTTCCTGCGCGGAAAGTGATAAGGGACCGGCCCGACATTTACCGGAAATTCGCTTATCACAGCCCCGCCCTGCTCCAGCAGGGCGCTTTCCAGCATTTTGTTTTCAGCCGGATAGCAATGCGCTATGCCGGTTCCTACAACGGCCCAGGTGCGGCCCTTTTCCTTAAGCGCGGCCTCATGAGCCACGCTGTCAATGCCGCGCGCCAGCCCGCTGGCTATAGCAAAACCGGCCCGGCTCAACTGGCCCGCCAGTGCGGCGCAAACACGCCGTCCGTACGCATCCGGATACCGCGTGCCCACAATCGCCACGGCGGGGCCGGAGAAATCAAAGCCGCCCTTAACATAAAGCAGGAAGGGTTCGTCCGGCATTCCCTTAAGCCGCTCGGGATACTGCCCGTCCTGCGGAAAAATTATCCGTCCGCCGAGCCTTTCCGTCTCGGCAATTTCCTTTTCCGGTTCCGCCGCGAGCGCGTCACGCAGAAAAATTTCCGCGCTTTTAAGGGCGACCGCGCCGTCCCGCGCTATTTCAAAAGCCGTTTTGCCAAGCGTTTCCTGCGCGCCGCCGTATACGTCCACAAGCCTGCGGCACCACTCCGGCTTCATATAACCGGCGCAGTTTATCCTGATCCGCGCGCTGCGTTCCTGTGGTGATAACATATTATAAAAGCTCTTCCGGAATTTCCGAATCCCCCGACGATCCGCGCGCAGAAACGCGCGCAAGGCCGTTATAGTCGCCCGACGATGCCGCCGCGGCGACCAGTTCATAAAGTTTTCTGTTCGAGCGCAAAACAGACCAGGCCGGAGGCAAACGCCCGACCGCCAGAAACAGTTCAGACTCGCTTATCTCCAGCGCGCCGGCAAGGCCCTGCAAGATATTGTCCTGCATGGGCAGATTCCTTTTTCCGGCCAGCACCTTTGAAATAAAAGAAGCGTCCACCCCGGCGCGGCGGCAAAGCTCGCGCAGGGAAATGTTTTTGCGCTTCATTCCCCAGGAAAGAATCTGATTAAAATCGCACCATTCGCCGTTCATGAGATTATCCGTTGTAAGCTATTTTTTTACCAGATCGCCCGTTTCTACGGGATTGATCACGCGCACAATCTGCGCCACGGCGGTTGTGCCGTCAACCGACTCCACCTTCAAAAGCGCCGACCGCTGTAGTTCCAGCCGCTTGTCGCCGTTGTTGTTTTTTATGACGCTGCCGCGCCGGTAAACGGTCAGGAAATCGCCCGCTGTGATTTTACCCTTTTTATTCAGATGCAGCGTGATTTTATCGCCGAATTCGGCCAGCACATCCATCGGATCGTCATTCACGTTGGCCGAAGAAACCACGCCGTCCTGAATCCAGCGCGGATCCACAAGCTGCGTGTCGCGGGAGGGGAACCCCCACGTCATATCTTCGGGCATTGCTTCCGAAACCGAGATGTCCCGCTCATCCACAAGGCCTTTTTTGTCCGCCAGCGTTTTCAGTTGACCCAGCAAGACCTCGTCCGGGCCGGGCTTAGCCGGAACCAGTTCAGGTTCCGGTTCGGGCAGAATCATGGGCGGCGCCACATCCTCCCTGTCTGATTTGGACACCGGCACTTTATCGGACGAAACCGTTTTGGCGGATTTTCCGGCGCCCGCAAGTCTGGCAACCCGTTTCGAACTGTTGGCGGATATGTGAACCACCGTCATCGCCGAAGACGAACAGATTATTTCCAGCGTTTCTCCCGGAAAGATCAAATCCGGATTTTTCACGCTCGCTTTGTTCGATTCATAAAGGCCGCGCCAGTTTTCCGGCGTTTTGCAATACTTGCCGGACAGCGCCCACAGCGTATCTCCCCGCACAACACGGTGCACGGTCGCCGTACTCGCATCCGCGGCGAAAGCCGCTCCGCCCGCGCTTACTAATATGGAAAGCACAATGTGCTTTATAAGTTTACTCATATCCTCTCCGTTGCTGCAGACCTGTCAAAACTGCGATACTGCACCGCCTCGATTATATGCGCCCTCAAAATGTTTTTTTCGCCGCCCAGATCAGCTATCGTCCTGGCGGTTTTAAGTATTTTATCCAGACTGCGGGCCGACAAGCCCAGCCGCGCCATCGCGGCTTCCAGAATCTCTCCCGCGCCTTCGGGCATGACACAGTGTTTGCGTATCTCGCGCACGCCCATAAAAGCGTTCAGCCTGGTCTTTCCGCCCGCGAACCGAGCCGCCTGCACTTCGCGGGCTCGGATAACCCGTTTACGGATTTCACCGCTCGGCTCCTCGGCCCGCGCGCTTTCCCAATCCTTATAGCGCACCGGATTAAGATGCACGGTGAGGTCTATCCGGTCCAGCAGCGGGCCGGAAATTTTCGCGCTGTACTGGCGCACCTGCAAAGGCGTGCACCGGCACGTGCGGTCAGGATGTCCCAGATAGCCGCACGGGCACGGGTTCATGGCCGAAACCAGCGTAAAGCGCGCAGGAAAAGTCACCCGCTCTCGCGCGCGGGCAATCGTCACATGCCCGTCTTCAAGCGGCTCGCGCAGAACCTCAAGACCGGAACGCGAGAACTCCGGCAGCTCGTCAAGGAACAGCACTCCGTTGTGCGCCAGCGAAACCTCGCCAGGACGGGGATTCCCGCCGCCGCCCACGAGCGCGGTTTCGGAAACCGTGTGGTGGGGATCGCGAAACGGCCTGGTCCGCAAAAGCCCGGACCCCTTGAGCAGTCCGCTCACCGAATAAATGCGCGTTGTTTCAAGCGCTTCCTCCCGGCCCATGGGCGGAAGTATCCCGGCAAACCTTCTGGCAAGCATGGACTTGCCGGTACCCGGCGGCCCTATCAGCAAAACGTTATGCCCGCCCGCTGCGGCTATTTCCAGCGCGCGCTTGGCGAACGGCTGGCCTTTCACGTCGGAAAAATCTCCGCAGCCGGCGTAATCAGAAACAAACTCCGCCGCCGTTTCCGTTTCCCGCGCGGGCACGGCCGGGCACTCGCCCTTTAAAACTGCCACCGCGTCTTTAAGACTGGAAACAGGAAAAGCGCACAAACCGGAAACCACCGCTTCGCCCGCGTTGGCGGACGGCACCAGCGCGTTTTCAAAACCAAGCGCGGCCAGCGGGACCAGCATCGGCAGCACGCCCGGCGCGGGCCTGACCGCGCCGTCAAGCGAAAGCTCGCCCAGAAACACCGTTTTTTCCAAATCGAAAACCGTCTTTTTGCCCAGCTGGCCCGACGCGGAAAGCAGGCCCAGCGCTATCGGCAGATCAAAATGGCTGCCCGACTTCTTAACCTCCGCCGGACTAAGATTGACCGTTATCCGCTTCACCGGAAAATCGAACCCGCTGTTGCGGATGGCCGCTTTCACGCGGTCGCGCGATTCGCGCACCTCAGCCTCCGGCAGGCCGACCACCGTAAACGACGGGAGGCCCCCGGCCACATCCACCTCGACCGAGACGTGAAACCCGTCAATCCCCTTTAAACCCACGCTTTTAACGCCTGCTATCATTTTTAATCCGCGGAAAGTTCTATTTCATATTGGGTGACCAGCATCATTTTATACGGCAGCTGCCTTAAAATGCAGGACGCCAGCTCTTCGCCGCTCACGCCGTTGACCCGCACCGAGAACGCGACATCGCCGTGCACATAATGGTCCAGCGTATAACTGTCCACGCCGGGCGCGGCATCAAGAATGGTTTTCACCTTGGACACGTCCTCAATACTGGCCATGCCGTCAATTTTAAGCGTTATCACCGTACCGGAAACAGACGCCTTTTTAACGGACTCCAGAAGCGCCGCCGCGGACAAACCCGCCGCCGCGGACGCGGCTTTGCGTTCCGCGATCTCCTTCACCGCGTCAATCGAGCTGGCTTCGTTGGAAACCTCGTTCACAACGCGGCCCGAAGAAACTTCCAGAACCTTCATGCCGGATTTCGCGCGCATGGAGATAAACGCGCCCGCAAGCCCGGGCATCCCTTCGATGGGATACGTGTCGCTTTTGGCGGTTATAACGAAATCCGCTCCGGCCTGGCGGCCCGCGTCAAGCGCGGCCCGGGTGTCGCCGATATCGGCCACTCCGCTGGAATCCACAAGCGAGAAACCGCTTTTTTCGAATTCAGCGAATACTCCAGCCCGGACATCGCGGCACAGATCCCGACCGGTGTCCGAACAAAGCACGGTTATTTTTTTGTTGTAAGCCGGATT
>JBAYFS010000158.1:0-5522 GCA_041667045.1 Elusimicrobiaceae bacterium | reverse complement strand
TCGGAACGCTATCGCGCCGTCGTCCGGCTTTTCCCAGCCCAGAATCATTTTTAAAAGCGTACTTTTGCCCGCGCCGTTAGGGCCGACAAGGGCGAACTTGTCGCCTTCGTTAATCTGCAAAAAAGCGTTTTCAAACAGCAATTGCTGCCCGAAGGATTTGCTCACGTTGTTTATCGTTATCATTTGATCGTAACCATCTGCAAAGAGAAAATTTCGGAATTCACCACAAGATTTATATTCTTTTCATCGGCTTCGCCCACTACGCAGGTGGCCTGTTCCAGAGCGTCGCGCCAGCGCGGGAATTCGCCTTTCGGAAAAGCCAGTATGCTTACCCTGCTCGAAGGGATGCCTTCGTCATTAGCTGCCAGGCGGAGCCGTTCGCCGTCTTCCGGGGTTTCCACCAATATCACAATACGCGCATTAAGCCGCTTGCCCATCTTGGCTAGCTTGCCGGGCGAAGTATTGCCGCATTCAATCCAGACGGAAGCCTCGCCGCCTTCATCGGCGCACAGCAGGTCTGGCGCGAATTCCAGGTTCACCAGCGCGCTGTGCCGCGGGTTTGGCTCCACAATGGGGTCGCTTTCCGAAAACAGGCACAGGCCCAGAAGCTTAAGCGCAAGGTGCGAAACAGTTTCCTCGTTTCGCACAGCCAGTAAAACGCGCTTCATTGACCCATTGATGTGCAGCTCGCAGCGTGCCCGCATGTATACATTGTGCCAAATTATGAAGGACGGCGCATTTGCCTTTTTTGGTTATTTTCCTACAATATTGGTATGACTTTAAAATATCTGCTGTGCGCAAGCCTGCTTTTCACCTCCGGCTGTTTTTACGCCGGGAATAAAACCGGACAGGGAAATGCCGGCGTGTCCTTCCGGGGCAATTACATGAACTACCAAACTGTTCTGGAATGGACGAAATATGAAAAGCCTAACTTTTCGGCGTACAGGATAGTGCGCAGTTCCGAAGACCGCCGCCCCGCCTGCTCGGACGGCAAAACGGTCTACTCCTCTTACGACGCCGACCGGACAGGCTATGTTGACAGCACCGCGTTAAACGGCGAATTTTACTACAGGCTCTGCGTTGACTTAAAAGACGCTCCCAGCATCGAAAGCCCCGTCGTGCGGATTTTCGTGAAAGGCGATCCGTTCGGGCACGGGGTGCAGAGCGGAACTCAGTTTTAAACAGTCCCGGCGGTTATTGCTCTTGCCACGCTCCAACTATTATTTTATCGGCGTTCCGTACTTCTGTATCTTGGCCTGCATTGCGGGCGTCAGTTGTTTGACAAGCTCCGCGTTTAGCGTGCCGTAGGAACCGGGGGTTGCGGGCGGCATGCCATGGAATATCTGGTTGGCCGCGATAGCATTAGTGCGCGACTTTGCGGCAAGCGAACCGTCAACAATCGGGTCCACATTGGTTACGTATATCGAGATATTGTTGTCGCTGTTGCGGTCAACCTTGATAGTGCGAAACTCCTGCGGAAATTCCCTCAGCGATGAGGTTTCAACTCCCCAGAAACCGTATTCCGGATGGGAAGAATCAGGCGAGGGCAGCGCGGTAATAGTATTTTTGTGGCGGTGCCCGGCCAGCCATAGCAGCAGATTCGGATATGTGTTCAGTTTGGCGATTAACTCCCTGTCGGAAACCGCCGTCACGGCGGGTAAAGCGCTCCAGCCGATACCGGAACCCACCGGCGAAACGCCTATCGGCACATGCGCGGCGATAATCATGAGATTGCCGGCCGCCTGCCCTTTATCAAGCTCATTAACAAGCCAGGCGTAACGCTCGGCGTCAAGCGCGCCGTGCCCATAGTTGGGCCCGTTGCGGCCGTCGGAGGGGTCGGTTTCACGCTGGGTATCGTCTAGCACAATTACTTCAAGCGGCAAATTCGGGTTCGGCATGAACGTATAGCTGGCGAAACCCGACGTTTTCGCGTCAGGACTGAACCCGTGACCCTGCGGGCTGGAGGAGCTGTTGAAAAATTCGCTTATCCACTCCGTTCTTGAAAGCTGGCGGCGGTTAGCGTCTGCCGCAACCTGCGGAGGGGTCGGGTAGTTTGAGACGGGCCCGTAGGCCACCGGCGTTCCGTAAACCGTGCTGCCGTCAAGCGCGCCCATGTAATAACCGGTGGAGGCCGTGCCGAGCGGGGTAGTGAACATATTGCCTACATTAAGCGGCGTCGTGCCTGTCGCGGCCTGTCTGGTTTTATCATTTGCAGGGAACGAGCCCATCCAGAAATGATCATGGTTGCCCAGCGCCTCATACCAGGGAATGGCCTTATCAAGACCCGCCGCCTGATATGGTTTCTGATAGTCAATGATGCCCGCGCCGGCATTTTTGCCGGAACTCGGATAGATGGTTTTGCCGTCAAGAATATCAATAAACCACCGGGTTTCGTTATACTGGCTGCTGTTGGTCGCATCGCCGATACAGAGGCCGAAATCAAACGGATCCGCTTTATGCATGGCGTTGACAGTCCGGACAGCCGCATCCAGAACGTGCGTCGAATACAGCATGGCGGGTGAATAGCCTGAGATAGTGCCGCCCGTTACCAAACCGAAGAAAGTCGCCTCGGCGGGTGACTCCTTGTCAGTGATATGAACGTCGGTCGTGACGAAGAAATGCAAAAGGGACGCGGCGTTCGTGCTTGAGTTTACGGTGTATGAAGACGGCATAAGGTCCAGCTTTTTTTCACACGCGAGACCGGGGCCGTACTGCCAGACGCCATAACCGTATTGCGAGAACAGGTCAATCCGGTAGGGCGCAACTGCGGGCGAGCCCTCGGGCACGGCGGTGGGGATAATCGTTCTGCCGGCTGTCGTGTAGACCTTCGCTATGCCGCTTGTTTCCGCGCCGGGAATTGATTCGCCCGAACTGTTCCTGGCGGACACGCGATAGTAATAAGTCTGCCCGTAGGTCAGTCCCGTATGGATGTAAGGGCTGCTCACGCCGGGGATTTTGGTTGAGGCGTTGGACACCCCCGGCGTCGAGCTCCAGTAAATATTATAGGAAACCGCTCCGGGCACAGGGCTCCAGCTTACTGTTATTTCCCCTGAAGTTGCGGTTATTTTTCCGTAGCCGGAAACAGAAACCTTCGCGGGTGGCATAACCTTCTTTTTTATAGAAGCCAGCGCTTTAGCGTCAAGCTTCTCCGCATTCTTCACCGCTTTCGGCAGGCCTGCGCTCACTCCGGCATAAGCACCGCCAGCGCAACAAAAACACAACAGCATAAAAACAACGATTTTTTTCATTAGTCCTCTTTATTTGAAGTAAAAGTTACGCCGGGACAGGAAATGCTCCACTCCGCCGGCTCCGTGGCGGAACGGCTTAAATCTTCACCGTCCGCAAAATATCGGACGGCACTGTTTTTCATAAGGATGTTAGGCTGAGACCGGCGCCCGGCGGGTTTATTTCCCATGCCATATGTTACATTATTGAAGGCCGTCCCGCCGCGTTTCTCTGGAACAGTCAGCTTATCCTGATAAGATTTTCCAGCCCCGCCACGTGAAAGACTTTGTGAACAAAAGAGTTCGTATGGATAACCGAGAACTTTTCCTTGCCCAGCTTCTGAGAAGCGGCTATGCAGATTCTCAGGAAAGCGGAGCAGATATATTCCGTGTCCTTCATGTCGAAAACAACCGGCTTGCCTGCGTTTAGCACTTCCGGCTCAACCTCGGCCTGATACTGCATGCACACCGTCGTCTCCACCCGCGCGGGGAAGGTACAGGTGATAGTTTCGCCGGTCACTTTAAATTTAATCATGCTTCGCTCCTCTTTTCCTGAATTTTATCAACAGCGGCGGTTTCCCGTCAATAGAAAACTCCTGCATTATCTCTTTGTTAAGCTGCGCGCCTGCCACGGTGGCGAGCGCGAGCAGGTAAAACCAGGTCATTAACACTATAATGCCGCTCATCGCGCCGTAAAGCAGGGCATAGTGCGCGAAATGCTGGCAGTATTCCTTAAAGCCTTCGGATATAACAAGCCAGCCCAGAATCGTGAACACTGCGCCCGGCATGGCCACTCGCACCTTGCGCAGGTCGGCGGGCCCGAAGGTGTAAAGCAGGAACAGGCAAAGCGTCATGGACAGGAGCGCGGTCACCCAGCGGTAATAGCCGAACATAAAATTGAAAAGCCACACGTGCCCGGTAACGGCTATGAGAAAATCCTTGACCACCGGCCCGATAACCAGCCCGGCAAGGCCCACGATCACGACCAGTTCAAGCGCCAGCGTCAGCAGAATGGCGATGAGTTTCTGAAGCCAGTAATGGCGTTTGTCGGTTATTCCGTAAATCCTGTTTATGGAAGACATCAGGGACGATACCGCCACGGACGCCGCAAGCAGGGAAAACACCAGCGTCATCACGCTCAGCCAGTGCGAGGGATGGCGCAGCATCCCCGAGAGATTGTTGTCTATCACGGGCACAATATAGGAAGGGAGAAAAAGTTTCAGTTTTTCCACTATTACCGCCGTGCCTATTTTCCGGGGAAAACTCGCCGCAAGCCCGCCCAGAAACAGGAAAAACGGAAAGATGGAGAACAGGCAGAAAAAAGCCAGTTCCGCGGACAGTTCGATAATGTTATTGCCCACGGCGTTAACCGCCGTGTTGCGTATTATGCGGAATATGCGGATAAAAAAAGACTTGAGATTTGTTTTCCAGGGCATAATAAAACATGATGCTATTTTTTTGAGCGCGCCGCAAACAAAACCGCGCGCAAAACAGCTATAATTTGATAATACGCTATGAAACAAACCATTGAATTCCGAAAGCTGGCGGATGACGCCAAAGCACCGCACCGAGCCCATCCCACGGATTCCGGCGCGGATCTGTTCGCGCTTGAAAACACCGTTCTGCCGCCCGGCGAGACTACGAAAATCCGCACCGGCATAGCGCTTGCCCTGCCGGAGGGCACGAGCGGCCTGGTCTGGGGGAAAAGCTCCCTTGAATCGCAGGGCCTTAAAGTGATGGCTGGACTGATTGACGCGCCTTACCGCGGCGAAATTATCGTCTGCCTGCACAATCTTGGCAAAACCCCGTTTGAATTTAAAAAAGGCCAGAAAATAGCCCAGCTGGTCGTGCTGCCCACTTTATATCCGGATTTTTGCGAAACCGGATGCCTTTCCGAAACCAAAAGAGGCGAGGGCGGCTTCGGCAGCACCGGAACCCGCTGACCCCGGAGGATTTCTGACGCAGTCTTTTATAGCCCACGTTGATATGGACGCGTTCTTCGCTGCGGTGGAACAGAACGCCGATCCCTCTTTGCGCGGAAAACCGGTGATTATCGGAGCCGACCCCAAAGGCGGGAAGGGGAGAGGCGTTGTGTCCACCTGTTCCTACGAGGCGCGCAAGTTCGGCGTTCACTCGGCGATGCCCATTTCGGAAGCGTGGCGCAAATGTCCCCACGGCGTTTTTATTCTTCCGGACGGAGAAAAATACTCGAAAGCGTCAAAACAGGTGTATTCCGTTTTTTATGAGTTCACTCCGTCCGTGGAAGCGGTGGGCATAGACGAGGCTTTCCTCGATCTG
>JBAYFS010000157.1:0-5537 GCA_041667045.1 Elusimicrobiaceae bacterium | reverse complement strand
TATCGTCGCCGCCCCCGTTCTCATAAAAACCGCCCATGGCGTGCAGATAATCGCCGAAATACACTTCAATCTGGCGCGGGGATTTTTTGTAGGCCGCACCGTCCCGCCCATATTTTTTCAGGCGGTTTTCATAATATGCGAACAGGGTTTTGAAGATATTGTCTATATGCTCGGTGTAATCCTCAAGGGGGGAACTCAGATAGATGTGTTTGTAGTTGAATTTCCCCAGTTCTTTAACAAGCAGGTATTTCTGCTCGGAAAAACCTATGTATCCGGCCTTGGCGGAATGTTCAATAAGGTCTTCGACCAGCGTGCTGATTATTTCACCGTTCGAGTGCCCGAGTTCGCGGCTGATGTTGTCAGGCACGTCCTTTAATTTAAGCAGGCCCGCTTTTATCGCGTCTTCTATATCGCGGCCCAGATAGGCTATCTTGTCCGACAGTTTCACTATGCAGCCTTCGTAGGTGTTGGGCGCGCAGCTACGGTTTTTTATCATGTCCAGATTATTCTGCTCGGCTCTTGGGGAAAGGCGGTTGTCCTCGAAATTCTCGCCGTTGTGGCAGATTATGCCGTCTTTCACCGCGAAGGTGAGATTGAGGCCTTTGCCGTAGTTGGCAAGTTTTTCCACCACGCGGTAGCTGTTCACCTCATGCAGGAAGGCGCGGTCCGGAGCGCGCTTTTGGATTTCGCGGTTCAGCGCGGTTTCGCCGTCATGTCCGAAGGGGGGATGGCCCAAATCGTGGCCCAGGCCGATAGCCGCCGCCATGTCGGGGTCTAATTCGCTGCCGGGGCGGAAGCGGTTTATGCCGTGGCATACCGTCGCGGAAATGCTGGATACGTGGAGCACGTGTTCGATGCGCGTGCAGATATGGTCGTTCTCCGGCGCGAAGAAGACCTGCGTTTTGTGTTTGAGCCTGCGGAACGGGAGCGAGTGGATGATCTTCGTCTGGTCCCGGTAATAATCGCCGCGGATATCTGCTTTAAGCGGCCAGGTTCTTTTTATGTACAGGTCGCGTGAAAGAGGGTTCTTCATAAGGCTGCTCCATTTGGATGTTTTGAAAAGTTCCATTATTCTAAACACGGCGGGTTTTGTTTTTTTAGCATGATATCAACTATGGTGTTATCCACTTTAGCCATTCCTGTATTTGAAATCCGGGCGAGGTTCCTGATCGTCTCCTCTGCGGTGTGCCCGACGAAGCCTTCCACTTCGGTTATGCCGTAATAATGTATGCCCATATAAGCGGAGCGGATGGCGGCGTCCACGCTGCTGACTATTTTGAGCGCGCAGCCGCTTTTCGCGCCGTCGCATAGCATGCCGCCTAAATCGCTTATCAGGTTGTTTATGGCGAGCGAAATGGCTTTTTCGTCGGCTCCTTTCAACTGATAAACGATCGCCGCGGCCGCACCCACGCCTGCGGCTATGGCGCAGCCGCAGATCGGGGCCAGTCCGCCGGTGAAAACTTTCACGTAAGAATTAAGCAGGTGCGAGAGGGCGATACTGGTGTATATCCGGGAAGGTTGTATGTTCATAATCGTTCCGAAATTGTACGGCGCCAGTATGGCGACTATGCCCTGGTTGCCGGACTCGCCGCTCGCCATCACCGGAATGGGGAGGCCTTCCATGCGCGCGTCCGAGGCGTAGGCGGTGAGTTTTTTCGTGGACGAGAAAACGTCATCCGACATGTAGCCACGGGCTATGAGCTGTTCCATGTAGAAGCCGACTTTTTCCAGCTTTTTGCCCGCCAGCGCCGCGGCGAGATTCATTTCAATACCCGCTTTGATGTAGGCCAGGTCGCGCCTGTCCACGTTTTCCGCGGCCCTGACCAGGTCCGCGATGGAAAGTTTTGCGAGTTCTGCTTTCCATTTCGCCGAGCCGTGCGCTTTGGCGGTTTTGCTTTTTTTAATGGTTTTCCCGTTGCGTGAAAGGAAACTGACGTTGGTGTGGCTGCCTGAAATAATGCAGGTCGCGCGGTTCTTTTTTCCTGACACGCGCGCTTCTATATGCATGGCTCGTTCCTGCGCCTCCACGGTGATTTTCACTTTTCCGCAAGACACCAGCGTGCGCGCTTTCCTAAGCCGCGCCGCGGTGCAGTTTTTTAAGATTTCCATGCCGTCCGCCGGGTCGGCTATCAGGAGTCCCAGCGCGCCCGCCAGCAGGTTGCCTTTTTCTCCGGCGGTATTAGGCACGGTCACGCCCATGCCGTTTTTGTAGGTGCCTGCGTCCAGGATCAGCAGGGCTTCCGTTGGCGGTTCGCCGAGCGTCCGCGCCGCGTGCGCGGCGCACAGCGCGACAGACACCGGCTCCGTGCAGCCCATGGCCGGATAGACCTGATGTTTAAGCACTTCCTTTAAAATGTTCATGTGTCACCTGGAGAATTTGATTATGCCGCTCGCGCGAAAACTGTAATAATCGTTTTTACCCACTACTATATGGTCAAGCACGGCCAAATCCAGCGCTTTTGCCGCGCGGATTATTTCCTCCGTCATAATAATGTCTTCGCGGGAAGGCGTCGGGTTGCCGGAGGGGTGGTTATGCACCAGTATCAGGCCCGAAGCCCGGGTCTTTAGCGCGTTTTCAACAACGCGCCTTGGCGACACGGCGGTCCGGTCAATGGTGCCGGTTGATATCCGTTCGCAGGAAATAACCGTGTTTTTTGTCGTGAGGTAGAGCACTTCGAAAATCTCGTCTTTTTCGCCTTCCAGCGAAGCCCGGCAGAAATCAACCACTTCTTCCGGCGAACGGAGCGACTGTTTCTTTTGCAGTTCGTCTTTAAAATAGCGCTTCACCATCGCGCGCGAGAGGTTCAGCAGGGTGATTGTTTCCTGGCCCACGCCGTGTATTTCAGCCAGTTCTTCCGGTTTTGCGTCCAATACCGAGGAGAGTGTCCCGAATTTTTTGAGGAGCGCCCAGGCGATGGGTTTAGTGTCTTTTCTGGGAACGCAATAAGTCAGCAACAGTTCCAGAGCTTCATGGTCTAAAAAAGCGTCCAGCCCGGCCGCTCTGAATTTCATTTTGAGCCGCTGTCTGTGTCCCGCGTGCGTCGGTTTCTCGTTGCTTTCCGGCATAAGTTACCATTTTATCATACAAAGAATCACCCTATATCTTCTTCGCGTTAATCCGAAATCCCGGCGGCAGCGGGCAAAGCCTGGAAGTGCGCGCGGCATAGTTGAGATATTCCGCGCCGAATCTGTTTTTCAGGTCCTGTTCCTCTTTCTTTATCATCATGGCGAATACCAGATACATCCCGCCCGACGCCAGCACCAGGAACAGGTCGTTGAGCAGGCAGGCTATGGACGGCACGATAAATATGATAAATGCGGCGTAAAGCGGATTTCTGGATAACGAGTAGACGCCGGTCGTTATCAGCCGGCCGTAACGGGCGGAGGACGCAATTTGCCGGACCGAGATCAACCCCAGGCTCAGGCCGAGCGTGCCCCATACGGAAGCGAAAACCAGGGCGGCGAATCTGAATTCGGGAGAAAGAGACAGGTCAATGTTCAGCAGTTTTTCCAGCACCAGGAGCGCGGCTATGCTGATAACTCCAGCGCCCATTATTGAAGGCCCTATTCCTAATATGTTCATAGTAATAATGTAGCAAAACCTGCGCGAAAAATCCCCTCCGTCGGCGAGAGTTAGTTCGCCGCTGTCTTTTTTCGTCTGCGGCATGGGCAATGGCGGCGCTTGTCCGTAAGTGCGGGCGGGGCGGTTTCTGTTTTTTAAAGCCGCGGTGCGCCCTGTCCGCCTACCTTTTTTTAATGGTTCATTTATGTAATAATGAGGTGTAAACCAGAATGCCGCGGTTAACCGGGGTATTTCGGACAAATAAACTACCGGAGGAAGCATGAAGAATTTTTCACGTCTGATGATGTTGTGTCTGATAGCAGTATCCTGTTCGGCGGCAAAAGCCGGCCTGAGCGAGGAGTTTTCCCAGTATCTTACAAACAGCGCCATGAAGCCTATGGCAAGAGATTTGGGCGGCCTTATCGGCATGACCGATTTCCACACCGGACGCACCACCGGATTCCCGGGGTTTGACGTGGGGGTCGCGGTTAACGGCCAGTTCTCGCCCCGAAGCGACAATACTATTCTGAAATCGGCCGGCGTCCGCGCGTTCGCCATGCCGATGGTGCAGGCTTCTGTCGGCTTGCCTTATGATCTGGAAGTATGCGTGCGCGGCACAGGTTACGCCGGGAACGCTCTCGTCGGTGGCGGCGTGCGTTACAGTCTTATCCGGCCCGATTTGGCGAAGTTCATTCCGGACCTGAGCGTCGGCGTGTTCTACGACTCCTTTACCAATGACTCTTTCAAAATGCGCCACATGTCCGGTTCCCTGATAGCTTCTTTCGACCTGCCGCTTGTTAAACCTTATATCGGCGTAGGCATAGACAACACGAAACTGGAAACAAAAGTTTCTGCCGCCGACGCGACGGTGCTTGCCGGAGATTCCGTTACCGACACTTCGCCCCGCGTGAGTCTTGGCGTGAACATTACGCCTTTTCCGCTTACCTATGTTTACGGCGGTTATACCTGGCTTAACGGTTCCAACGGTTTTCAGACCGGCTTGGGCGTGAGATTTTAAGGAGATTATATGCCAGCAACAATAAGCAACGAAATACTTGAATTATCGCACAAATACGGAGCGCACAATTACCACCAGCTCCCGATAGTAATCACCAATGCCCAGGGCATCTGGGTGGAGGACGCGGACGGCAAACGCTATGTGGACATGCTGAGCGCCTATTCCGCGCTCAACCACGGGCATCGGCATCCGAAGATAATTTCCGCTTTGGTTGAACAGGCCGGCAAAGTCACTCTGACGTCCCGCGCTTTTGAAAACGACCAGCTCGGTCCCTGGCTTAAAGAGTTGTGCTGCCTGACTGGTTACGAAAAAGCCCTGCCCATGAATTCCGGGGCCGAGGCGGTTGAAACCGCGCTAAAAGCTTCGCGCAAATGGGGCTACAAAGTCAAAGGCGTGGAAGCCGACAAGGCGGAAATCATTGTCTGCGCCGACAATTTCCACGGCAGAACGGTCACGATTTGCGGTTTCTCCACCGAGCCGCAGTATAAAGACGGGTTCGGCCCTTTCACTCCCGGTTTTAAAGTGGTGAAGTTCGGTGACATCAACGGTCTGCGCGCGGCGGTTACCAAAAACACTGTGGCTTTTATTTTCGAACCTATCCAGGGCGAAGCTGGAATCCTCATTCCGCCCAAGGGCTTTCTGTCAGAAGCCGCTAAAATCTGCAAAGAAAACCGGGTGCTTTTCATAGCTGACGAAATCCAGACCGGCTTCGGAAGAACCGGCAAGATGTTCTGCTGGGAGCATGAAGGCGCCAAGCCGGACATGGTTATCATGGGCAAGGCTTTGGGCGGCGGCATCCTGCCTATTTCCGCAGTTGTGAGTTCCGAAGAAGTGCTGGGTGTTTTCAATCCCGGCGACCATGGCAGCACCTTCGGCGGCAATCCGCTCGCCTGCGCGGTTTCGCGCGCGGCGCTCAGAGTGCTGGTTGAGGAAAAACTTGTCGAGAAGTCGGCTGAG
>JBAYFS010000156.1:0-5552 GCA_041667045.1 Elusimicrobiaceae bacterium | reverse complement strand
ATTAGTGCGCTATGCAATTTGAAGGAATCCCCGGCATTTGTGCCGGGGATTTCTTCACTGCCCCGCCCTTTTTTGGCTGAACGCAAAAAACATAAATGGATACGCAAACAAAAACGCCCCGGAAATTCCGGGGCGTTTTTGACGATAAAACTCTTTACTGCTTAATTGGAGTCAGGCTGAGAGGTGAACTGTCCGTCTCCTCTGACGTAGAATATGTCGCGGTATTCGCGATGCGCGACTATTGTGTCCACAGAAATAAACATAACAACCTGCATGGCCGCGATCGGATTTTCTTTTGTGCCGACATTTACGATCGTTGAATCGGGGATTTCGCAGCGGACATTGACATTATACGCCCACGCCACGTCAAGCGAAATGGGCTGGACTGTAACGCCGGTCAGGTATTTGCCCTTGCCGTCCATGTTGCCGCCATAGGTAAAGATAACCTGATATTTCATGCCGACCGTGCGCAGCCCATAGACATTTTTCATTACGAATTCATAACCATAGGCTTTCGGCATTTCCCAGCCGGATAAATCCGTCCAGTGCGCCATGCCTTTGGGAACCGCGTTGGCATAATTAACGGTGACATTCACCACCGGCTTGTTGTCCGCTACAATTTTAAATATTTTCTCGGCCAAATTGATAATGCGCTCAGCGGTGCCAATGGCGTCCTCCTGTCCGGGAATAGACGGATCTGCCGGATAGGCCGGATAAGCCGGAGTAACGGGATAGCCTCCTGGGTTGTTGGGATCAACCGCAGGGGCGGGGGTGACAGGAGTGGCGGGAATGCCGTATGCGCCGTTAGGTACATTCGGCATAGGCTGCTGCTTAATTCTGAACGATTTGACTTTTTTCGGTTTCCCGACAAAAATCTGGGTTATTCTTGTGGCTTGCGGATCAACTTTAAAGTAATCCGGATTCTTTGCGGCAAAATCCCGCACCTTGTCACTGGAAAGGTTCGCGGCGAAAACGCCTGAAGACATCGCCAGCACAACCGCTATGGGAACCGCTCTTTTAAAAAACATACATCCTCCTAGTCGTTTTGCATTTTAACAAATTGCTTGTCAATGTCTTCAGGCGAATTCAACACCTTCATCTTTCCGTCGCCTCTGACAAAATAAATCATCCTGGCTTCATGATGGCTAAGGCCGCGCAGCGAGTAATTCATAATGATCATCATTCCGGCCATGGGATTCGCTCTTGTGCCGAGGTTAATAACAAACAGGTCCGGCACTTCCACGCCCAGAGAAAAATTCGTGTTCCAGGGGACTGAAACGGACAACGGCACGATTGATACTCCAGTAAGATACTTGCCGGTGCCGTTGTAATTCCCGCCATAGAGATAAGTCAAAAGGAAGTCAACCTTTACGGCAGTAAGTCCGGCATAAGTGCTGGCGCGAAATTTAAACCTATACCCTTTTGGCCCCTTCCATTGCTGAAGCATCGTCCAGGACTGCAGGCCGAAAGGCACCGCCGTGGCATATTGATTATTAACACTAACTACCGGTTTGTTGTCCGCTATAACTTTCCACGCTTTAGTCGTAATATTTACGATGGATTCGAGAGCCAGCAAAGCGCCGGAAAAAGGAGTAAAAGTATCTGGATCGGACAATGGCACCATTCTGCTGCGCGCGGTAATATCATCTTCTACCACTTCTATTTTGATGCTGGCCGGATTAATTCTGTAGTCATTGGGATTTGACGCGGCGGTGCTTTCCGCAAAAGCGGCGGGCACAAGAGATAAGGCAAGAAAACAACTCACAAGAACGCTATGCATAAGTCTCCCTTTCTGTATGTCCATACCCAATTATAGGCTAAGACACCTGCAGCACCAAGGGCCTAATGGACCCATCTCCGGTACCCAAAGGACCTATAAATTAATATTTACATGATATAAAGTTACTGGGTGTTTTACAATGTCATATGGGAACGATTTTCTGTAAAAGCAGATTCTGCCTGCGAAAATAGTACTGTTCACGGCGCAAAGCGCGCGGGATCTTGCACAAGTTAATGGCTAAACTGGCTGTCCAATCTGCAATCATTGCGCAAATAAAAAACGCCTCCGTAAATGCGGAGGCGTTTTTCACTTTAAAACAGGATTACTTGCCGGAGCCGACCCACTTGAGAAACTCCCCCCAGCCGGTTTCCACGGCAAAGGGAAGCCCGTCGTAGGAAGACAAATAGCCGGACAACGGCAGATAAACCGACACCCCGCCCGCCCGCTGAAAATCGCTCCCGACCGTGGCATTGCTGTACACCAGCTTGTCTTTAATAAATCCCGCTAACGCGCCGGAGGCCTGTCTGACGGCGGGATTTAAGGAAAGCGAGTTCATCGTTTCAGCGAAATCATACAAATCTTTGTAGTCGGCAACGTAAAAAGAAAGTGTGCCGGCAATTCCCGTTTGCACCAGTTCCCGGCTTTCGTTAGCCATGAGCGAGGCGGCGAAATCCCTTACATAAACAGAAAGTTCTTTAATTCGCTTCGTGTTCACGGCCGACATGGTTACCGCTTTTTGCTGTGGAGTGAAATAGCTGGCGTAGGAACTGGTAATGGCCTGCGCTAGCTCCGCGTCAGTCATGTCAGGTCTGGCGGCAAGAAGTGAAAAAACCGCGGCGTAATCATAGCCGTCGCCGGGCTCGACATCTTCGGAACCGACTATGATATTGGCTGAATATTCGGTTTCGGCGAGTATTTCCGCCATCTGCATAAGACAGGCGTCCGCCGCATATAAATCAACGCTGCCGCCCTCTTTAAAAATGCGGCCCATATCCCGGGTGGCAATGTAACTTCCCGCATCCACATCCAGAGAAATCCCGCGCGTGCTTTGCGGACGCAGATAATCGTCAAAAATAGCGTCGTTCCAGCCGCAGCCGTGGTTCCAGATTATAAGAGCATAACGCTCGGCTGGAAAGTTTTGCCGGGCCCACCGCATAAATTCCGCCAGATGGCGCCAGTCGCCCATATTCACATCATCAAAACTCTGCAAAACGGGCGAGGAAATATGTGTGGTATCGGTATCCTTGGAAATCAGATAGCGGCGCGCTCCGGTCCAGTTGCCGTCGTCGGCGGAGAACTGGGCGCTTCGCCCCAATTCCGCGACGAAATTCACCCTGCCGGTTGAACCGACTGTTTCCATTTCGTTAAAATCAACAAGCGCGGCGCTTTCCAAATCGTTTTTCGCGTTAATGTAAATCATCACGGTCCAATCTTTTTTGGCAGCTTTGGAAACCGAGTTTTTTGCGGGCTCGGAGGAAAGTTCACGCACAACCGGAACTTCATACTCGCCGGAATTCACAAAATCCACAAGATCAGGATTTTGCTTCAACCCGCTAAAATCAACACCGCTAAAGCTTTGCGCCCTCGCGGCGGCAAGCAGAAAAAGAGAAGAAATCATAATACAGATATATCGCATCAGGCAAGCTCGACAAAGTTAAATTACATATTAAGTATGGTATCTTCCTCCGCCATTAACATGAGCCAAAGGACCTATACCGCATCTAGGCCCCACAAAAAGAACTTTGGCAGTGTAAAGGTTTAAAGTTTTGAGTTTGAGCCAGCGGATTTGCTAAAGTAATAGCGGGGTAAAGCTTTATGTTCAAACAAATAAAGGAGCAAGTTTTTATGAAAAACAAGTTGCTTGTAAGCGCGTTACTGGCGGGCCTGCTGGCCGCGCCCGGCGCGGATGTTTCAGCATGCAGTTCGATACGCCTGACAGCCAAGGACGGAACGGTGCTGAGCGCACGCACTATGGAATTCGGTTATGAAGTCGGTTACAGTCTTATAGCCGTGCCGAAGGAAACAAAAATTGTCAGTCCCGACCCGAACGGAGGGCAGGGCCTTGAGTGGAAAACCTCCTATAACTATCTGGGCGTTTCCGTATTCGGAAACGACAATGTTCTCTCGGACGGCATGAACGAAGCCGGACTTGCGGCTAGCGGACTCTGGTTTGAGAACAACACAAAATGGCCGGACGTAAAAGCCGGCGAGAATAAAAAAGCTTTGGCGCACGCCATGCTCATCACCTGGATGCTCGGCAACTGTAAAGACGTTGCGGACGTTAAGGCAAAGCTGGCGAATGTAAAGGTATTCGGTTTTTTTGTGCCGCAGATGAAAATGGTGGCGCCGATGCATTTTGAAGTGGACGATGCGTCCGGCGCGTCAATCGTCATTGAATCCGAAAACGGCAGAATGCATATTTACGACAATCCCATAGGAATTCTCACCAACGCGCCCAACTTCCCCTGGATGGTGACAAACCTGCGCAACTATGTGGGCATGAAAAACACCATGCCGGACGCTGAAAACTACGCCGGGATTTCACTCGTTCCCACCGGGCACGGCAGCGGTATGATCGGCCTGCCGGGCGATTTGACGCCGCCCAGCCGTTTCGTGCGCCTAGGCGTGCAGATTCATAACGCCGATCAGGCCTCCGACGCAAAAGGCCTGCTGAATCTGGCGATGCATTTGGACAACACGGTGGACATCGTGCGCGGCATGGCAATTGATAAAAGCGCCGCGGGAGCGATTGTTTCCAGCGAAACCACGCAGTGGACCGCTTTCAAGGATCTTACCAACCGCGTGTGGTATTACCGCACTTATGACAACTCCAACCTGCGCAAAATTGATTTAAGAACTATTAATTTTGCGGACGGCAAAAGCAAAAAAGCCGCCATGTACGGCGACGCGGAAATCATAACGGACGTTACTTCCAGATTAAAGTAATCAGGCCTTTTAACGCGGAACAGGGCTTCAGCTTATGCTGAAGCCCTGTTGTTTTTTTGAACAAAAATCAGCGCGCTTTTATCCAGCCCGCAATATCATCCACCACATAACTGGCGACGTTGGCGGCTTTCAGATATTCCTCCGCTGTGACGGAACCCTTTCCTTCGGCAAAGTCGTGATTTAGTTTGGGATAGCTTTTAAATTTAACCGAGGTTTTAGAGGACAGCGCGGTCTGCCAGTTCTTGAAATCCGCCATCGTAACGTTATAATCGCGCTCGCCCTGCAGGATAAACATAGGCTTGCCGATCTTTTTTGCGGCGTCAGGAGGATAATAGCCCCGCAAATCCAGCCAGTAGGCCGGAGCCGCGCCAGCTATCACAGGCCCGTCCGAAGAAAGAGCCGGGTCTTTAATCCTGGCGGCGTCCGCTTTCGCTTTTTCAACCGCGGTCTTTTCCTCTTCCGTGATTTCGCCGTCCAATGCCGAAAGATAGGCGGTCTGCCTTACCATAGCATCCTCCAGCGGTTCCGCGGAACCGGCGAAAACGATAAAACCAGCGCATTTCCCCCCCGCTGCGGAACTTATTCTGGGAATAAGAGAACCGCCCATACTGTGGCCCAGAACAAATACTTTCGAACGGTCTATTTCTTTGCGCCAGCGCATAAAATTTACCGCGGCGGCAGCGTCGTCAACGGTTTCTTCTTTAACTGTAAAACTTCTTAAAATATCCGGTGTCAGGCTCATTCCATGCGCGAAAGTACGCTTGTCATAACGCAATACGGCAATCCCCTGCGCCGCCAGTCCCTGCGCCAGATTGCGGAAAGGTTT
>JBAYFS010000155.1:0-5559 GCA_041667045.1 Elusimicrobiaceae bacterium | reverse complement strand
TTACCACTTTGCGCCGACAAGCGTTTCAACAGCTTCGCTGGTAAACAACTGGACGGAGAATTTCGCCGCTGTTTTAGATACTCATACCGTAAGTGGCACGATAATGGTCGGCACTTCGCCGATATCCGGTGTTACGGTTGCGGTGAGCGGCAGTTCCAATACGGCAACGGTAACCGATTCAAACGGACAATACAGTTTGGAGTTAAATGCGCTGGGTGACTATACGCTGACACCGTCGAGAGAGAATTATACCTTCGCTCCGCCACTGTTGGCTACCACAACCCTGAGCGGGAACTGGGCCGGCAATGATTTCGCCGCCATACTCAGCACTTACGCGGCAAGCGGCACGATACTTGTCGGCACCGCGCCTTTGGCGGGAGCTACCGTGACGGTTTATGACAGCGTCCTGATAACTTCCATGACTCATGTTGCGCTTTCTACCACCACCGACGCTCTTGGCAAGTATTCTTTCGTACTCAACGGCGACGCGGACTACTCGATTGCGCCGACGAAAGATTATTACACGTTCTCGCCGGAATATGTTTCCACTTCAACCTTAAGCGGCGACTGGCTTAATAATGATTTTGCGGCCGCCTTGGCGACTTATACGGTAATCGGTACAATCGCCGTAGGTACAACGCCGGTAAGCGGCGTTACGGTTTCGGTAAGCGGCAGTTCCATAACGTCAACGGTAACTGACTCTAACGGGCAGTACAGCTTCACCTTTGACGCTCTGGGCGGTTACTCGCTCGCGCCGTCGAAAGAAGGGTACCATTTCACGCCGCCGAGCGTTGCCACGGCATCGCTTGTGGGTAATTGGACGGAAAATTTCGCCGCCGCTTTCGACACGCATACGGTTAGCGGCACGATACTTGTCGGCATCGCGCCTTTGGCGGGCGTTACGGTTGCGGTAAGCGGCGATGCAACAAGCCAAACAGTTACCGACAGCAGCGGCGCATATGTCTTTACCGGATTGGAAGCGCTGGGCAGTTACACGCTCACGCCTTACAAAACTGGCTACCACTTCACTCCGCCGAGCGTCGCCACCACTTCATTGCTGGCGGATTGGACGGAAAATTTCGCCGCGTTAATTGACACTTACACTGTTAGCGGTACAATCGCCGTTGGCACCACGCCGGTAAGCGGAGTAACGGTTTCCGTAAGCGGCAGTTCCGTAACGTCAACTGTAACCGATAGCAGCGGCGCATATGCCTTTATAGGTTTAGAGGCTCTGGGCGCATACACGCTCACACCGGCGAAAGCTCAATACACGTTCAATCCCGGCTCTCTGTCAACGGCATCGCTTGTCGGCGCATGGACGGCGGATTTCGCCGCCATTTCCGGTTATCCCGTAAGCGGGCAGATAACGCTTGGCACCGCGCCTTTGCAAGGCATAACGGTTGCGGTAACAGGCGGGACGTCCACCAGCACGGTGACTGACGCTTCCGGCAATTACAGTTTCAATCTGCCGCCAAGCGCCGCTTATACGCTGACTCCGGTAACAACAGGGTACTCTTTCCTGCCTGTGAACTATTCAACGACGGCTTTGAGCGCGCCCTGGACCGGCAATGATTTCGCTGCCAAGACTGCTTACACTCTCAGCGGCAAACTCACGTGGAACGGTGCGCCTTTGCCGGACGCCGCCATAACGCTTACTGGAACAACGATGCTGGCCGGTATGGCGAGCGCTTATTCCTCATCCACCGTCACAGATTCCAACGGCGATTATTCGTTCATCGTCAACCACGGCAATTATGTCCTTTCGCCCAGCAAGGCGGGATATTATTTCAACCCGTCTCAGTTCGCGGTTAGCGCGGTTTCTAACGACGTGCTTAACATTGACTTCGCTTCCGCCAATACGGGCGGCACGGGCAATTTCGTCGAGGGTTCCGAGAACGGCTATGTGGAGCCGCGCAAAGGTCCCGCCAAGTTCCGGCTCACTCCGACGGAGAGCGGGCATCTTACTATACGGATATATACCTTAAAGAAGGCCAGGCTGGTGCGTACGCTGGAAGCGGACGTAACCGCGGGCACCCTTAACACGGTGAACTGGGACTGCTTGAACACCGATAACGAAACTGTCGGCTCCGGCGTATATGTTGCCGTGCTCAGCGGAGCCGGTTACGACAATGAAAAGATGAAGGTGGGGGTGCTTAAATGAAAACGTTAAATAAAATCAGCCTGCTGGCGCAGTTAATGGCGTTAACGTTTCTGGCGTCCTCTGCCGCGTTTAGCGGAACGACTTCGCTTGGCGAAACGGCTGGCATAGAACCCTCTCCCCGCGCCAACGCGATGGGCGACGCCTATACCGCCGCGGAAGACGACGTCTTCGGCGCGTATTACAATCCCGCGCACATTTCGCGCAACACCTCCGCCGGTTTTACCTACTGGCGCGGCTACGCGGACGATTCGACGGGTGTAATGTCCGTATTCCTGCCGAAACTGCTGAGCGGTTTTAATGTGGGCGCGTCACTGTTGTATTACACCGCCGGAAGCATTGATTTGTTCGGGCCGAGCGGAAAAGTAAGCACGGTGAACGCTGAAAGCGACTATATGGGCATGCTGACTGTTTCACGGGAACTGGGGCCGCTCTCAATCGGCTTAAACGGCAAAGTGCTGCACACCCGGCTGTTCGAAACGGCGGGCGCGAGCGCGCTGCTTTTCGACGGCGGCGTGTTGTGGCGCACGCCTTACGCCAACTTTGGCGCGGCGTTGCAGAACGTGGGTGAGCGGATGAACTTCGGCAACGAAGACGAACATATCCCCGTAACTTACCGCGCGGGCGCGTACCGGAGCTTTCCTCTGAACGGGCTGACCGTAAACGGCGCTTTTGACCTTCTGAAAACCCAGGATGAGCCGATTTATACACGTTTCGGAGTGGAACTGGGCTATTTGAACATGTTCTTTTTACGGACGGGCTACGAGTTCCAGAATTCGCTGAGCAAGGCGAATGAACTGCGGTTCGGCGCCGGATTCGCGCTGTCGAAATTCACCTTTGATTACGCGCTCGTGCCGTACCAGAATCTGGGCGCGACGCACAGGTTTTCTCTGGTGTATAAATTCGGTGGTTGTTCTAAAGACGGCGAAGACGCTGTCCCCGCGGTAAAATCTGAAGTGAAACCGGACGCGGAATCGAAAGCTGAGCCGAAGCCGGAAACTTCCAAAGCGGAACCGAAGGCGAGCGAAACTCTCCCGGCGGCTCAGCCGAAACCGGAACCGGTGGTTGAACAGCAGCCTGCGAGCGAGCCCGTCAAAACAGAGGCGCCTTCGGCGCAAGCGCAAACAATACCCGCTGAAACATTACCAGCCAGCGGGAATGCCGCGCAGCCCGCGGCACAGCCTGCGGCCGTCCCAGTTCCTTCGCAGACGGTCCCCGCGCAAACGCCTGTGGTTCCTGAACAGGCGCCTGTTCTTGCGCCTGTTGACAATCCCGCTGTTCCCGTTCCCGTGCAGACGGATCCGCCTCCGGCTGAATAGATATGAGCAAAAAAAGCCCCGCTTAAAGCGGGGCTTTTTGTTTTACGGAACACGGGTTTTCTGAAGTTATTGCGCTTAACGGCTTCAAGTGCTAGAATACCACTTAGGTAGAGGGGAAAATAATTAACATTAAAACTTTCAAACTTTGTTAAGTTTGCAGCGCAGTTTGCGTAATGACTGATTGCGCTTGTGCTTTACGGTATTTAACTTTGGGGGAGGGGGGATAATTATATGTCCACACGTTTGGCTATAGTATGTGACGACGACAGGACTTTGGCGAAAATCATGGAGTTTGTGCTGACCAAGAAGGGGTTCGAGGTCCGCATTGCCGAAAACGGACTGCTGGCTATGCAGCTCCTGAGTTCAACCGCGCCCGGACTGTTGTTTTTGGATCTTGAAATGCCGAAAAAAGACGGTTTTTCCGTGCTTGAGGAAATCCGGACAGCCAATGCCGGCAAGCCTTACACTATCGTTCTTTCAAGCCACGAGAGCCAGGAAACGCACGATCGCGCCGTTTCGCTCGGAGCCGACGAGGTTTGGGTCAAGCCGTTTAATCCCGCGGAGCTGCTGAAAAGGGTTGAAGGCCTCATGTTACAGGGGAAAATATAATATGACATCGGTATTGCCTCCGGCGCGCCAGTCTCTGGGCGAAATTCTCGTAAGAGTGGGAATCATTACCCCCGGGCAGCTTAACATTGCCCTGGCCCAGTGCGACCCGGAGCAGCGCAGCCTTGGCCCGGTGCTTGTGGCGCTGGGCTTTGCCACCGAGGAAAAAATCAGCAAGGCAGTCAGCATCAGCCTTAATGTGCCTTTTTTCACCACTTTTGAGGGAATATTCGAGCCTGATGCCGCGCGGCTTTTACCCGAGGCCATAGCCCGAAAACTTCTTGTCGTGCCGCTGTTCCAGTCTGACAATAAGCTGACTATCGGCATGATAAATCCGGCCGACATAAACGCGATGGACCACGTGGCAATGGTCGCCAGCATGCCGGTACAGCCGGTCATGACCACGCTTGCCAATCTCTTTGACACTATTCAGCAGGTTTATGGCCACAAGAAAGCGCCGCCTCCGCAGGTTTCCGAACGCCGCGAAATCCCGGTTCCGGAACCGGTGAAGCCTCAGGGTGGCGACACCGTGACGGACCTTGTCAACGCGATGCTGCAGGAAGGCATGGCGCTGCAGGCCAGCGACATTCATCTGGAGTCTGGAGAAAAAGCCGTGCGTATCCGTTTTCGTGTAGATGGAATGCTGCAGGACGGGAAAGATTTGCCGAAGGAAATTGACATCGCTCTTGTGGCCAGAATCAAACTGCTTGCCAAACTTGATATTACCGAAACGCGCCTGCCTCAGGACGGGCACATCCGTTTCGCTTACGCGGGTCATAACGTGGACGTGCGCGTTTCCACCCTGCCCACGGTGCACGGCGAAAAAATAGTGATGCGGCTGCTGGACTCCTCCAAATCCCTGCACAAACTTAAGGAACTGGGGATTGATAAAGATATACTGCGCCGGTTTGAGGACGCCATAACCGTGCCCAACGGGTTGATTCTGGTTACAGGGCCCACCGGCAGCGGAAAAACAACCACTCTGTACGCGGCTCTTTCGGAACTGAACAAATCTGACCGAAACATTGTCACTTTGGAAGATCCCGTTGAGTATATCATCGAGCGCATTAACCAGATGGAAACCTTTCCGAAAATCGGGCTGACGTTTGCCGCGGGCCTGCGCGCCATTCTGCGCCAGGATCCCAATATTATACTTGTAGGCGAAATACGCGATCTGGAAACGGCCGAAATAGCTTTGCAGGCTTCCATTACCGGACATCTGGTGTTCAGTACGCTGCACACCAACGACGCCGTGGCGAGCATTCATCGTTTGTTTAACATGCGTGTGGAGCCGTTCATGATAGCCGCGGCGTTGCGCGGGGTTCTGTCCCAGCGGCTTATGCGGCGGCTGTGCGACAAATGCAAGCGGCCTCAAAAATTCACGGACGAACAGCGCAGGGAATTTAACATTTCCGGCGCGCAGAATTATTATGAGCCGGTCGGCTGTCCGGCCTGTTTTAATACCGGCTATTCCGG
>JBAYFS010000154.1:0-5561 GCA_041667045.1 Elusimicrobiaceae bacterium | reverse complement strand
TATCCGGCTGGCCACCTGGGAAGGAATGTATTTGGAAAAAGCGTTTTCGAGCTTTTCCATGTACAGCGCGTCGGTGATGAACTTTCGGGCAGTGGCGAGAGTGGCTCTTGTGCTGTAGGCGCACAAAACTCCGAACAGGAGCATCGCGCCCATGTTAATTAAAATCTGGGTTGTGGTATAGATGCCCAGATGGTACTTCGCCGCATACAAAATGGCGAGGTAATAAGCCGCCGCCGTGGCACCCGTAGACACCCAGACCGCTTTGCGGTCGTAACGGAGAACGGAAACGGCTATAAGGAAATAGAAGAAAGCGTCGGCCCCGGCGTAAATATCCTCGCGGACGGAAAGGGAAACATGCGCCACGAAAAACGCGTCCATAATGGGAATAGCGTAGCGGAACCAGTGCCTGTAAACATGTTTCTCATTTATCAGCAGAAGCAGCACGAGCGCGAAGGAAATCCACAGCCATGCGGAAGCGCCTACGACCGCGATTATTTCCGAAGGCATCTGATCGCCCCAGAAGAAATCAACGGCCTCCGTGACCGCGAGGAACACGATAAGACTGAGGCGCAGCACGTTTATCGCGGACTCGCCGCGCATGCCCTCGAAATTTATAAAAGCGTCAAACTTCTTCTCGTAGTTCACCTTTAAAATATACATTATGAAAAAGCGCGGCGCAAATAAGCTGGCTGAGCGCGCCGCTATTTTTTACAATATAGCCAATGCCCCCATTCGCGCTGGCTGCCGTGTCCGCGGCGTTTTCCGCGGCGTCGTCCATCCTGGAAAAGAAAATCCTTTTCCGGGAGAATGCTGTTGCGTTCACTTTCGCGGTGTCGCTGTTCACGCTGGCTTTGTCTTTCCCCTTTTTTATGTTTGAATGGGACACGCTCTCCCGCGCGGGACTGGCTGTGCTGTTTCTCAAAACCGCGCTAGGGGCGGCCGCGTTTTTGTGCGTCATGCAGGGCATCAAGCGGCTTGAAATAAGCGGCGGCCTGCCGCTCCTTGTCCTTACCCCGATTCTGACCGCGGCGGCCTGCCTGTTTTTTCTGGGCGAACGGTTAAGCGCGAAGGAAACCGCCGGCATGATGATAACTCTGGCGGGGACATACTTCCTGCAGCTGGCGCCGGGCGCGGGTATTGCGGAGCCGTTTAAGATTTTCAGAAAATCGGACGGCTATAAATATATTCTCGCCGCGCTGCTGCTTTTCACGGTGACTTCCGTTTTAGACAAGGCGGTGCTTAAAAATTTCAAGGTGTCCCCGCCGGCGTTCATGGCGTTTTATCATATCTTTCTGGCCGGAATTACGGGCGTAATATTTTTTCTGTCAGGCCATAAGGCGCGCGAACTGAAAGCGACATTTTCAGAGTCTGGCAAACTGCTGCTCCTGCTGGCGGTTTTCACCGTTATCTACCGCTGGACGCAAATTGAGGCGGTAAAGCTCGCCCCGGTGGCGCTGGTGCTTTCCATTAAAAGGACTTCCGTGTTTTTCGGCGCGGTTATAGGCGGACGGCTTTTCCATGAACACGGACTTTGGCGGAAGGGCTTCGCCACGGCTGTAATGCTGGCCGGAACTTTTCTGCTTGCGGGGTTTGGCTGATGAATATAATATTTGCGCTGGCTTTGGCCTTCACTGTGGTTACGCCCGTTTTCGCGGGCGATATAACAGGTATTTTTAAGGATTATGACTCCGGCGAACTGGCGGACGCGCAGTGGTCTTTCCGGGCCGTTGATACCGGGTCGGGCAAAGAAATCGCCGCCCATAACGCGCGCAAAAACCTTTGCCCCGCGTCGGGCACGAAACTGTTCACCACGGCGGCGGCGCTAAACAGTCTTGGCCCAAAACACCGGTTCAAAACCGTTCTTTTCCGCTCCGGAAGAATTGACGGCGGCACGCTGAGCGGCGACATTTTCATAAAAGGCGGCGGCGATCCTGCCTTGGGGTCTGACCGCGCGAACGGCTCCGCTCCGCTTGAAGAACTCCTGGCGAGCTGGGTACAGGCCGTGAAGAAAGCCGGAATCAGCAAAATCACGGGGCAGATAAAAGCGGACGAAAGCATGTTTTCTGGCGACCCGATACCGGCGAAATGGTTTTGGGAAGACACCGGAAATTATTACGGCGCCCAGCCTTCAGCCCTCAGCATAGCGGATAACACCTATACCCTTTATTTTGAATCCGGAAAAAAGCAGGGCTCGCCTGTCCGGCTGACTGGCGTTAAACCGGAAATAAAAGGCCTTGAGTTGGAAAACAGATTGACCGCGGGTTCGGAAGAAGACGGAGATAACGCCTATATTTATAACGGGCCGTTGTCCTACCGCGGTTATATTTCCGGCACTATCCCGGCGGGCCGGAAAAAATTTCCGCTCAAAGGCGCCGTGCCGGATCCGGCGCTTTTAACCGCCCAATTACTGGAAGAAGCGCTCGTCCGCAACGGAATAGCTGTTGCCGGAGCGGCTAAAACTTCAGAACGACCTGACTATTCCGCCATGGCGCAAATTACGGAAACGGTTTCCCCGCCCCTGTCGGAAATAGTAAAGGTCACCAACAAAACCAGCTTCAACCTTTACGCTGAAATCCTGCTGCGGCATCTCGCCCGCGACGGCGGCATAACGGAGGGACTGGATAAGGTAAAAGATTTCCTGAAAGAGGAAGGGGTTCCCGTTAACGGCTTTGCGCTTTATGACGGGAGCGGCCTGTCGCGCGCGAGCATGGTTTCGGCGGAAACAATCACCGCCATGCTGTCCGCTCTGGCAAAAAAAGATTACTTTCCTTATTTCCTTGATTCCCTGCCGGTGACGGGGACAAAAGGCGATAAACTTAGAAACTTTTGCGCGGGAACACGGCTCGACACCTGCGTTTTTATTAAATCCGGCTCCATGCCGAAGGTGCGCAGTTATTCGGGCTACATTAAAAACCCCGACGGAAGACGTATCGCGTTCTCTTTTATCGTTAACAATTATTCCCTGCCGCCGGACAGGATTCCGGCGCTTCTTGAAAGACTTCTTCTGGCTTTATAAAAAACCCCCGCCTGGTTATTCAGGCGGGGGTTTTCTTGACGGCGAATAATCAATAATCGTTCATAACTTCCACGTTTGAAACTTCAAGTTGCGGCACCATCGCTTTGGCGACCGAGCTGACCCCGCTGCCTATGAACAAAGCGGACACTATCACCACAGCCGACAAAAGCAGCCCGACCGCGATATTGCCCTTTTGGAGTTCTTTGCCGGGCTTCATGGTTTTCACCAGTTTGCCGAATAGCCGCAAAGTTACCGAGATGGTGAAAACGGACATGAAAAGAGCCACCACGATATGCAGAAATCCCAGTATGGCGATTTTCCACCAGACCAGCCCCATCTGCCCCGGCGCGGAAACGTGCAGGCGGATAAGTTCTTCAAACCCGGAAAGGCCGCGGTACAGTATGGTCGAACCGGCGATAAGGATGGACGCCATAAGCACGCCCACCGCGATATTGTTTTTCCTGATTTCCTCTTCCATATCGAAATCGGGATTGGCTTTCACGAACATGCGATATATGAAATAGATGAAAATGCCCGTCAGAAACACCATCACCACAAACTCGATTCCAGAAACCAGCACATGTGACCAGAACATAACTCCCTCCTTTTATAAATAAAACGGTTCTATTTTAAGCCCGTCCTGCGCCTGCAGCTTTATCATGGTGTTTTTGCCGACAACGCCCGGCGGAAACCAGCCCGGACCCGCCGGTTCCATGAGTATGTAACGCTTACCCTGATATGTTATAAAAACGTCCCCGTGGCGCGGGCTGGCCTGCACCGCCATCAGATAATGCCCCGGCAGTGAAACGCCCACGATCGGCATGTCTTTCCAGTTCAGCAGGATTGCGGACACCAGCGCGGTTTTAGTATCGCAATCGCCCCAGCCGTAAGCCATGGTCTGCGGGGGAAGAAGAATGCCGCCGGTATATTTCCCCCCTATTTTCTCAGGCGGGAGCCGGTATTCCACGCCGGTCTGGGCGAGTGATAAAATCCCGCCCACAAGATCCTCCGCGCTGTAATCCATGCTCTGGGCTATCTGCGCGAATGATTTCGCCACCGGTTTCATGGACGGATAGAAATTTTTCACGATCTGCGGCACGTTAACGGCGATTACGCGCCCGTCTTTAAGCTTGAACCCGCGGTCCTGAAGCATTTTGGTCACGCTGTCCTGAAACCCGGAATCAATCACTTGTCCGGCGGAATCCAGATCGGCCTGCGACATTTTGTTGGCTACGACATATTTATAGGCGATCTGCTGCAGTTCCTTGCGTTTTTGGGCGAGTTTAACCAGGTCGTCGTCGCTGTATCCGAACGAACTGAAATATTCAGCCAGCTTGGAAGCGGAAATGCGGTAGGTGATATTCAAGAAATCGTGATTGAAATTGTAAAAACCGTAGGCCGCGTTTGAAACGCCGCCATTGGTAGTGATATCCCGGTATATTTTCCCGGTGTCAACGGAGGAAAAAACCGAATTATCCTCATTGCCCGAGGAAGGAGTCCGGCGCGCCGGGAAAGCCATGTCGCCGCCGGAGGCCTGGGCGTAGCCATAAAACAGGCGGCTGGACTTTTCGCTCTGCTCCGCCGCGAAACGCGCGCTGAAAAAAACCATGCATCCCGCCGCCAGAGCGAACAGGATGCATGGCAAAGTTTTTATTTTAAGGCATATTCCGTCCGGCATGCCTATATCTTACTAAAATTCCACGGACGCCTTCACGAACAGAACCCTGCCCGGATTAGGGTTGCCGTAATCCGTGAAGTAGTTCTTGTCCAGCAGGTTGCTGCCTCCAGCGGAAATTTTAGTATTGGCGATCGGGTAGACGCCGATACTGGCGTCAAGCGTCCAGAAACCGTCCAGTTCGTGCCAGTTGCCGGAACTGTCCTGGGCATAGCAGCTTGAATAGGCCGACGCTTTCGCGAAAAGATCCAGCCAGGCGGTTATTTTCCACAGGTCGCTGGCGTACAGTTTATGCTTGGGACGGTTGGCGAGATAATCATTCGCCGCGCCGGAAGTTGTGTTGCGCGCGTCGAGGTAAGAATAACTGACCTCCGTCTCGTTGCCGGGGAGGAACATGCTTTTTGATCCCAGTTCAAACCCTTTCATTTCGGCTTTCCCCACGTTTTGCATCTGCTGCAGGCCTGCGGGCGTGACTCCGGTCTGGATAAGGTCGCGGATATCGGAGTAAAAAACCGAAGCTTCGAAAGCGGTTTTGGCTTCTTCAGAATACAGGCGGGTGCCTATTTCATAATTCGAGGCGGCTTCTTTTTTCAGATCTGGATTGGGCACTTTCGTGTCCAAATAGCCCGAATACAGTTCCTTGAGCGTCGGGAAACGGCTTTTCAGCCCAACGTTGCCGTAAACCTGAACGGTGTCGCTGAATTCATATTTAAGCCCGGCCTGGGGATTGGCCGCCGTGTCCGCCGCGCGCAAAGCGCCGCCGTTGGAATAGCGCGGTTTCTGGATATCGTAGCTAAGGCCAGCCGTTGCGGTCAGGCCGTTTTGAAACTGCCAGGAATTTTCCGCTCCGGCGGAATAAAGCTCCGCCTC
>JBAYFS010000153.1:0-5679 GCA_041667045.1 Elusimicrobiaceae bacterium | reverse complement strand
TCACCGCCGGACCCGTCATTTTCTTCATCCGGCGGAGGCATCCGCGTTTGGGAAGAATCCATGTCCGGGGGCTGGGGCATTTCTTCGTCACCGGAAAAATCCCTCGCCGCATCGTTTTCACTATTGCTTAAAGAGGTGTCGCCGCGCTTGCCTTTCTGGCGAGCCGGAATTAATTTTATGCCTGTATGTTTCGCTTTATGCGCGCCGGTGTCTATCCAGATGACGAAATTCTGGTCGTAAGCGGACGCCAGCAGCGTCTTTCCTTCCTGCGTGGTGGGCGTCATCCTGAGATACAGGTTCTGTCCGTCGTGCGCGAAAGAAAACGCAAAGCCGGAAGATTCCGCTTCATCGGCGTCCGTCCAATCCTTATCGCTTCCATCTATTGTCATGGGCTTTACCGTGCGATGGCTGTCGCACGACGGGCCGCCCAGCCAAAACGCGTTCGCCGGCAGGGCGAAAATTCCCGCCAGGACCGCCGCCGCGCTTATTGCCTTTATGTTTCTGTTCATTTTGCCTCGCAAACTAAAATTGCCGGAAAGAACTTTCTCCGGCGGAAATCCGGCATATGCCAGCGGAAGTATCGCAAGCGAAGCTGCCGTTGGTTCCAATAATTAAACGAATTTGGGCTTGAAAATATTGCAGGTGTAAATAATTGTTGACAAGATATAAAGTATATTTTACAATTTGTAAATAGTTTAATACATGAAACGATGAAAATAATAATTTCCTTATTAATGACGGTCTGCGCGTTAACGCCAAACTGCGTCGCGCAGGAACGGGAAAATTCCGCGCCCATGCCGCTGTTTTCCGCCATCAAACCGCCACCGCCGCCTGATATTGATATGTTGAAGGTTCCATATACTCCGCAGATTTCGCGCGATTTGTGGAAACCGGGTTCACCGCAAACCTTTCGCCGGGAATCGGCTGTTGTGCAGGTCATAGGCAGAAGCGGCAATATCGGGATAGCCTTGGCTGGCGCGTTGGCGGCTCCGGTTTTCGCGCCATTTTTCGCCATAATAGCGGTTTACAACGCAATTGCTCTTAAAGATGCCGCCGCCGCGGCGAAACAGCAGCCCCGGCCGGAATGGGATTTTATCTGGGAGAAGCTTTAATATGAAAAAGGACCTGACAGTAAGCAACTGTCTGCGCCTGTTGCGCGCGGAGAAAAACATCACGCAGGAGGACTTGGCGCGCGAAGTCGGAGTCACGCGCGTGACAATCAACTGCATAGAGCGCGCCGCTTATCTGCCCACTTTGGAACTGGGCCTTAAGCTGGCGCGTTTTTTCGGGAAACCGGTAGAGGAAGTGTTCATCGTGGAGGAAAAATGAAAAAAGTTCTTGGCATAGCGCATAAAACATTAGTGTGGTACAGCGTAGCGGCCGCGCCGGTCTGCGTGGCTTACGCTTTGTGGTCTACCATGGTCAAGCATGGCTCTGCGCCCAACTGGCTGTTTGACAATATAAGTTTCGCGTGGATTTTGAGCCTTTGCTATCTGCTGGCGGCTTTGCTGTTTCACAGGCAGTTTCGCGAGTTGGTGCTAACGCGCCTGGCGGGTTTTAAGGAGCAGGACGAGCGCGAGCGCCGTATTACCGCCGATTCCGCGCGCGCCACGTTCATGGTAATGCTAGCGCTTGAGATAATACTGCTTATCATGAGCATGACAACCCTGCGGGTTTATAACAAAAACGACGGGAAAGCGTATTTTACCGTCGGCCTGTCTCTGTCTTCCGAGCAATTGAACATCTACAGCATTCCTTCCGAGCATTTAAGGGAAAGCGGCACTTACACCTACGCCGAAGGCCGGCTTATGCCGGCAAACCTGTCTTTTCTGCTCCTTTTTATGATTGCGGCGCAAATCGGCACGTTCCAGCTGTTCGCCAGGAAACAGTACCGCGGCTCGTAGCATGATGCCGCAACCGCAAAAAACCCGGAACAGCGACATGGACACGCAAAATTAAATTAAGTACTATGCAATGGTAGCGAAACTCTAGGATAAGGAGGAGTAATGCATCTGTTCAAAAAGTGTGCGAACCGGTTTTTTGCGGTTGCGGCGCTGGCCTCGGGCATGTTCCAGTCTGCCTACGCGAGCGAAGCCAATATTAAAATTCCCGATCTGACTACCGTTGACTTTATGGGGATGTCGGGCCATAACCTGCTTTTGGCGGGTATCGTGGTGTGCCTGCTGGGCATGGTGTTCGGACTGGTGCAGTTCAACCAGATACGCCTGCTGCCGGTTCACAAATCCATGCGCGAAATTTCCGAGCTGATTTATGAAACCTGCAAAACCTATTTAATCACACAGGGCAAGTTCATTGCCATTCTGTGGGCGTTCATCGCGGTGGTGATGATCGTTTATTTCGGCTTCATGCTGAAATTCACCATGGTGCAGCTGTCGGTAATCATCATTGCCAGCATCGTGGGCATTCTGGGCAGTTATTCCGTGGCGTGGTTCGGCATAAGAATCAACACTTTCGCCAATTCTCGGACGGCCTTCGCGGCGCTGGGCGGCAAACCGTTCCCGGCGATGGACATTCCGCTTAAATCCGGCATGAGTATCGGCATGCTTCTGATAAGCGTAGAACTTATCATGATGTTGATCATCCTCCTTTTCGTTCCGGGCGATTACGCGGGCCCCTGCTTCATCGGTTTCGCCATAGGCGAATCGCTGGGCGCGGCGGCCCTTAGAATCGCGGGCGGCATTTTCACGAAAATAGCGGACATCGGTTCGGATTTAATGAAAATCGTCTTTAAGATCAAGGAAGACGATGTCCGCAACCCTGGCGTTATAGCCGACTGCACGGGTGACAATGCGGGCGACTCCGTGGGCCCCACCGCCGACGGTTTTGAAACCTACGGCGTAACCGGCGTGGCGCTTATCACCTTCATCGTTCTGGCGGTTAAAGACCCGGTGGTGCAGGTGCAATTGCTGGTCTGGATTTTCGTCATGCGCATCGGCATGATCGTAACCAGCGCGGTTTCCTACTGGATAAACCAGGCCATGGCGAAAGCCAAATACGGCAACGCGGACAAGTTCAATTTTGAACTGCCGCTGACTTCGCTGGTGTGGATAACCTCGATAGTTTCAATAGTGATGACCTATATTCTCTCGGTGCTTATCGTGCCGGAGTTGGGCGGGAATTTATCGCTGTGGTGGAAACTGGCCACGATAATAACCTGCGGCACCATCGCGGGCGCGCTTATCCCGGAACTGGTTAAAGTTTTCACGTCCACCAATTCGGGGCATGTGCGGGAAATAATCAGCGCGTCAAAGGAAGGCGGCGCGTCGCTTAACATTCTCTCTGGCCTGGTTGCCGGCAATTTCAGCGCGTTTTGGCTGGGCATCACCATAGTCGGCCTTATGACGGCGGCGTGGGGCATGAGCTGTTTCGGGCTGGGTGACATTATGTCGGCCCCCGCGATCTTCGCGTTCGGCCTTGTGGCGTTCGGGTTCCTGGGAATGGGGCCTGTCACCATAGCTGTTGACTCCTACGGGCCGGTAACGGACAATGCGCAGTCGGTTTACGAATTGTCCACCATCGAAACCCTTCCCGGCATTAAGGAAGAGATAAAGCGGGATTTCGGTTTCGAGCCTAATTTCGAAAATGCGAAACGCAATCTGGAAGAAAATGACGGCGCGGGCAACACCTTTAAAGCCACGGCGAAGCCGGTGCTTATCGGCACGGCGGTTGTGGGCGCGACCACGCTTATCTTCTCCATCATCAAGATGCTGGGCGAGAGGTTCGGCGAAGAAGCCATGATAGCGGGTGTTTCGATAGTGAATCCGCAGTTCCTGCTCGGCCTTATAACAGGCGGCGCGATTATTTACTGGTTCTCCGGCGCGTCCATGCAGGCCGTTACCACGGGCGCCTACCGCGCGGTGGAGTTCATCAAGGGCAACATTAAACTTGAAAGCTCAAGCAAGGCTTCGGTGGAAGACAGCAAAAAGGTCGTCGAAATCTGCACGCAGTACGCGCAGAAGGGTATGTTTAACATATTCGTGGCGGTGTTTTTCTGCACGCTGGCGTTCGCCTGCGTGAACCACTACTTCTTTATCGGCTATCTTATCTCGATAGCGATATTCGGACTTTACCAGGCCATCTTCATGGCCGACGCGGGCGGCGCGTGGGATAACGCCAAAAAGATAGTGGAAACCGAGCTTAACATGAAAGGCACGCCTTTGCACGACGCAACCGTCGTGGGCGACACCGTGGGCGATCCGTTTAAGGACACGTCTTCGGTCGCGCTCAACCCGATAATCAAGTTCACCACGCTGTTCGGCCTGCTGGCGGTTGAATTTGCCGTGGAACTCGATTCGGTGACCAAAGTTGTCGTCGCGGCGTTGTTTTTCATGATCGCGTTGGTTTTCGTGTGGCGGTCGTTTTATTGCATGCGGATAAAACAATAAAAGGTTCTGAACTGATAAAAAAGCCTGCCGATCTTTCGGCAGGCTTTTTAATTTGCAAGTCCGAAGGATATAGCTTATAGGTCTTATGGCCCATGATTTGCTTTTAGCTTTCGATATAATTATACTGTAGCAGCAAAATGGTGAGTCTTGAATCCATAAAACCGGAGTGTGCAAATGAAAAGCGTGATAAAAATGGTAGTAGTAGTGTCAGTTTTGTTTTCTGCCGGAATGGTTTCTGCCGGAACTGTAGCTGAACAGGACAGTGTGAAATCGAAGGTTTCAACAGCAAGGTTTTCCAAGGCTTTCATAAGAAAAGTTCAGATTGCGTATGAGCAAAAACTTTTCAAGGCCTGTCCAATATCGGAATTGCCCAAGGCTGTTCAGTCCCGCGCGAAAGCGAATACAACTGGCGGAATCGCTGTGGTGGGCAAAGTTAAGGTGTTTTCGCTTGAAGGTTTTGATAATGAGTCTTCATTTGTGATTATTTGCCACAAAGATGGAAGCGTTATTGCTTATGGCGGTGTGCGGGATATGGTCACTCCGTTTGCCTGGTATTGATCAGAGATTTAAATAATGCGAAGGGACTATAGGCATTGGACACTTTACTTGCGCGAAGATAAGCGATATGAAATGATATATAAGTGTTTATTACCGACGGAGGCGTTATGAAAAAAGTATTATTGATAACGGTGGCGTTGTGTCTGGGCGCGGTTGTTGCAAGAAACGGTGTTTTTGCCCAGGAACGCGCGGAAGATACATTGGTGCGTACCAAGGTTTCAGTGGCCCAGGCCGAAGCGTTATACCAGACTATCGGCAAGGCTCTGGAATTTATGGAAACGCGCAAAATGCCGTCCGCTATGATTCGCCAGGAACACGACGCCCTTTTTATCAGAATGCGGATTGCTCAGCGTGATTCGGCTCGCTCCATTAGAATTGCGCGCAAAGACAATCGCAATATAGTAGTGGCGTCCGGCATTGATCCCAAAATGGTTCCGCTGAACTTGTCTAAACTTTCCTCATATACTTCCGAACAGCAGAAGAAGGCGCTGGGCCATGAACTCATGCAGATTTCGGCGATGATAATTAACGGCGGGGTTGACGAGGCCCGGCTGATGAGCCGCGCCATTCTGATCGCCGCCAAACTGACAGATTTGAACGCCGCTTCCTCCGAGCAAAAATAAAAACCTACCGTACTTTTTAAACACCCTGTCCGCCGTCAGCGGGCAGGGTGTTTATTTTAAATTACGTCGAGAGTTGTGATGCTTGTCACACG
>JBAYFS010000152.1:0-5684 GCA_041667045.1 Elusimicrobiaceae bacterium | reverse complement strand
CACAACCACTTTGTCGCGGGCCGGAATCCGTTTGATCATGGTGTCAAACGGGAAGTCCATGAATTCCTTCATTTCGAACGAAAGCTTGACGTCTTTAAACGCCTTGTCCGTGTTGTTGGAAAGTTCGATCGTGCCTATCGGGTTCTTCAGATAGTATTTGTAATTCGCCGAGAAAATATAACCAATATCCGTTTTGTCCAGGCTGAGTTTCGGCACGTTCAGATTGCCCGGCACGAAGGTTTCAATGGCCTGGGATTTCAGGCCTTCCGTACCCGTTTGCGAGACGGCGGCTATCTTGTAATAATAGGTTAGCGGCGCTTTCAGCCCGGTTTCGGTAACTTCGGTGGCCGAGGTGGACGCTACGAGCGTATACGTTCCGTCGGTTTGTGTTGACCGGTATACTTTATAGCCAGAAAGCCAGTTGCTGTCCGATTCCTGCCAGACGAGATTTACGCTGTCCTCGTTAACCGTAACCGTGGCGGAGGAGGGCGGCGCTGGCGATACGTCGAAAGTGTAGAAGTCGTTTTTGCCAAGCGCCGGGTCTGTTATGTAAAGGCCGTTTTTGAAAAACGCGATCTGCTTCGGTTCCTCATATTCTCCGGGGCCTTTGCCTTTGGCGAAAAAGGCGCCCTGGTATTCGCCTTTAAGATTGAATACTTTAACGCGCGCGTCGCCAGCGTCAAGCACGTAAATGAACTCGCGTCCGTCGTACGCCATGGATACGGGATCAATGAACTGCCCCGGCTTGCTCCCTTCGGAGCCCCAATAGCGGGCCAGCGCGCCGGTGGGGAAAAGTTCGAAGACTTTTTTTGCGCTCCGGTCCAAAACCAGACGGTGCGAGTCCGGCAGAATGACCACGGCTACCGGCCTGCTGAATTTTTTGTCGCCTATTTTAGGGCCCATCGCGCAGATGAACATGCCGTCTTTGGAAAACTGCTGGATGCGGGAATTGCCTTCGTCCGCCACGGTCACGTTGCCGTTGCTTTCAACGGCCAGGCCGGCGGGTTTGTTCATCCTGCCTTCCTTTGATGAACTGCCCATGAAGCCGGTTTTCTCGCCTATTACTTTGAGCAGTTTTCCTTCATGGCTGAAAACCTGGATGCGGTTGTTGCCGGAATCGGAAACGTAAAATGTTTTACCTTTGTAATCCGCTATTCCTTCCGGTTCGCGCGTTTCACCGGTGTTTTTTCCGTACGCGCCGAACGCGGTTTTGCTGGACTGGTCGGTAAAAAAGGCTTTGGTCTCTGTGTTATACCAGACCGAACCGCCCTCATAGACCGTGAAGGGGAACTGGGTTTGCCTGCCTTTGTTTTCGGCCGGTCCGCTCAGCATTATGCGGGTGGCTGTCGAGGCGGTGATCTCTGGATATTTCGTGGAATTAACGAAGTTTATCCTGGAAACAGTTTTCTGCCCGTAATCGGACACGATAATGTCGCCGTTGCCTGCCACGCTTATGCCGGACAGTTTGTAAAACTGGCCCGCGGCTTTTCCGCGGGTCCCGAATTCTCCGGAAAAGTTTCCGTCCGGCGTATATTCACGGATTTTTCCGTCTTCATAGCTGGAAACGTAAAGGAAGCCCGTTTTCGTAACGCAGAAATTGTCACCCTTGATTTTGATGGAGGCAAGTTTTTTGCCGTCCGGATCGAATTTAATCACTTCGTTGGTTCCGGCGCCGAGAACGTAAATGTTCCCGCCCGGATCCGCCGCTATGGCGGAAGGCGAGGCGATGGGGAAGTCGAACATATAGATTCCATCCGGGGTGAAAACGTCAATGCGGTCATTGCCGGTGTCGGCCACGTAAACGCGTCCGTCTATGCCCACGGCTACCGCGCCCGGGGCGGACATTCTGCCCTGATCCGAGCCGGAGCCGCCGAAACTGCCCAGGAACTGCCCGTTCTCATTTAAAATCTGGATTCGGTTGTTTCCAGTGTCGGCCACGAAAATAAGGTTGCGGGATTCCAGAATGGCGAGGCCGGACGGTTCGCTGAACTGGTCCTTCCCCTCTCCCGTGGAACCGACGAAAGACGGCAGTTTTTCACCGCTTGTGAAAATAGCCAGCCGTCCGTAATCCTTGTCCAGCACATACACTCTCGCGCCGTGTTCCGCGGTGGCGACCGGTTTTTTGTATGAAAAGGATTTGTAATTGCCGACTATGTTTATCTGTTCATACGCGCAGAGCGGCGCTCCCGCCATGAACAGCGCAAGAATAAAACACACAACTCTCATGTACCCTCCCAAAATTCACTCCCGCTGAATTTCTCTCAAATCCTTTACGCGCGGGCATTGTCCGCGCTTCCTGTCCGGCAAAAAACCGCCGGCGCGTTTAAGAAGTCAAGAGAAATCCGATACTATAAGTTTAGCTATAATATGAATAAATATGCAATTGCCTTTTAAGCACAGCCGGCGGTTGTTGCCCGGTGTTGTTTTCGCGGTTCTCTGGGTTCCCGCCCGTGCCGCGCCGGACGGACTGCCCAGCCATCAGACTTTTTCGCTTGAAACTGAAACAGCCGCTGTTTCTGCTTCCGGCAATGCCGCCGCGCCCCGCAAGCTGGACCTTGCGCCGGAAAATTCTCTGGACGCGTTCACTTTTTCCATAAACAATGATTCCCGCCGGACTGATTTTACCGCCAGATACGGCATACGGTTTTCTGGAAAGGACGTAAAAAAGGCGCTGCCCGCCTTTCTCGGCGTTATCACAAATCCCCAGGAGACGCTGACCGCCATTCTCAAACCTCTTTCCCTGTCGGGTATAGGGAAAACGACCAGGGCTATAGGTAGCAGAACGGATGTTAATATCCGCGGCGTGCAGTTTAAGCCTTATAAGGTATGGGTTAGTATTGATTATTACTATTTTCAGGATGTGGACAGGAGTTCTTCTCCCGAATCCGGGCCGGATCACGCCGCTGTTGATGCCGCCCGCTTCCGTTCTTTGGGCGCGGCTTCGCAGATAAAAGTGCTTTTCGAGCCTGTGGTAAGTGACGTGAGGGATAATTTCGTCCGGAGTCTGCCCCGGCAGGCTTTTGAAAATACGCTGGGAACCGCCAATCCCGATTATAAAAACGCTTCCGCCGGGGATAAAGGCACAATCTTAAACCATATCCGCAAAATAGGCAATATGTGGGAAATTGAATAGAAACCAAAACGGTCGGCTCGTCTTCGCGCTGTGGCCTGGCTAAAAATCCGCGCTTTCGTTTCCAAGAGTGGTGTCTAATGAAAAACCCCCCGGTTTTTCCGGGGGGTTTTGTCCGTTTGCTAAGTTTTAATACCGGTAATGTTCCGGTTTGTAGGGGCCGTTGGCGTCAACTCCGATGTATTTGGCCTGATCCGGAGTCAGTTTTGTGAGTTTTACGCCGATTTTTTCCAGGTGAAGGCGCGCAACTTCCTCGTCGAGCACTTTGGGAAGGCGGTAAACTCCTATCTTGTAATCTTTTGTCCACAGATCCAGCTGGGCGAGCGTCTGGTTCGAAAATGAATTGCTCATGACGAACGAGGGGTGTCCAGTCGCGCAGCCCAGATTCACCAGCCGTCCTTCCGCCAGCAGATAAATGGCATTGCCGTTTGGCATGGTATATTTGTCAACCTGCGGTTTGATGTTCAGTTTCTTCACGCCTTTGGCGGTTTCCAGTTTTGAAACCTGTATTTCGTTGTCGAAATGCCCGATATTGCACACAATCGCCTGATCTTTCATCTTGAGCATGTGCTCAAGGCGGATAATATCGCGGTTGCCGGTGGTTGTCACATAGATATCGCCTTCGCCCAGCGTGTCTTCAATCGTGGTGACCTGAAAGCCTTCCATGGCGGCCTGCAGGGCGCAGATGGGGTCTATTTCGGTAATGACGACGCGCGCACCTAATCCGCGCATCGCTTTCGCGCAGCCTTTTCCCACATCGCCGTAGCCGCAGATAACGGTTACTTTGCCGGCGACCATAACGTCGGTCGCTCTTTTAATGCCGTCCGCCAGGGATTCGCGGCAGCCGTAGAGATTGTCGAATTTTGATTTGGTGACGGAATCGTTCACGTTAATCGCGGGAAACAGCAGTTTCCCTTCTTCAAGCATCTGGTAAAGGCGGTGAACCCCGGTCGTTGTTTCTTCGGAAACGCCTTTTATCTCTTTCGCCATGGCGGTCCATCTGCCGTGGCTTGTTTTCAATTCCTTTTTAAGGAATTTTAAAAGTTCCGCTTCGTCTTCGCAGGAGGCGGTATAGTCGAGCGCCGAGGGATCTTTTTCCGCGCGCACTCCGAGGTGCACCATTAGAGTGGCGTCGCCTCCGTCATCAACTATCAGGTTGGGGCCTTTGCTGTTGAAATCAAGAGCGCGGGAAGTGCACCACCAGTATTCGGACAGGGTTTCGCCTTTCCAGGCGAAAACGGGAATGCCCGCCTGCGCGATGGCGGCGGCGGCGTGGTCCTGGGTTGAGAAAATGTTGCAGCTTGCCCAGCGCACTTCGGCGCCAAGCGTTTTTAAGGTTTCAATTAAAACCGCGGTCTGTATCGTCATGTGTAGGGACCCCATGACTCGCGCGCCTTTAAGAGGTTTTTGGGCGGCATATTTTGCCCGGATCGCCATAAGGCCCGGCATTTCATGCTCGGCTACTTCTATTTCCTTTCTGCCCCATTCGGCTAGGGAAATGTCCTTAACCTTGTAATCTGTGTTGGTTTTAACCGCTGTTTTCATTGTCGCACCCCTTATAATTTGGAAATATATGTATATATTACAATAATTCCTGTTTTTTGGGAAGAACTGCTGGTCCGGTCTGGGTCCAATGGCCTAAGACAGATATGTTATAAATTTAACGTAAAAATGTTGTCTGCTTGTGAAATCAGTAAAACTCAAGCTCTCCTGCATAATACTGTCGGATTTCTTCTGCATATTTAGCGAAACTGGTATGGAAAATTATGTGAAGATGATGTATAATATCAGTGTACGTTACGAAATTAACAAAGGCTTTCTTTTCGCACTCTTCCCTGTGTCGCTTTATTAACGCGAAAGAAACCAAGGACTAACATGCAAGATAAAATCTCCTGCAGGGAAGTGGAAAGGTTTTTAAGGTATCGCCAGTTTTTGCTTGACGCGCGCGACGCTGGCAAGGAAAATGTTTTTTCGCATGAGCTCGCCGCCGCGGCGGATATTTCACCGGAACAGGTGCGAAGGGATATCATGCTCCTGCATGTGAACGGACGGCCGCAAAAAGGTTATCCGATAAAAGAGTTTCTGGATGATATTGAACTCAAGCTGATTCCCAGAAAAGTAAATGTCGCGATGGTTGGCGTGGGCAATCTGGGGCGCGCCGTGCTCGCGTATTTCACAAAACGCAGGCCGAACATATCTATTGTGGCGGCGTTTGATTCCGATCCGGAGAAAATAGACCGCGTTATTTCCGGTTGCAAATGCTATCACATAGACTCGCTTGCCCAGGTGGCGAAAGAGCAGAACATTGTATTGGGAATAATAGCGGTGCCGGCAAGCTACGCGCAGAAAACCGCCGATTTGCTGGTAACGGCGGGCGTCAAAGGCATAGTCAATTTCGCGCCGGCCAATATCACCGTGGGCGAGGGCGTGTATCTGGAGAAAATTGATATCACTACCGCTATTGAAAAAACGGCATATTTTGCAAATACATTATAGGGGAACTTCCGTGCATACAATAGAGAAAACTTCAGTTCCAGAAGAAACAGCAGTCAAT
>JBAYFS010000151.1:0-5688 GCA_041667045.1 Elusimicrobiaceae bacterium | reverse complement strand
TTTGACCGGATGATAGAAGAAATCCTCGCTCAGGAAGACGGCCTGCCGGAACAGGCTTTGATAAACGCGGCGGTTAAACAGAAGGCTGTTAAACTCAAGGAGAAACGCAATGAACTTTTTTAAGCAGGTTTTCGCTGTCGCTTTGGCCGTTTTGGTTTCGGCCCCGGCGGTTTTCGCGGAAACGAACATAAAATTCGCCTGCCTGGCGCCGCGCGGAACGGCGTGGATGAACGCCATGGAGCAGTACGCGGACGCAGTCAAAAAGGAAACGAAAGGCGAAGTCACGTTTAAAATTTACGCCGGCGGCGTGCAGGGCGACGAAAAGGACGTCATAAGGAAAATCAGGCTCGGACAGCTCCATGCCGGCGCGTTCACCGGGGTGGGGCTGGGCGAGATCGCACCCGCTGTGCGCGTGATGGATTCTCCCTTTCTATTCAAAAACTACGGCGAAATTGATTACGTGCTGGCCAAATTCGACGACCGGTTCAGAAAAATGTTCCAGGACGGCGGCTATGTCGTGCTGGGCTGGGCCGAAGTGGGGTTCGCGTATCTTTACACCGATGTGCCGGTAACTAAGGACACCGATTTGAAAAACGTGAAAATGTGGACCTGGGAAGGAGATCCCACCGCCGAGGCGGCGTTTAAGGCTATCGGCATTTCGCCGATTCCGCTGTCCGTGGCGGATGTAATGTCGTCTTTGCAGACCGGGCTGATAAACGGCGTTTACTCGACTCCGCTCGCCATGATAGCCTTGCAGTGGTTTACCAAGACGAAGTACATGTTCGATCTTTCCATAGCGAACGCGGAAGGCGCGGTGCTGATTTACCAAAAACAGTTCGACAAGCTCAATGCCGACCAGCAGAAAACGCTGACCGAACTGGGCAAGAAATATTTCCGCCAGCTTACCGAAAACGCGCGCAAAGACAATGAATCGTCCGTCGCCACGCTAAAAAGCAAAGGCATAAAGGTAACCAGTCCCGCTTCTCCGGCGGCTGTGGCCCAGTTTGAAAAAATGGGCGCGAACGCGCGCCAGTCGCTGGTCGGGCGTCTTTATTCTTCGGAGCTTTTAAAGGAAGTGGAAACCGCTTTGGCGGATTACCGGAAAAACGGCGGCAAAAAAACCGCTCCGGACAAGAAATGAAAAAAATATCCGCGCTGGTTTTTACCGCGGAAAACTATCTCGTGACCGCCGAGAAGGCGGCGCTCGCGGCGCTGCTGTTCGCCATGATAGGGGGGTCGTTTCTGCAGGTGGTCTTGCGGCTCGGTTTTTCCAAAGGCATTTTGTGGATGGACCCGTTGCTGCGTTACTGCACCCTGTGGGCCGGGTTCATCGGCGCGGCGTTGGCGGCGCGCGAAAGCAAACATTTCTCGCTGGATCTGGCGGCTAAAATTTTCAAAGGCAAAAGCTCGAAAATAGCGGCTTGCGCGGGTTATGCCGTTTCGGCGGTGCTTGCTGGGTTTTTGTGCCAGGCGGCGCTTAAGTTCGTGGCGATGGAACGGCAGTCCGGTTCGGAGTTGTTTTCCATCGGCTCGTTCGGCGTGCCCGCCGCGTGGTGCGAGGCCATTTTGCCCATCGGGTTCGCTCTGGTGATTTTGCACAGCGCGCTTAACATCTGGCGCGTGTGCTCCGGAGCGGACGCGTGACATGGCTATAATAATCACCCTGATTTTAGTTGTCGCCGCGCTTGCCGGCGTTCCCATTTACGCGCTGATAGCCGGCGGGGCGATGTATGCGTTTAAAACGGCGGATATTGACTCTTCCGCCGTGATAGTCGAGATGATGCGCCTGGCCAGCCTGCCCGCTTTAATCGCCATTCCGCTGTTCACTTTTGCGGGCTATGTGCTGGCGGAAAGCAATTCACCGAAACGGATGCTTAATCTGGCGCGCGCCCTGTTCGGTTTTATGCCGGGCGGTTTGGCGGCGGCGGCTTTGGTGTCGGCGGCTTTGTTCACGGCATTCACCGGCGCGTCCGGCGTAACGATTATCGCGCTGGGCGGTTTGCTTTACCCCATGCTGAAAGCGAACGGCTATCCCGAAAGTTTCAACTTGGGTTTATTAAGCACCACGGGCAGTCTGGGCCTGCTGTTTCCGCCCAGCCTGCCTATAATTCTCTACGGGCTGGTGGCCGGTGTAAGTATAGACAAACTGTTCACGGCGGGGTTCGTGCCCGGCGTGCTTCTGCTGATTATGCTGATCTGTTACGCCTTGTACGTGGGGAAAAAAGCTGGTGTGAAAAGCACGCCGTTTGAGTGGAAAGAACTGAAAACCGCGGTGCGGGAAGCGATATGGGAAATTCCGCTGCCCTTTCTCGTAATAGGCGGGATTTACGGCGGGTTTTTCACCGCCACCGAAGCCGCCACAGTGATGGCGTTTTACGTTATCGTAACCGAAGTTTTCATTTACCGCGAGCTTGATTTCTTCAAGGATCTGCCGGGCGTTATCGCCAGAAGCATGATTTTGGTGGGTGCGATTTTCCTGGTGCTTGGCACCGCGCTGGGGCTGACCAACTATCTGGTTGACGCCGAAGTCCCTTCCAGGCTGTTTGCCTGGCTGCATTCTTTCGTGCAGAGCAAGATTGTTTTTCTGCTGATTCTGAATGCTTTTTTGCTAGTTGTTAACATGATCGAGATTTTCTCGGCGATTATCATTGTGGTGCCCATAATCGCGCCCGTAGCCGCACAATACGGCATTGACCCCGTGCATCTGGGGATAATTTTCCTTCTGAACCTGGAAATAGGGTATATGACCCCGCCGTTCGGGCTTAATCTGTTTCTTGCGAATCGGCGTTTTGAGAAACCGCTGGTAACCATTTACGGCGCGGTTTTCAAATTCTGGCTTATGCTGTTGGTTGCGCTTGCCGTGGTTACCTATGTGCCGCAGCTGAGTCTTTTCTTCGTGAAATAAAACTTAAAGGGGTTTCTCTACGAGAAACCCCTTTAAAATCGCGCGAAACCCCACTTTTATTTAACCCGAATTGTGCAATAGCGTAGCGGGATTCGACGACGGCTGGCGGGAAATTTCTTTGCAAAATTTCTCGCCAATAGGCACAGCTATTTGCTCCAAATTTTACGTCGCACTGTCCGCGCCATCCCCCGTCTCGGTCCGAGCTATCTATTACACAATTCGGGTTTAACAGCAGGTCGGGCTGCCGAAGCTTACGCCGGTGGCTGAGGCGAGGCGCACTTCCGAACTGTCCGGCGAAACGCGGCGCAGTTTTTTCACCGCGTCGGCAATCGGTACGGCGGTTATTTCCGTTCCGTTTAGAGAGACCATGTGTCCGGTTTTTCCCTGGCTGATGAGTTCCACGGCGTGGTGGCCGAACCGCGAAGCGAGCCAGCGGTCATGAGCGGTGGGCGTGCCGCCTCTCTGCAAATGCCCCAGCACGACAACGCGGGTGGACGCGCCGCAGCCGGTTTCGATGGCCTGTGCCACTTTGTATCCTATGCCGCCAAGCCGCAGCGGGTCTGGCGAGCCTTTGACCGTTTCGCGCACCGTCAGTTCGCCGCCTTCATGCACCGCGCCTTCCGCCACCACTACGATACTGAAATGCTTGCCGCGCCGCACGCGGCGCTGTATAGCTTTGCAGACTTCTTCGTCGGTATAGGGTATTTCGGGCAGCAGAATAACGTCGCCTCCGCCGGCTATGCCGGAGCGCAGCGCGATCCAGCCCGCGTAACGGCCCATGGTTTCCAGAATCATCACGCGGTGATGCGACTCGGCGGTGGTGTGCAGCTTGTCCACCGCGTCGGTGGCTACGGCTAATGCGGAGTCGAACCCGAAGGTCACGTCGGTGGCGGCTAAATCGTTGTCTATGGTTTTGGGAACGCCTACCACGGGTAGTCCTATTTCGGAAAGTTTCAGGCCGATGGAAAGCGTGCCGTCGCCGCCGATGGCGATTAAAGCGTCAAGACCGTGCTCTTTTACGACGGTCCGTGTTTTTTCCGACATATCCGCGGGTTTCTCCGGCGAGCCGAACGGCGGAATTGTGTAGGCAAAGGGATTTGCGATATTGCTCGTTCCCAAAATCGTGCCGCCGCGGGTGAGAATGCCGGAAACGGCGTTATCGTCTAAATTAAGGTAACGGTTTTCCACGAGTCCGGCGTAGCCGTCCTGAAATCCTATAACTTTCCAGCCTAGGCGCAAAGCCGTTTTCGCCGCCGCTCGCACCACCGCGTTAAGCCCTGGGCAGTCTCCTCCGCCGGTTAAAATGCCAATTGTTTTGCTCATGCCGCCTCCTTAAATTTTACCGGTACGCCTGTGCGTACGGCTGCCGTTACAGGTTCTGTTTTTTCCTTTCTGCCGTAAGGTTTCCATGGTATATGGGGATGTCTACGTTCGGATTGCTGGCATCGTTTCCCCATCTGAGATATACGTTAACATAAATCGCTTTGGCTGTCATTGGCTACTGGGTATATTAAATGACAGGATTGCGCATGCGCCCAGAACTCTATTACGGAGGGGCGGTCTGGCTGATATCTCCGCGAGGCCCAAGAATAGTATGGAAAAATCTTTCTAATTTTTATAGAATAACTTAGATAGCAGTAATGGCGCGGTGGCCAAGTGGAAAGGCGGAAGTCTGCAAAACTTCTATTGCGTGGGTTCGATTCCCACCCGCGCCTTGTGAAATTTCCCGAGTAACGAGCCGCTTTTTAACCGCACTGCCTGCGCGGAATTAACAAGCGGCGGCAAATTTTGTTATAATATTTGCTGTCGCGGAAAAGGACATTCCGTTCGCGGGCGTAGTTCAATGGTAGAACACGAGCCTTCCAAGCTCGTTACGTGGGTTCGATTCCCATCGCCCGCTCCAGATTTTAGCGCGGACGTAAACGCCGGACAAATATGTAATCGCTGGGGTAGCTCAGCTGGTAGAGCATCTCCATGGTAAGGAGAAGGTCGTGGGTTCGATTCCCATCCCCAGCTTTTGAATTTTCAGCGATACTCGAAAAAACAGCAGGAAGGAAATCGGAGGATACAAAATGGCTAAAGAGAAGTTTGATCGCAAAAAACCCCATGTAAACGTGGGTACAATCGGTCACGTTGACCACGGTAAGACCAGTCTTACCCAGGCCCTCACAAAGGTCCTTGCGAAAGAAGGCAAGTCCAAAGAAATGTCTTATGCCGACATCGCCAAGGGCGGCGTAGTGCGCGACGCGTCAAAAATTCTGACTGTCGCCGTGTCACACGTCGAATACGAAACCGATAAGCGCCATTACGCGCATATCGACTGTCCCGGACACGCCGACTACATCAAGAACATGATCACCGGCGCGGCCCAGATGGACGGCGCGATTCTGGTAGTCAGCGCGGCTGACGGACCCATGCCCCAGACCCGCGAGCACGTTCTGCTTGCCCACCAGGTTAACGTTCCCAAACTCGTTGTTTTCCTTAATAAGGTTGACATCGTGGATGATCCGGAACTCCTTGACCTCGTGGAAATGGATATCCGCGAACTGCTCAATAAATATAAATTTGACGGCGACAATGTGCCCATCATCCGCGGCAGCGCGCTTAAAGCGATTGAAGGCGATCCGTCCGATATCGGCGAAGGCGCTATCAAGAAGCTTCTTGAAGCCCTTGACTCGTCAATTCCCGAACCCAAGCGCGAAACCGACAAACCCTTCCTTATGGCCGTGGAAGACGTGTTCAGCATCACCGGACGCGGCACCGTTGCCACGGGCAGAGTGGAA
>JBAYFS010000150.1:0-5693 GCA_041667045.1 Elusimicrobiaceae bacterium | reverse complement strand
GGCTGAAAAACCCGCTTTCACCGGATTATGTGGCGGGCACTTCAATTTTCATTTATAAACTTCCGAGGCTTTGAAGCGAGTCTGAGTCGCTTTTTTTGGCAATAAAAAAGCCGGAGGGGAATCTCCCTCCGGCTTTTAGACGTATTATTATTTTGAACTTTCTTCCGGAGAAAGAAGGGCGTACTCCACATAGCCTTTCCCTACATATCTCACTATGATTTTTGAGCTTGCCGTATCACGTGCAAAGGATATTGACATGCCATTAAACGTAAAAAACATGCCGGATGCGCCGTCTTCACCGACAATGGCTTTGCTGGTGTAGTTATTTTCTGTATAAACAAGGGTCGGGACTTCTTCAGTAATTCCAATCCCTGCGTCAATTTTTGCTTTTGCAAATGTTAACTTGCATGGCGCGGTTTCTTTGAGGGTATCACCTTTTACCGCATAGCCCTTATCAATTTTGAAAGTTCCCATGGGGAAATTCGCTTTGGTGACTGGAGTATACGATTTGTATGTTTTTTCCAACATTTGAAACTTCCGTATGATAGTGTAATCATCAACCGTCATTCTGGTTTTTGCGGGAGTCTTGCCTGCGGCCATCGCAGGGATAACCATCAGCGCCATCACGGCTATGCCAAGTATTTTTTTCATTGTTCTCTCCTTTTTTAAACACAAAATTTCGTGTGCTATGCATTATTCTAGCGCATGTTCGCTTATCCGTACAGTGTCTTATGGACTACCGCGGCATAGGCCCTAATACCTACGCGGGGAACTGTGATATTTCCGGGGAGCGGGCTTGCGAGGCTGCAATTTTGCTATTTTGTATTAAAGATGGAGGAAATATTTATGAAATGTGGAAATGTAGTACTTTTATCCTGCATGATTTCGATATTTACGGCAAACAATGGTTTTTGCAAGGAGACTGGGAGTATGAAGAAGGATTTTGTTCCCCAATGGGCGAAAAGCGCGGTCTGGTACCAGATATTTCCGGAACGGTTTCGCAACGGCGACAGGGCAAACGATCCGAAGGCGGGGAGCCTGATCGGAGCCTGGCCTCATGACGATATTTCCGGCTGGCAGATTCATCCCTGGGGGGCGGACTGGTACGAATTGCAACCTTATGAAAAAGCCAACGGAAAAGACCTCTGGTTCAATATCCAGCGCCGGCGGTACGGCGGCGATTTGCAAGGCGTGATTGACAAGCTTGATTATCTGCGCGAACTGGGCGTAAACGCCATTTATCTTAATCCCGTATTCGCCGCGCCTTCAAGCCATAAATATGACGGCATGACCTATCACCACATTGACCCTGATTTCGGGCCGGATCCCGAAGGCGACCGCAAAATAATCGCCGCCGAAGATCCTTCCGTTCCGGCGCGCTGGCAATGGACCGCCGCAGACAGGCTGGTCCTGCGCCTTATAAAGGAAGCCCACGCGCGGGACATGAAAGTAATTTTTGACGGCGTTTTCAACCATATGGGCGTGAAAAGCTGGCCTTTTGAGGATGTGAAGAAAAACGGCGAAAAATCGAAGTATAAAGACTGGTTCCACATAACGTCCTGGGACAATCCCGCCGCGGGCACGAAATTCGCCTATAACGGCTGGTACGGCGTGCCTGAACTGCCGGAATTGCGGCAGGACGAAAACGGCACGACCGCCGGTCCCCGCAAGTATATTTTTGACTGCACCCGCAGGTGGCTCAGCCCCGGCGGCAACGTTTCCGACGGCATAGACGGCTGGCGTCTTTACGTGGCGTTTTGTATCCGGCATCCGTTTTGGAAAGCGTGGCGCAAACACGTAAAAGCCATTAACCCGGAAGCCTATCTCGTGGCGGAAGTGGTTGATCCGCCGGACGTGGTGAAGCCCTATTGCTCCGGAGACGAGTTCGACGCTGTCATGAATTATAATTTCACGTTCGCGGTTTCGGAATTTCTGTTCGGCGGCAAAAACAGGATAAAAGCGTCCGAATTCGATAAACTGCTGGCGGACCTGCGTGCCATTTTCCCGGGCGATTCTGCGCTGGTTCAGCAGAATCTGCTGGACAGCCACGATTCGGCCCGCGTATCCTCCCGCATTCTTAACCGCAATCTCGGCACTGGCATCCGCCAGTGGGGAAAGTATTATGACGTGTCGAAAGGCTCCAACCCTGAATTTAAAACCGGAAAGCCTGGTCCGGCGGAAATCCAAACTCAGAAACTGGCGGCGGCGTTTCAATTCACTTATCCGGGCGCGCCGATGATTTATTACGGCGATGAGGTCGGCATGTGGGGCGCCAACGATCCAGACTGCCGCAAACCCATGCTTTGGGACGATGTGAAATATGCGGACGAGGCCCGCAATCCCGACCAGACCTTTCGCGCCGAGGCAGACCGGGTCGCTCCGGATAAGGAACTGCTGGCGTTTTATAAGAAACTGATTTCCCTGCGAAACACACTCACGCCGCTGAGGCTGGGCGATTACAAGACCTTGCTGGTTGATGATGAAAAAGCGGTTTTTGTGTTTTCACGCTCATATAAGGGTGAAACCGTTATCTGCGCCTTTAACGCGGGGGACGGTTTGGCTGAAATAGAGCTTCCGGCTGTTTTTTCCGGCCCGGCCCGAGACGTTCTGAACGATACCGGCGGGTATGGCGGGGGAAAACCCGTAAGGCTGCGCCTGCCCGCGCGCGGCGCCGCCGTTATTGCCGGTTAGCCGGGGCACATTAACCTTGCCTGTTCCGTTCGCCGGTTTGACTTCGGCAGAAGGAAAAATATATTATGTATATAGTATATATCCTTCGGAGGCGCGCTTGTCGAACGAACTTCATCCGGATTTGGAAAAGACGTTAATCACACGCGAACAGATTAAAACGCGTGTCGCTGAGCTTGGAAAGTTAATCTCAAAAGACTATGCCGGCCGCACGCCAACCCTTATCGGTGTTCTGCGGGGATGCATACTCTTTCTGTCCGACCTGATGCAGAACATTGAGGTGGACTGCAAACTGGATTTCATCGCTCCCTCGTCTTACGCCGGGACTAAATCCACCGGCATCGTAAGGCTTATGCTGGACTTGCGCGAAAGCATCGAAGGCAAGGATGTCATCATTGTTGAAGACATTGTGGACAGCGGCCTTACCATGCATTATCTCCTCGAAAACTTTCAGACCAGAAGGCCGCGTTCCCTTGCCGTCTGCACGCTTTTGGACAAGAAGGAAAGCCGCACCGTGGAAGTGCCCATAAAATATACCGGTTTTGTGGTAGGCAACGAATTCGTAGTCGGCTACGGGCTTGACTATTGGGAGATTTACAGAAACCTCCCCTATATCGGCGTGTTGAAACCGTCGAAAATCAAAGAGTAAATTATGTTTCCAAAGCAAATAAACAGAAATAAACCGAACCCTATTGTCCAGATGATAGTGTGGATGGGCGCTATCCTTTTGCTTCTTTTAGTTTATCAGCGGATGCAAACCTCCGGCACGGAGAAGGATATCCCATATTCCGAGTTCAAAACCGAGGTTAAAGCCGGGAAAGTGGAAACGGTTAAAATAAGCCCGGAGCTGATTTCTGGCATGCTGAAAGAGGGCGCGGTTAAAAAATTCCGCACCCTGCCCGTTCCGGATGACAAACTCGTGGGCGATCTGGAAACCGCCGGCGTGAAGTTTGAGGGAACCGCCGACAAAAGCTGGATAACCACCATTCTGCTTAACGTAGGGTGGATTGTGCTGTTCATTTTCCTGTGGTGGTTTCTGTTCATGCGGCAGGCTGGCGGCGGGAAGCAGGCTATGAGTTTCGCGCGGTCCCGGGCCAAAAAGCAGGACGGCACCAAGCAGCAGATAACTTTTAAGGACGTTGCCGGCTGCGACGAGGCGAAAGAAGAGCTTGAGGACGTCATAGCCTTCCTGAAGGATCCCAAGAAATTCCGCAAACTGGGCGGCAAACTGCCCAAGGGCGTGCTTTTGTACGGCGTGCCGGGAACCGGCAAAACGCTGTTGGCCAAAGCGGTGGCGGGCGAAGCAAAAGTGGCGTTTTTCAGTTCGTCAGGTTCGGAATTTGTGGAAATGTTCGTCGGTGTGGGCGCGTCGCGCGTGCGCGATCTGTTCGAGCAGGCCAAGAAGAACGCTCCGTCCATTTTATTCATAGACGAACTCGACGCGGTGGGCAGACGCCGTTTCGCCGGCATTGGCGGCGGACATGACGAACGGGAGCAGACCCTCAACCAGCTGTTAATCGAGCTGGACGGTTTCGAGTCGAACGAAGGGATTATCCTTATCGGCTCCACCAACCGGCCCGACGTGCTTGACCCCGCTTTGATGCGTCCCGGACGGTTCGACAGGCATGTAAACGTGCCGGTGCCGGATGTTAAGGGCCGGCTGGCAATCCTGAAAGTCCATTCCCACAAGATAAAGCTGGACAAGGATGTGGATTTAAGCGTGATAGCCAAGCAGACGCCGGGTTTTGTCGGCGCGGATCTGGCGAATGTCGCCAACGAGGCGGCGCTTTTAGCCGCGCGCGGTGACAGGAAAACCGTGCAGTTAAGCCATTTTCAGGAAGCCATCGAGCGCGTTATCGCCGGGCCCCAGCGCAAGAGCCGGGTGATAAGCGACGCCGAGAAAAGGATTATCGCCTACCATGAAAGCGGGCATACTCTTGTGGCGAAAAAGCTTGAGAATACCGATCCGGTGCATAAAGTGTCCATTGTGTCGCGCGGCCCCGCGCTGGGTTACACTTTGCAGCTGCCGGAGGAGGATAAATACCTGACCTCCAAAACCGAGCTGGAAAACCGGCTTTGCATTCTCCTGGGCGGGCGCGCCGCCGAGGAACTGGTTTTTAATGAAATAACTTCCGGAGCCGCCGACGATATTTCCAAAGTTTCCGCTTACGCGCACCGCATGGTGGCGGAATGGGGCATGAGCGTTAAAATCGGCCCGATGGCTCTGCAAAAAGAGGAAGGCGAAGTGTTTTTGGGCCGCGATCTGGCCCGCCAGCGCCAGTATTCGGAAGACACCGCAAAACTCATTGACTCCGAGGTCAAGAGCATTGTGGACGAATGCCACCGGCGCGTGCGGCATATTTTAAGCGAAAACCGCAAAACTCTTGACGCTTTAAGCAAATGGCTTATCGAGCGGGAAGTGCTTGAGGCCGACGAAATCACCATGCTGATAGATAATCCCGACGCCGTGCTGGCCGAGCGGAAAGAGAATCCAGAACAGCCCGCCGAACCCGCGGACGAAGCGGCGGACAAGGAAAAGGCCTGTGACGAGGCGGCCCTTGAAGCTGGCGAGGCTCAGACCGAGGACGGTTCGGAACTGGAAGACGAGAACTCTGGCGCAGATCTTAAAGTGCCCGGCGCGGAAAAAGCGCCCGTGGCGAAAGCCGGAAAGGCGGAAAACAAATGAAACTTTTCGGAACCGACGGTATAAGGGGGTTGGCGCGCGAGTTTCCGCTTGTTGAAGATTTCGTGGTTAAAGCCGGTTATGTCGCGGTGAAGGAAGTTTTGAAGGAACCGGGCGCGTTCTGCCCTTCGTCGGACGCCAGCAACCGGATTCCGCTGGTGCTAATCGGTCGCGATTCCCGCGATTCCGGCCGCGATATAACGGACTGGCTAGTGCGCGGCATAGCCGCCGCCGGCTGCCGCGTCTGGGACGTGGGCGTAGTGCCGACCCCCGCGGTGTCCTACCTTGCGCCGAAGCTGGAGGCGGTCTGCGCTATTGTCGT
>JBAYFS010000149.1:0-5860 GCA_041667045.1 Elusimicrobiaceae bacterium | reverse complement strand
GCAAAACGCGCCATGCGGGATGTTTTTTCCTTCAGCGACTTAACTTTACTAGAGGACACTCCCTTGAAATCGAAATCCTGAGCTGTTGCCGCGGCGCCTGCGGCTGCCAGCGCGACCGCCAGAATTGCCATTCGCTTTATCATCATCATTTCTCCTTAGACTGTGCAGTATACAACAAGTGTAAGATTCAAACGGTTTTGTGTCAAGGGCCTATTGGCTCGGGATATCAAAACGGCGTGTCGCTTCCTATGAAACACGCGATCGCGCGGCTTTCGAAAATGCCGGCTGCCCTCCGCAATTCTTCAGCGGAAGGCGGCTGCGTTCCCACCCATTCATGCTCCAGGCCGAGATTTTTATATTTTGATTCGCCCAGTCCGTGGTAGGGCAGTAGGTTTATCTCTCCGAGCCCCGCCGCCGCCATGAATTCCGCCGTGTCCGTGATGTTCTTGGCCGAGTTGTTGTAGCCCGGGATGACGGGCAGTCGCACGACCAGCCGGCCTGCCCATCCGGATTTTGCCAGCGTCGCGATATTGGCTAATATTTTTTCGTTGCCCGTTCCGGTTGCCCTGAGATGCTCTCTGGAATCCATATGCTTGATGTCGGCGAAAAGCCAGTCGGCTTTTTTCGCCACGGACAGAAATATTTCCAGTTCCGCGTAACAGGAAGACTCCAAAACGGTGTGGAAGCCGTTGTCCCCGCAGAATTCCAGTATGGCGCGGACTGATTCATACTGCGCCAGCGGCTCGCCGCCGGTCAGGGTTACCCCGCCGTCCTTGCCCCAATAGAAACTGTCCCGCCTGAGAATTTTAAAAAGTTCCTCAAGGCTGTAGCGGCGGCCCAACACTTCAAGCGCATTGTGGCGGCAGGAGGCTGAGCAGGGAAAAGCGGTGCAAGGGCCGCACTTTTCTCGGTCTATTCTTATTTTGCCGCCGCGGGACGCTATCGCGCCGCAAGCGCAGGAGGGAACGCAATCCTGTTTTTCGCAGCCGCACAGGGCCTCGCGGTAAAAAAGCCTTCTCTGCGCCAGCTGGCCTTCGGGGTTGGCGCACCAGAAGCAGCTGAGCGGGCAGCCCGAGAAAAACAGGGCGGTCCGGATACCCGGCCCGTCGTGCAGGCAATAGCCTTGTATGTCGAAAAGCAGCGGTTCTTGCGCGGTCATTTTTTTGCCGAGTAATCCGGGCAGTTGAGCGCGCTCATATCGGCGAAAGCCATGAATCCCGTTTTGGAGGCCTGGCAAACGCTTTGCTCCCCTGAAAAGTTGGCGCAGCTCGCGCATCTGGGTAGCGGGGTCATTTTCCGGCAGGCGGACTCGTCCGCGCCAAACCGTTCTCCTGTGAGAACGCAGATCCCGCAGGTTGTATCAACCGGCGCGAAATTGCGGCAGGCTCTGTGTGTTTTTTCCATATCAAGCGTCCTTATATTCCGTGCGGGCGATAATTTCGTCCTGAATCGGTTTGCTTATTTCAACCCAGTACTGCGTAAATCCCGCCACGCGCACTAATAGTTCGCGGTAGTTTTCCGGGTGCAGCTGCGCGTCACGCAGGGTCTGCGAATCCACAATGTTGTACTGGACGTGGAAGCCGCCCTTGCGCATGTAGGCGCGCGTGAGTTCCGCAAGTTTCTTCGCGCCGCATTTGCCCGCCACCGCCGAGGGATGCAGTTTGATGTTCATTTGCGAGTTTTGCGACTGCGCGTGGTCCCAGCAGGCCGCGGATTCGAAAAGCGCGAACGGGCCGTTTTTGTCCGTGCCGGGATAGGCGGACATGGAGCCGTCCGCGAAAGTTGTGCCGGCAAGCCGTCCGTCTGGCGTCGCGCCGGTGGCGGCGCCCATGGCTCCGTGCGTGGAGACCGAGATCTGGCAGGCGTACATTTTAAATCCGTACAGCGACTCGTATCCGCGGCATTCTCCGGTGAACCAGGTCTCCCATTCTTTCAGCACGGAGTCCGCGTACTCGTCTGCGTTGCCGTATTTCGGGGCGCGTAGGCAGTTGCTGTGGATTTCAGCGTATTTGTCCGCGCCCGCTTTCTTTTTCTGTTCCGCCAGCGAATAGGAATTCACTTCCTGCGCAGGCAGATAACCGAAATTTTCCGCGAGCGCCTGTTTCATTTCGGCTAAGGAATATTTTTTATCATCGTAAACAAGTTTTTTGAGCGCGGACAGGCTGTTCACCAGATTAACGGTGCCTGTGCTCTCTATATTATAGGTGGCGTTATAGCGGTATCCCAGTTCGTTTATGAGGTGTCCTTTAGCCAGGCAGTCCGGTTTCAGCAGTGCGTTGAAAACGGCCGTATTGTTTTTGCGCCACACGTCGTGTTCGATGTTGTTGCAGAGCGCCAGCACCTCCACGGCTTTTGACATATTGTTGCGGAACGCGCGCCACAACTCCTCATAAGTTCCCAGTTTGCAGCCGTGCGGCTTGAAAACCTGCAGCCGCGCGCGTGCGTCGAACCCGTTGTTAAGAACAAGCTCGAGAATTTTCGGCAGAGATATGAAGTGTACACCCACGCTTGTCGGCTGGCCGGAGCCGCCGGGAATGGACCACTTCCTGCCTTTATACTCAAGTTCCAGCCATGAGCCCGGCGATGTTTCCAGGCAGCCGCCGATGGCCCACGCGGAGGCTTCCCTCACGGTCATGCCTTCGCCGCGGTACTGGTCCAGCAGAAAACTCATCGCCGTTCTGTTGTTTACGAACGCGGGATAGCCGGTGCCTGTTTTCACGCACTCCGCGGCTTTGAGCACAAAGGGCTCGGGGAGCTTGTCGTCGTAAAGAAGCGAGAGCGTCGGCTGGGTTGATTTGCAGGTCATTCCCGCCTCGATAAGCAGTTCCTCCAGTTCATTGCAGGCGGGGCCGCCGTCCGCCGCCAGGCCGCCGAGGGAAAGATTGTTGAAGGTGTTTCCTGAAAGCACTCCGCCCACCACGCCGGCGGAGGCGAAACAGTCTATGCAGGTGAATTTGATGCGCTGGCATTCCAGGATTTCCAGAGCCTGCCGGGGAGTGAGCGCTCCGGAATCAATGTCGTGCCGGTAAAACGGATAAAGCACCTGTCCCAGGCGTCCGGGGGAAAGGCCGGAGATGGCGTCTTCGTTTAACGCCGCAATGTGAATGGTCCAGCACAGCTGCACTGCTTCAAGAAAACTTGCCGGCGGTTTATGCGCGATGTTCTCCAGCCGCCGCGCCAGCTGGCGGTATTCCAGTTTCTGTTTTTTGTCCGTTGAAAGTTTTTCAAGCCGCCGGGCCTGTCCGGCGTAATTTAAAATCCAGTTCTGCACGCCTTCGATTGCGCGGATGACGGCTTCATAGTTGTAAAGCCTGTTCATGCCGGTCAGGCCGTCGCCGTCGGCGCGTCCGGCGGTTTTGTCGGCCATTTCGCGCGCGATTTTTATGATGCCGTCAAAGCCGTGCTGAAGCGGGTAATAATAGTTTATTACTTCCCGGCCCTGCGGCAGCGTGTAGCCGGAATCGAACATGCATACTATGGCGCGCATTATGTTCTCTTTTGTTTCGTAATCCGGAACCAGTTTCTCATACCGCAACGCCACGTCCTGAACGGATTTGCCCTGCCATAGTTTGGCCAGTTTAAGCAAAGCCGGAACTTCTTCCTGCCGCATGCCGAATTTTCCCGCTATGGAAACTGTTTTGCCGGAGCTTTGTGTTACGTTTCCTCCGCCCGAGCCGAATTTGGAATATTCGTCCGCGCTGGATGCGCCGCTTTTGAGCGCTTCTTTGTACAGCTCGTCTTCTTTTGCCATGAAATAGCTTTCCGACAGCCACGGCATGGGAAAAGAGCCCCTGTAATAGGCGGTTTTCTGCATGGCGATAAGTTCGCCCGGGAAAATGACCGGCGTCAGGCGCGAAAACGCCTCTTTAAGCGCAAGCGCCCGGCGGACAACCGGGATTTCATTGTCCAGTTCCATATACCGGCGCGTGTACCAGTAGGGAAATTCTATATCCGCCGAGCTTTTGGCGGACAAATATAAATCCATCAATTTTTCTGCGCGCGGCGTCATTTTTGCGGTTTCATTCGGCATATGTTTCCCGGTGTGGCGTTTAATAAGGGTAAGTTTACTAATTTTCCCGGAGTTTTCACACACAAACAGCCAAAGTTAAAAGCAAATGTGTTGCTTATGAAATCATGCTGGGGTTTTATAAAGCGGTCATTCGATCTGAAGGCCGAGGCCGAATGGCAAGAGAGGAGATTTTTGCTCTGGGGGACGAAAAAACGGCGAGGGTTTTGTCCCTCGCCGTTGCATACCTGCTTTGTTTGTGCAAATTAATCTGCCTGCAAATGTGTCAGTTCTTTGACAGGATGTTTATGAGTTGTTTATTCATATTTCTTACCAATTTATTGCCATTTTCTTTATACTTTTCGCTGGTGGCGACATACGCATCATATCCTATTTCAATTTGCGAAGCTGAAACCGTTATTAGATTGTGCGTTAATTTCGCAAGCGCCTCCGGCTGCAACGGATTAACTAAAGCCTTTATCCTGTTTTGCCACAACCAGGCGCGCACAGGGTTAAGAATTCGATGCGGATATATCGAAAATGTTGCGTTCGCAGTGTCCTGATCCATGACTCTAAAATCACGGGATGAGCATGCCCCCGGATCTCCGGTTACTGCAACCATAAAGACATCCGCACATAATTCACCGTGAGTGGCATAAGCCCAGCTATAATTCGCAATAAACCAGGTAATGGCTTTGTACCGTGAGATGTTTTCTTTTGACGCGCCAGGCGGCGGCAGCTCTGGCGGATTATCCTTATAGTGAAAAAATTGCTTGGCGCGAGGGGCAAGGCTCATAAATATCGTTTTGGATACGAGATGCCCCAGCTCATGACACATCACGGCACGAACACCGGCTGGCGTATCTTCGGGTAAAACAATAATATTGATCGTGTTTTTAGTACGGGCATCGCCGTTAAGCCGAGTTTCGTTTGCGATATTTATCTTAATTTGCGGCATTGCCACATTAAGCATTCGGGCGAACGCCAACGCTTTAAGGACGTCGGCGTCAAATTCCGGGCTCGCGGCATATGCGGCTACTGCCTTATTTGAAGTGCGGCAGGTTAGGATGTACGGCTTTTTTGCGGGCGACTCTCCGGCCAGGCAAAAGGCCGGACAAGCCAACAAAAATATATAGGTAATGAGTTTTTTTATATTCCCTCGCTTTTTTGTAATCCTTCGCAAACCTATTTGTAGGATGACGCACGTAGGTGTTTTTTTACAGGGTCCATCGTCCCAATCGTATCTAGGCTTATTGGGTCACGACTATCCCAAAAAAAGCTTTTGTTTAAGGGAGAGGCTAAACCAATTGATTGCTGAGGCGCAACCTGTCCGAGCCAGATCGAAGGAACAAATAGGGATACCGCACATATAACATAAAGGTGCCGAATTTGCGTTTACGGAATTATCCGAGCGGTCATGTGGGCCTACTACGCGAAACGGAAAGTGCCGTAAGGCACGTGAGCCGTACATTCACAAATATGTGGTAATCAATAGTTTTCCCGCGCGTCAACTTGCAGTTTTTGAATCTCGTCTATTTTGAGTAGGGCGTGATGACGGTTGTTGAACCGTCGCGGTAAGTGATTACCGCTTTTGTGTATTGTTGCATATCGGGAAACGGGATGACGCTTTCCAGATAAACGGATGCGCAGGCGTTGGACTTCGCCATAAGCGCGGCAGTTTCTTCGGGGGATTTTTTTTCATTAATGCCGCGATGAAAAAGCAGACTCGCGTAACCGCGCACGTGTCTATTGGAAGCGAAAAGCGCGCACCCGATATCCGTTTTTTCCGCGATTTTCCCGGCAAGCGTTTCATTACTTTTGACGGCGCGTGTCCACGCGGAGTAGGTGCGTAGG
>JBAYFS010000148.1:0-5919 GCA_041667045.1 Elusimicrobiaceae bacterium | reverse complement strand
GGAAGTGCTTAACACCATTCCGCACCGCTATCCGTTTCTGATGGTGGACGCGGTGTCGGTTATCGAGGAGCGCAAATACGCCGTGGGCCGCAAATGCGTCACCCTCACGGAACCGTGTTTCCAAGGCCATTTCCCCGGCCATCCCGTAATGCCCGGAGTGATGACTTTGGAATCCATGGCTCAAACCTGCGCCGCCGCCGTTATGAGTCTAGACGAGTTCCGGGGCGGCATGGCTTATTTTTTGGGGATAGACAACGCGAAATTCCGCCAGCAGGTAGTACCCGGAAATGTGCTGCTGCTGGCTATTGAAATTATGCGCCTCGGCCGGATAGGCAAGGGGCGGGGGCAGGCTTTCGTCAACGGTGAAGTTGTGGCGGAAGCGGACATGACTTACGCGTTTGCCCGGCGCGCGGAGAACGAATAGGAGATAATATGGCGGTAAAAATACATCCAACAGCTATAGTGAATGCAAACGCTAAAATTGATGCCGACGTCGAAATAGGGCCTTACGCGGTAATCGGCGAAGAAGTTTCAATCGGCTCGGGCACTTATGTGGGCCCGCACTCGGTTATTGAATTTACGAACATGGGCAAAAACAACCAGCTGACGGCTTCCTGCTTTATCGGCATGCCGCCGCAGGATTATTCCTACAGCGGGCAGAAAACCAAGCTCACCATGGGCGACGGAAACATTATCCGCGAATGCGTCACCCTGCACCGCGGCAGCCCAAAACACGGCGAAACCGTTATCGGCAGCGGGTGCATGTTCATGGCCTGCGCGCACATCGGGCATGACTGCCAGCTGGGCAATAAAATTATCATGGTAAATTACGCAGGCCTCTCGGGCCACGTGGAAGTGGGCGACAGCACGGTTATCTCGGGCCACGTGGGCCTGCACCAGTTCTGCCGTATCGGGCGCATGGCCATGCTGGGCGCCGGTTCCATGGCGGGCCAGGACATTCCGCCTTTTTGCATGGTGCAGGGCGACCGCGCGAAACTGGTGGGTTTGAATCTGGTGGGTATGAAACGCAACGGCATTTCCCGCGAGAGCATAAGAAGCGTGCGCGAAACTTTCAAGGAATTGTTTCTGCGCGGCATGCGGCTTGAGGAAGCGATAGCCAAATTAAGCGCGGCCGACCTTTCGCCGGAAGCGCGGGAAATGGTGGAGTTCTGCAAAAATTCGAAACGCGGCATCATGCGTTCGCGCATGAAAGCCCGACAGCAGGACAGCGCGGAAGATGCCGAATAAAATAGGGCTTATAGCCGGCGGCGGAAAATATCCCGTGCTGTTCGCGCGGGAGGCTGCACGGCGCGGCGATCTCGTTTACACCGCCGGCCTGAAAAACGTGGCTTCCGCCGAGCTTGAGCCGCTGAGCGCCAGGATGGAGATTTTCCGGCTGGGCCAGATATCGGCGCTTTTAGGTTATCTTAAGGAAAACGGCGTGCGGCGTGCGGTGATGACGGGCCTGATAAAACACGGTTCGATATTTTCGCAAATCTGGCCGGACCTGCGCGCCGCGAAGATACTGGCGCGGCTTAAGGACATGCGTGCGGAAACCATTTTCACCGCGGTGAGCGAAGAATTCGCGGTGGAAGGGATAGAGCTTATCAGCACTGCGACTTATCTGGAACATCTGTTGGCAAAACCCGGCGTGCTGACCAAAACCGCACCGGACGCGAAGCAGAAGGAAAATATCCGCTTCGGCTGGGAAATAGCGAAGGCGCTGTCCGCCGTTGACGTGGGGCTCACCTGCGTGGTGTGCGACAAGTCGGTGCTGGCGCTGGAAGCGATGGAAGGGACGGACGAATGTATCCGGCGCGCGGGCAAGCTTTACCAGGACGCCGTGGCGGCAGGCGATAAAAACCGCAAGAAAAGCAGCGGACCGGTAGTTGTAAAAGTCGCCAGGCCGCGGCAGGACATGCGCTTTGACCTGCCGGTGATAGGGAAAGGAACCATCGAGTCGGCCATAGCGGCGGGCGTGAGCGCGCTCGCGTTCGAGGCCGGGAAAACCATGGTTTTCGATTTGGAAGAAGTGTTGAAAATGGCGGATAAAAATTCGATCGCCATAGCCGCGGTAACCGGCTCCATGCAAGAACTAGATTAGACAAGGAAACAAAAATGGCAGAAAACAAAAAAATAAAATTCGGCGTAATCGGCGCGGGGAAAATCGGCACGTTCCACTCCCGCACTCTGGCTTCCATGCCGGAAGTCGAGCTCGTGGGCATATGCGACTCGAACATAATCAAATCCCAGGAGCTGGCGTGGACTTATAACTGCGTGGCTTATTCCAATTACCGCGACCTGCTGCCTCAGGTTGACGCCATAGTAGTGGCCGTGCCAACCGAAATGCACAAGCGCATGGCCATGGAAGCCATGGCGCGCGGCGTGCACTGCTTGGTTGAAAAACCGATCGCTTCCACCATGGAGGAGGCGCGCGAGATGCTGGCCTTCTCCAAAGAGAAGAACGTGCTTCTGCAGGTGGGGCATTCCGAGCGGTTTAATCCCGCGGTCACGGAAGCGTTCAAGCACATAAAGAATCCGCGCTTTATCGTAATCGAACGGCTCGGCCCTTACGACCCGCGCATGTCCGCCATCGGCGTGGTGCTGGATCTGATGATTCACGACATTGATCTCCTTTACACCATGATGGATTCCGAAATAGAAGGTTTCGAAGCGGTCGGCGCGAGCATTTTCAGCGATCATGAAGATATTGCGAACGTCCGGATGCGCTTTAAAAACGGCTGCGTCGCCGAGGTTACGGCGAGCCGCGCGTCCATGGAACGGGGCCGCTACATGCGCGTTTATCAGGAGAATAGCTATCTCTCCGTGGATTTCATGAACGCGCGCGTTAAGCTCTACCGCAAAAAAGCGCCGACGATAAAAAGCATGAGCGACGTGGAGGTCCTCTATCCTCCGCTCACCAAAACTCAGCCGATCAAGGCGGAACTGCTGCATTTCATTGACTGCATCCACCACATGAAAACCCCCTGGCCGAGCGGCGAGCGCGGCAGCATCGCCCTGGAATTGGCTTTGCAGATAACCGACCAGCTCAAACGCTACGAGATTTCGCGCAGCGTGAATCCCGAGCCGCCGGGCCCCATGCGCATGGTGTCCGACATCGGCAAAGCCACTCAGATGGTGATAACGGAAACTTTGGAAAACATAGGGAAATAACTTAATGGCACAGATTATACCTGCAACGAAAAACATTCTCATTTCAGCGGGCGACCCGTCGGGCGATCTGCACGGCGCGAACCTGATTAAAGAGCTTAAGATTCTGGATCCGGAACTGAATATAGCCTGCCTCGGCGGCGAGCGGATGCGCAAGGTGTCGGACAGATTCATTTATAATCTGGCCGGGCTCGGCGCGGCCGGTTTCGCGGCGCCGGTCAGCAAGTTCTTTCTGTGGATGCGGCTTATAGGGCTTATCCGCAAATATATGGAGGAAAAAAGCCCGGCGGCGCTTATCACGATAGATTTTTACGGGTTCAACCACCAGATTCTGGGCCTCGCCAAACACCGCAACATTCCGGCTTACTACTATATCAGCCCGCAGGTTTGGGCCAGCCGGGCGGGCCGGGCGCAGAAGCTGGCGCGGCTGCTTAAAGGGATGATCGTCATTCTCCCTTTCGAGGAGCAGATCTACAAGAATCTCGGCGTGAACTGTTCCTACGTCGGGCATCCGCTGCTGGACATTCTGCCGGATCCCGCGGAGCCGCCCCCGCAGCGCGGCGGAACCGATTATGAATGGAAGATAGGGCTCATGCCCGGCAGCCGCAGGCAGGAAATAGAACGGCACATGCCGGTGTTTTGGCAGTCGTTTCTGAAAGTGAAGGAAGCGTTTCCGAAAAGCCGCGCCTATATCTTCGCCGCGAAGGAAACGACGGACGACGAACTCATCAACCTGTGCGCCAAAGGCGCGCCGCAGGAACATCCGCATGACGTGGAAATCGTGCGGGAAGACGACTATTCCATGCGCGCGCGCATGGATTTCGTGGTGACCTGCTCGGGCACCGCCACGCTGGAAAACGGGCTTTTGGGCCTGCCCATGTCGGTGGTTTATAAAATGCCGGAACTCACTTACCAGATAGCCAAGCGGATAATAAAGGTTCCTTATATCTCGCTGGTGAATATCATCGCGGGCAAGGGGCTGGTGGCGGAATATATCCAGCGCGACGCCAGCGCCGAAAATATCTCCTGCGGGATAATGCAGCTGTTCCAGAATCCCGCCAAACTTAACGAGATGCGCGGCCAGTTGCTGACGCTGCGCGCCAAGATGGGCGACAAGGGCGCCACGCGCAGGGCCGCCGAAATAATCCTGGCCGGCGCGTTCCCCAAAAGCGCGAACGGCGGCGGACAAAAATAGCACGGGATAAAACTTCTATGGAAAACATCAAGCGGATACTGCCTTATCTTAAAGCTCATCGCAAATGGCTGCTGCTGGCCGCGCTTGCGATGGTGGGCGTGGCGGCATTCAACATCGCGTATATCGCGTTCGTCAAGCCGCTCATCGACCATCTGGGCAATCTTCGGGACAATGCCCAGCTGCTCTGGATAGTCTGCCTTATCCCTGTGCTGTTTTTCTTTAAGATGCTTATCCAGTACACGCAGTCGTACCTGATGAGTTATGTGGGCCAGAAAACCATCCAGCAGATCCGCGAGGATTTGTTTCGGCATCTGCACGACCTGTCCATAGAATTCTACTGGCGTAACCGCACCGGCGAAATTATGGCGAAAGTCACCAACGACCTGAATTCTGTTCAGAGCGCGGTCCAGTTCCTGCCGCTTTATTTCGTGCGGGACGTGCTTTCCATAGTTTTCATCATGGGGTATCTGTTCTACATTAACTGGCGGTTCACGCTTATCGCGTTGCTCATCGGCCCGTTCGCCGGCGTTGTGCTGGGCGTGCTGGGCCGGAAAATGCGGCGCGCTTCCAAGCAGGCGCAGGAAATAGTGGGCCACATATACCACCGTTTTCAGGAAAGTCTGGAAGGCATGGAAGTCGTCAAGGCGTTTAATTATGAGGAAAGCTCGATAGCGCGCTTTAAACAGCAGAACGATAATTTTTTCAGCCAGATGATGAGATACCTGCGGGCTACGGCTTTGTCCGGCCCGCTGATGGAATTTCTGGGCAGCATAGTAATCTCGCTTTTGCTGTATTACGGAGGGCGCGAGATAATTTCCGGCAGGATGACGCCGGGTGATTTTGCGGCTTTTCTGGTGGCGTTTTTCCTGGCCTACAATCCGCTTAAAAATATCGCGCAGGCCAATTCTTCGCTGCAGATAGGTCTGGTGTCGTGGGGCAGGATACTGACGCTGCTTAACGAAAAACCGGACGTTGTGGAACTGCCGGACGCGCTGCCGGTTGCCAAGCTTAGCGGTTACATAAAATTCGATAACGTGACCTACCGCTATCCCACCGGCGAGCGGGACGCGCTTAAAAACGTCAGCCTTGAGATACGGCCCGGCGAGAAAGTGGCTTTTGTCGGCCCCTCCGGGTCGGGCAAAACCACAATCATCAATCTGCTTTTGAGGCTGTTCGATCCGGTGTCCGGGAAAATCAGCTATGACGGCGCGGACCTCAAAACCCTTAAAATACACGATTTGCGCTCGCATATCGGCCTGGTGGGCCAGCACACGATTCTCTTTGATGAAAGCGTTTACGAAAACCTCGCCATGGGGCTGCAGGGCGCTTCGCGGGAAGAAGTCATGGCCGCCGCCACAGCGGCGGACGCCGATTCCTTTATAGAAAAACTGCCTAAAAAATATGACACCATGCTGGGCGAACGCGGCGTAAAGCTTTCCGGCGGACAGCGCCAGCGGCTCGCCATAGCGCGGGCTGTTTTAAAAAAACCATCGGTGCTTTTGCTGGATGAGGCCACCAGCAATCTTGATACCACCAGTGAAAAATATGTTCAG
>JBAYFS010000147.1:0-5930 GCA_041667045.1 Elusimicrobiaceae bacterium | reverse complement strand
ATGGGAAGCAATTTGCAATTGGGCCAGGCTTTCCGAAAAGGCCCGACCATCTACGTGATCAAAGGCCCAGCAGAAGCGTTTATCCCGATAAATAATGTTGCCGCCCCGGCGAACTCAAGATGGATAACCGAGAAAAGCAAGCTGGATGGCATTGCCTGTAACAAAGCCAAAGGCTGGGTGCTTGGTGGCTGCTGGAGCGCGGGATATGAACTAAGCGATTTGGATCTTGTACCCTACCCCAACGGCTGCGTAACAAATGATATTGATGACGAAGGGACCAGGATTGAAATGTCTATAAGCTGTATAAACTTCGCCAACAATTAACGCCCCCCCCTGCGCAATTTCCTTACACTTTAAGAAATACCCATACAACGTCAAAGGGCTGTCCGAACTTAACCCCCATGCCGGTAAAACGCTTCGCAAAACCGCTTTGCCGCCAGCCGTGGGCAAATGTTTTATAATATTACCATGCCTGAAAATAACAACGTCTGCTCAAACGCGAACGAGGGACGCGCCGAAGTTGACGCGGTATTGCCGCTTCCTAAAATGATGACGTTAGGGTTGCAGCACGTGCTGGCGATGTACGCTGGAGCAGTAGCCGTGCCGCTTATGCTGAGCGCGGCGGTGGGCCTTTCAAAAACCCAGACAGCTTTCCTGATAAGCGCGGACCTTTTCACCTGCGGCATCGCCACTCTTTTGCAGACGCACGGACTCGGCCCTCGCATAGGCATACGCCTGCCGCTTATGATGGGCGTTACCATGGTGGCGCTGGGGCCCATGCTGGCTATTGCGCGCGAACAGGGCCTGCAATATGTTTACGGCGCGATAATAATTTCCGGCATTGTGGCGACATTATGCGCCGGAGCCTTCAGCCGGATACTCCGTTTTTTTCCGGAAGTTGTAACAGGCTGCGTTGTAACGATTGTGGGAGTAAATCTTTTCCCCATAGCCGTTCAGTGGGCTGGCGGCGGACAGGGCGCAGCGGATTACGGCTCGCCGGGCAACCTGCTGCTGGCGACGGGCACGCTCGCGCTTGTAACGGCGCTTACGCGCTGGGGCGGGCGGTTCATCTCGTCCATCGCGGTGCTGATCAGTTTGATAGCGGGCTCGGCAGTCGCTTTGTTTCTGGGCAGAATGAGTTTAACCGGCATCAGCACGGAACCGTGGCTGGCGCTACCGGTCCCGTTCTGGTTCGGACCGCCCAAATTCCACCTGACGGCGGTGCTGAACATGCTATGTGTCGCGGCTATCTGCATGGTGGAGTCAACCGGCGTGTTTTTCAGTATGGGAAAGATTACACATACACAAGTATCCGGCAAAGACGTGGCGGCGGGCCTGCGCGCGGAAGGCATAGCCTCGGTTATCGGAGGCGCATTAAACTCTTTCCCGTATATAACATTCAGCCAGAACCTGGGCCTGGTCGCGCTTACCGGCGTTAAAAGCCGCTATGTGCTTTTCACGGGCGGACTGATACTCATGTTTCTCGGCACACTGCCGAAACTGGCCGCGGTTGCGGCCTCCATTCCCGCGCCCGTTTTGGGCGGCGCGGCTTTGGCGCTCTTTGGCATGGTGGCCGGCGCAGGCATCAAACTGCTGGCGTGCGTTGATTATGAAAAACAGGGAAATCTGTTCACCGTAGCCGTTTCGCTGGGGCTGGGAATAGGTATAAATATGGCCCCGCAGATGTTCGCATCTTACACTCCGAATATCAAACACTTTATAGGCAACGGGCTTTTAGTGGGTAGCGGAGCCGCGATTTTCCTTAACTGGCTGTTTTCGGAACGAAAATAAAACGCGGCGAACCGAGCAATGTCCCGGCCCGCCGCGTTCTTTCAGCACTGATAAGCTTATTTTTCCGGTGAGAACTGGTCCTTGCCCACTCCGCAGACAGGACATACCCAGGTAGCCGTCACGGCCTCCCAGGCCGTATTGGCCGGCACACCGTTATCCGGATCCCCGGCGGCAGGATCATAAACATAACCGCAAACATCGCAAACATATTTTTTCATACCCTCTCCTTAATTTAAGAAGACGTTTCCACATTGTAGGTTGTGGCGTTCTTCTGTGTTTTTCCCTTCATAACGTTATGGTAGTAGTCATAAGTAAGCGCGGGACCGTCGCTTATCTTCTCCCCTTTGACCACGGAGCCGATAAACAGGGTGTGCGTACCTAAATCCACCGATTGTTCAACGGTTATTTCCATGGCCGCCAGCGAGTTTTCAAGCAAAAAAGGAACTCCAGATTCGTATTTTTTGTACCCCGTTTTCTCAAATTTGTTTATATCGCGCCCGCTTTTAAAACCGAACAGCCCGATAAAAAGCATGGGCGTTTCCTGTTTTAAAACCGAAACGGAAAATCTGCCCGTTTTCTCGATATAGTCATGAGTGAGGTTTTTCTTGTTCACACCGACCGCCACGCGGGCAGGATCGGCGGTAACCTGAAAAACCGTATTCGTTATCTGGCCGTTAAGTTTTTCCCCGTCGCAGGAAGACACGACGTAAAGCCCGTAAGTCATGGCGCAGAGGCTTTTAAATATCCATTCATCCATAACTGGCGATCCTTTTCGCTACGGCGCGGCCCAGCTCGAATGCTTTTTCCAAAGCCGCGGAATCCGGCACATATTTGCATTCAACCGCCGTACCGGCAAATTCAATTCCTGTTTTTTCAAAATACTGTTTCAGTTCCGCCGTTCCGTGCGGCGCCCAGCCGTATGAACCGAACACGTTGCCGGCCAAACCTTTCGGCTCAAGGCCCTTCATGTAGGTCATAAAATCAGCCATGGCCGGGTATATCCCTTTATTGAGGGTAGGCGTGCCGGCGAGCAACGCTCCTGCGTCAAGAAGTTCGGTCATTATATCGCTGCGGTGGTGCGACTGCAGAGGCATAACCTTAACCGCCGCTCCTTCCGTAATCAATCCTTCAGCCGCCGCGCCAGCCAGCCGCGCGGTGCTGCCCCACATGGTGTCATAAACCACAACCGCTTTGTTCGCGCGCTTCTGGGCGGCGAATTTCGCGTATAAATCCACAATGCGGGAAATATCTTTCCGCCACACCGGCCCGTGGTCCGGCGCGATAATCGCGGGCCGCAGCCCTGACGCGGAGAATTTTTTCAAAAACGTCTCCACCACTCCCGAATAGGGGAGAATAATGTTCGCGTAATATTTCGAGGCTTCATAAAACCAGTCCGGCACTTCATCCTCAAAACGGCTGGAGGAAGCCAGATGCATTCCGAAAATATCGTTTGAAAACAGGACGCGTCCGCTTTCCAGAAAACTGACCATGCTGTCCGGCCAGTGCAGCATGCGCGCTTCCAGAAAAGTTATTTTATCGGAACCCAGCGAAACCGACGAACCGTCGGCCACCGCTTCAATATTCCAGTCCTGATGGAAGTGCGCGTTTAGCGCGGCGACGCCCATCTTGGACGCGTAAATTTTTTCCGGCCTGATTTCCGTTATGGCGCGGCCCAGCGAGCCGCTGTGGTCCATTTCCGCGTGGTTGGACACGATCACTTTTATTTTGGACGGCTCTATTACAGACGCGATGCGCGACATCATTTCCTCGGCGAAAGATTCTTTCACCGTATCTATAAGCGCGGGCCGCTCGCCCAGCACAAGATACGCGTTGTATGTCGTACCGCGGTTGGTCGAATAACCGTGGAAATCGCGGATATTCCAGTCAATCGCGCCGACCCAGAAAACGTTGTCCGTAATTTTTACAGCTTGGTATGATCCGTTCATAGCGTCCTTTCGCGGGGCGGGCTTGCGCCCGCCCCGCGCGGTACAAACCCTCAGTTGGCGGGAGCCGCGGCCGGAAGCGGCCACGGGGTAATGCTTACCCGAGCGCCGAGCTCGCGGTCAAGCATGACAAGTCCGTCGCCAGAATTGCCGACGCGCTTCAAGTCCGAAATAACCTTCATGTCGGCCTCTTCCTCCTCCACCTGCTCGCGTACGAACCACTGCAAAAATTCCACGGCGGCGTAATCGCCCTCGCCCGAAGCGAGCTTGACCAGCATGTTAATGCGCCCCGTAATATGCACCTCATGCTCCAGTGCCGCTTCGAAAGCCTCAAGCGGGGTTTTCCACTTGTGGACAGGAACGGCTATGGTCTGGATTTCCGGATACCCGCCCCGCGTGGCTATATGCTGGAAAAACTTTTCCGCGTGCCAACGTTCCTCATCGTGCTGGGCCTGCATCCACTGGCTCATGCCGTCAAGCCCTTCCGCTTTGAAATAGGCGGCCATCTGGTAATACAGATAGGAGGATTCCAGTTCTTCCCTTATCTGATCGCTAAAATTCTTCTCCATAGTCTTGCTAATCATTTTAATTCCCCCTTCCAATATCCGTGGATATTGCAATATGCATAAGCCTCTATTTTCCCGCCCTGCGCGCACTCGGGGCAGAAATCGAAACACGCCTCGGGCTTGTCGCCGGGTTTAAGAAATTTCCGGTGGTGGCATTTGCCGGAGCGCAATTCGATCCATTCGATGAAATGCTTTTCTTCCATCGGATGAGGAACCTGCCCGATTTTAACAGTATAGCCGGAACCGGTTTTTTCCACGACGGGAATATGCTTCTCGGTGGAAGCTTCCGTCGTGTTTTCAACCAATAGTTTCATCGGCTGCCCGCAGCACACCAACTCACCCCCGCCGGCATGAAGCAGCTCCACAATATTTCCGCACACACCGCACTTATATACTCCGTATAGTTCAGCCATTTTCAATCCCCCTTACAGCAATTCTTTCGCAACTTTTATTATTGCGGCATAATCCGGTTCGTCTTCCACATTTTTAGTGATTTCAATGTAACGTATTATGCCGTTTTTGTCCAGAACGAAAACCGTTCTGGCCAAGAGATGCAGTTCGCGCAGCAGAACACCGTATGCCGCGGCGAATTCGCCCGTGCGGTAATCGGACAGGGTTTTAACCTTGTCTATCCCCGCGGCGGCGCACCAGCGCTTTTGCGCGAAAGGCAAGTCCATGCTTACGGTCAGTATTATGATGTCACCCGCAAGGCCCGCCGCTTCCTTGTTAAACCTCCGCGTTTCCAGATCGCAAACCGCAGTATCCAGAGAAGGCACGCAAGACAGAATCACCACTTTCCCTTTAACATTTCCAAGAGAAAAAGGATTCATGTCGTTATCGGTCAGCGTAAAGGCGGGCGCTTTGTCGCCCAATTTAAGTTCCGCCCCTTCCAGCGTGAGCGGATTGCCGTGAATCCTGGTTAAGCCTTTTCTTTCCATACACCCTCCGTTTTTACCAGTTTTCGCCAAGCACTTCAAAATAAGCCTGGGGATGCGCGCAGGCGGGACAGAATTCCGGCGCGTTCTGCGCTTCATGGACATAGCCGCAGTTAATGCAGCGCCATTTGACGGGTTTTTCCTTTTTGAACACGTGTCCGCTACCCAGATTTTTAAGCAGCCCCAAATACCGGCGTTCGTGCTGCTTTTCCGCTAAAACCACGGCTTCAAACACGCGCGCCACGGCTTCAAAACCTTCCTCGCGGGCGGTGCGTGCGAACTCGGGATACATATCCGTCCATTCGTAATTCTCGCCCGCAGCGGCAGCTTTGAGGTTTTCGGCGGTCGAGCCTATCACTCCGGCGGGAAAAGAGGCTGTGATTTCCAGTTCCCCGCCTTCAAGAAATTTGAAAAACCGCTTGGCGTGTTCTTTTTCCTGATCGGCGGTTTCGTCAAAGATATGCGATATCTGGATATAGCCCTCTTTTTTAGCCTGCGACGCGAAATATGTGTAGCGGTTGCGCGCCTGCGACTCACCCGCGAACGCCTTGAGAAGATTCCCTTCGGTGCTGCTTCCTTTAAGTTCTGCCATGTGGCCTCCGTTACTCTAATCCTATCTTGCTGATACAGCGTTTAAATTCCTCATAATCCAGTTCTTCGTTAAGGCCGAACCGGGTCAGGGAAAAATCATATTT
>JBAYFS010000146.1:0-5942 GCA_041667045.1 Elusimicrobiaceae bacterium | reverse complement strand
GAAAAACTAGCCAGAATGGCGCACGAGGAAACCGGCATGGGTCGTTATGAGGACAAGGTCCAGAAGAACCTTATCTGCGCCAGGAAAAGCCCTGGCGTAAGCGATATCGTTTCTCAGTGCTACACCGGCGACAAGGGGATGACCCTCGTAGAATTCGCGCCGTTCGGCGTGGTGGCGGCCGTTACGCCGTCCACTAATCCGGCGGCCACCATAATAAACAATTCCATCATTATTCTGTCGGGCGGAAACGCGGTGGTTTTTTCTCCCCACCCGGCCTCCAAAAAAACCGTGGCGGAAACGGTGCGCCTTATTAACGGCGCCATCGTGGCGGCGGGTGGTCCGGCGAACGTGGTCACCACCATAGCCGAACCTTCGCAGGACGCGACGAAAGCCCTTTTGTCTCACCCCGAAACTAATATGACCCTTGTGACGGGCGGCCCGGCTATAGTAAAACTCGCCATGACCGCCGGCAAGATTTGCAAGGTTATCGCGGCCGGCCCGGGCAATCCTCCCGCCGTGGTGGACGAAACGGCGCTGTTTCCGGACTGCGCCAACCATATTATTTTCGGCGCCAGTTTCGACAACGGCGTTTTGTGCACCGCCGAAAAAGAGGTTATCGTGGTTGAGGCGGCGCGCGAAAAATTTCTGGCCGCTATGCGTTCCAATCCGGGCGCGTACGAACTGTCCGGCGAGCAGTTCGACAAGCTTACCGCCGTCGCTATAAAAACGCCCGCCAAAGACGGGCAGGAGGCGGTCGTCAACCGCGCCTACGTGGGGAAAAACGCCGCCTATATCGGCAAGGCGATCGGGCTTAACCTGCCCGACAGCGTGCGGGTGCTGTGGTCTGTAGTTCCGAACGACCATCCGCTGGTGTGGACGGAACAGCTCATGCCGGTGCTGCCCGTGACTTTCGTGCCGACGCTAGACGACGCGGTGGAATTGGCCTATCATGCCGAGTCGTATAACCACCACACGGCGTCCATGTATTCGACCAATATCGCCAATCTGACGAAAATGGGCAGGCGGATGCAGTGTTCCATTTTCGTGAAGAACGCGCCCACTATATACGGTTTGGGCATGGGTGAGGGCTACGCCGGCATGTCAATCGGCACGCCGACGGGCGACGGTATAAGCAAACCTTCCAATTTCGTGCGGCGGCTGCACTGCGCCGTTGTCGGTTATTTAAGGATAACCTAAGGAGATACAAATGCAGGCAAACATGGCTTTGGGACTGCTGGAAACAAAATCAATAGCGCGCGGCGTAGAGGCTGTTGACGCGATGTGCAAAACGGCCGGCGTGACGGTGCATGTGGCGCGTCCGATTTGCAGCGGCAAGTATTATGTCATTATCAAGGGTCCGGTGGGCGAAGTGGAATCCTCCATGCTCTCCGGCGCGGAAATCGCCGGCGAGACCACGGTTTCGCAGTTCATAATCCGCAACGTTCACAAGCACGTTATCGAACGGCTGGACGCGAAAGTCCTGCCGGAAACGCTCGACGCTTTCGGCATGGTGGAAACGAAAGACGTCGTTTCCGCCGTTTACGCGGCGGACGCGGCCTGCAAGGCCGCTTTCGTGCATCTGGTGGAACTGCGGCTGGGCCGGGGTATCGGCGGGAAGTCGTTTTTCGCGGTTTGCGGGGAAGTGGGCATGGTGCGTACCGCCGTGTCCGCCGCCGTGGCCGTCGTGCCCGCAGAACAGCTGGTTACGCGGATGGTGCTTCCCCAGGCGCATGAAGCCGTTCTGAAAGCTTTTTAAGGAGGGCGCTATGAAACTTGTTATAGGTTCCGATCACGGCGGTTTCCCGATGAAGGAGAAGCTGAAAAAATTCCTTCAGGGTTTGGGGCACGAGGTTACGGATTTCGGATGCTACAGCACGGAGTCGGCGGATTATCCGGATCCCGCGCTTTTGGTGGCGGAGGCTGTGGTGTCGGGCCAGTTCGAAAAGGGTATCCTGCTCGACGGGTTCGGCGGAGCCGTGGCGTTCGCGGCGAACAAGGTGCCGGGCGCGCGCGCCGTCTGCGCTTACGACCTGATTTCGGCGGAATTCGCCGCCGCTCATGAAAACTGCAACGTCCTCTGTCTGGGCGGCAAAACGATAGGCGAATTGACTTTGCAGAAAATACTGCAGGTTTTTCTGGCCACCAAGTTTGAAGGCGCGCGCCATCAGAAAAGGCTGGACAAGGTCACGGCTATCGAAAGGAAGTATTCCAAATGAAACTGGGCGAAGTGGTGGGCAGAACGTTCTGTTCAATTCAGCATAAAACCGGCGAAGGGAAGAAGCTCCTCCTGGTTAAGCCGCTCGACTGGATGACGGGCGAGCCCGCCGGCGATATTCTGGTCGCCGCCGACTGCGTGGGCGCGGGCTGGAAGGAAAAAGTTTTTTTCGTGCAATCGCGCGAGGCGATTGTGGCGTTTTCCGGGCAGGACGGCCCCGCTTCGGCGGGCACCGAACCGCCCGCGGTGGACGCGGCCATAGTCGGCATTGTGGACGGCTGGCAAATCGGCGGCAGGGTGTTTAAGTGAGATTTTATGTTCATAGCTAAAGTCGAAGGCAATGTTTGGGCGACCCGCAAGAATGAAACTCTTGTCGGCTGGCGCATGATGATTGTCCGGCCCGTTGACCCGACGGACGGCAAACCGCTGGGTTCCGCCATGATGGCTATTGACGGCGGGGTTGATTCCGGCCCGGGCGACATCGTGCTCGTGCTCGATGAAGGCGGTTCCGCGCGCATGATGACCGGCGTTGAGAACATGCCGGTGCGCATGATCATTTGCGGGATAGTGGATTCGGTAACTTCAAATAATAAGGAACTTATCCGCGGATAGGCTCCAAGGTGAAAAAATATGCGTGAAGAAGAAATAAGCAAGGTAGTCGGCGGAATTATAAAGAATATGCAGGAACGGGGCGCGGCTTCGCCCGGCGCGAAACGCGGCGTGACCACCGGTTCCGCGGGCAAGGTTTTCGCCAGCCCGCTGACCAACTGGAAAAACGCGACCGGTTACAAAGACAGCGGCCATGCTTCGGGCCATACCTGCAAAGGGACCTGCGGCAGCAAAGGCTGCCAGAACTGCAATCCGCTTACCAAAATGTCGGCCGACCAGTTTAAAAACTGCGGCGCGGACCGGGTCAGCGTATGTAATCCCGGCTCGGAGTGCTCCTCCGTCGCTTCCATGATAGACCACACACTTTTAAAAGCCAACGCCACGCAGGAGGAGGTCGGCAAACTGTGCGCCGACGCGGCGAAATACAAATTCGCGTCCGTCTGCGTCAATCCGGCCTATGTGAGCCTGTCCGCCAACCTGCTGAAAGGCAGCGGCGTGAAGGTCTGCACCGTTATCGGTTTCCCGCTGGGCTCCACAACGCCCACGGTTAAAGCGCTCGAAGCGCGCGATGCTATCGCCAACGGCGCCGACGAAATTGACATGGTGATTAACGTGGGCGCGCTCAAATCCGGAAACGACGCTCTGGTTTTTGACGATATTCGCGCGGTGCGCGAAGCCACGCGCGGTAAACTGCTCAAGGTTATTATCGAAACCGCCTACCTCACCAACGAGGAAAAAGTGCGCGCCTGTGTCATGGCCAAGCAGGCCCAGGCCGATTTCGTGAAAACCTCAACGGGTTTCGGACCCGGCGGGGCTACCGCGGAAGACGTGGCGCTTATGCGCAAAACAGTGGGGTGTGAAATGGGCGTCAAAGCATCCGGCGGAATCCGCAACAGCGAAGACGCCGCCGCCATGATAAAAGCCGGCGCGGACCGGCTCGGCACAAGCGCCAGCGTGGCGATTGTACTGGGCACTAAAACTTCGTCCGGCGGCTATTAAAGGGATTAAACGGTAAAAATTATGAATGAAGCTCTGGGTTTGATTGAAACGAAAGGTTTTATCGGAATGATTGAAGCGTCGGACGCGATGGCCAAGTCCGCCAAGGTGCAGCTGATCGGTTATGAAAAAATCGGTTCGGCTTATGTGACCACCATGTGCCGCGGCGAAGTGGGCGCAGTGCGCGCCGCTGTTGAAGCGGGCGCGGCGGCGGCCCAAAAGGTCGGAGAACTGATAAGCATTCACGTCATTCCCAGGCCGCACGCGGATTTGGAGAAGTATCTCGCCAAAGCCGGAAAAGCGGACTGATTGAAAGGACAGCGCCTTGCTTAACGAAAACGATATCGCCGATATCATTTTCGAAGTCCTGAAAGCGGAACGGTTTCTGGGCTTTGAGCAGGACCGCGCGGGCCAGCCCGCCGCGGGGCGCGGGATTTTGTCAGGTGGGCCTGTGCCAGCGAAGAAAAAAGTATTCGGGCTTGAACAGTTCTCTCCGCAGGCGTTTGGTGCGAAAGACGGCAGGTATTACGGCGCGGCGGCGCGTCCGCGCAGGATTTTCCTGACCGACCGCGATCTGCGCGCCATGCGCGCGCCGGGTGAAAAACACATAACGGTTCCCAAGGGCGCGCTGATAAGCCCGCTCGCGCGCGACTGGATAGATTTCGAGGGCATTGAAATAAGGTACGAGTGACACGCTATGATAGAGTATTGGGAAATACGGCATTTGCCTTCGCCCGAAGATGACAGCAGATACTGCATCTTCATGGACGGCGACCGGATAGATGTTGACATGATTCTTATGAAACTGGGTAATATTTGCGGCCGTCCGCGCAGGACGAACCGCCCGTATACCTATGCTCTTTACCTTTACAATACCAGCGATGACCTTCTTATAAAAGCGGAAACCGCGATTGCGGACATCGTGTCCCGCAGCCGCCGCAGAAAGCGCAACGCTCCCGAAGTGGAGCAGGTGAAATTTGCCTCCATGCAGAATCCCGCCGCCGGATTTGAAGGGCCCGCGGAAACGGTGATATTCAATCCGGAAATAGAGGCTGAACTGGAACTGCCGAAAATGCGACCCGTTCCGCAGGAAAAAGAAACTTTCCCGCTGGCGGACGGCGAACCAGTTTTGTCGGAAACAATCGCCGTGGGTAATAACCAGGCGGTTATTACCGACGTGCCTGTTCCTGAAAGCCGGGAAACGGAAGAAGCCGGTGAAACAAGCGGCGCGGCCTCGGAACGCGGGTCCGGGGAGTTTGAGTTCCCCGAAGTTTTCCTCCGCAAAGAGGAGGAGCCGGAAGAAACTAATTTACCGGTAGTTCCGCCTCCTCCGACAAAGGAGCAGACGGAACGGAGTGCCGCGGTTCCCCCGCCGTCCGCGCCGGTTGTGGCGGCGGCAAGTGAAAAGCCGTCCGCACCTCCCGCAAGTCCGGCGTCAGCGCAAAACAATTTGCCGAAGCTGCCCGGTTTGGACGAAACAGGGCTTATGTCTGGTGTTTCCAGCAGGTCGGCGGCTAATATGATGAAGCGCGCCCGCTGGACAATGGAAATTCCTATCAATCCGGCCTGTACGGCGGAAACGCTCATTCCCAGCGTCAACAGGTTCGCGCACGCGGCGGTGCTGTCGGTGATAAGCAATCCGGGCGGCACTTATAATCCGCTTTTGCTGCACGGCCCGGCGGGCACGGGCAAGACCCACTACCTTATGGCCATCGCCTACGGGCTTAGCACGAAAAAGGGGTTCGAGAAAATTTTTGTGACTAACGGGCTCAAACTTTCTCGCGGCGTATACCAGATGTCCAAACAGGGCAGTCTGGATTCTTTCGAGCAGAATTTTCTCACGATGGACGCGCTTTTGATTGACGATATCCACCTGATGGCACTGAGCGACGAGAACACGCCCTATATTTCGCGCTGGCTGGCCCAGTTCCGGTCAGATAGGAAGCAGATAGTGGTCACCTCGGCTGTCGCCGCCCAGGAGCTGCGCGAACTGGAAAACCGGCTGAATTTTGAATTTGATTCGGGCACTTCGGCGATACAGCTTAAGGAACCCTCCGCCGACCAGCGCAAGAAGATTGTTGTTTCCTCGATGGAAAAAACGGAAATGATCCTTTCCGAAGAG
>JBAYFS010000145.1:0-6002 GCA_041667045.1 Elusimicrobiaceae bacterium | reverse complement strand
GTGATATAGGACATAGGAGAGTTCGGTTATTCCTCGCGCGAAACAGGGATGTTGGCTATAAATTCGTCCCACTGGGAGTCTTTGCTCAATTCAAGACTATTGTAGTTGGTGTCGCCATTGTCAATAAAATCCTGAATGAAGGGCAATTCGATGGACAGGCCTTTGGCGGCGGCAAGCCTGTTCCCCGGCCCGCCTTTCGCCACATTGGCGATGACCAGGTTGTCCGAGAGGAAGTGGCGGACAGAATAACTGATGTCGCGGTAGACGGTATCGCTCAGTGTGAGGTTGAGGGCGAAATCGGACAGGTCCGCCGCGCTCATGGTGGAACCGGTGGTGAAGCGCACCGCTTTGTGCATGGCGGCAGCAAGGGCTGGATCGTCGCCCCGCGATTTTATCAACGCGGCCAGCGCGTTAAGCTGCCTAGGAAGGCTGGCGAGCTGGCTCGTATCTATCGCGGACATAGTTATGCCCACGCGGTCCGCGAAACTGGGACTTACGCTTTGCCCGTAAGACTGGACGACGCGTATCGCCGCGTCTCTGGCGGAAATCTGGGGATTATCCGCAAAAATCCGGGACAGCGCTTTGAAATCGAAGCCATGCTCCGGCATTTCATTCTGGGAACCCACGAGATAGCGGACGCCGTTGCGCATCTGGTAAGCAACTTCAGCCGACTGCATCAGGCAGGCGTTGGATATATAGAGATCTATCGGCCCGGATAAAGCGAAAAGCAAATTAAGCTGGTCGGCTTTGATGTAGCTTTTGGCGACAAGGTCATAAGAAACACCGCGCCTTTTTTCGGGAGATTCCGAAGAATCTTTCCAGCCGCTGCCGTGGCCCCACATGATAAAAGCGTAGCGTTCCGCGGGAAAATTCTGTTTTGTCCACTTTATAAACTCAGCCGCGTGCTTATAACTGCCCATATCCGGTCTGTTGAACTTCAAAACGGAGGTGAGCTTCATCTGGCCCACATAGAAAATATTAGTCGTTTCAGTCAGGCGGCCCACTTCGGCGACGATATTAACGTCGTTACTGGAACCGACCGACATAAACTCCTTCAAATCCACCGGCACCTGGTTTACCAGATTGTTACGCCCGTTCATGTACACCATCACCGTCCATTTCTTGGCGGGGAGAGGTAAAACCATCTGGGGAGCCGGCGCCGCCGCGAAAGACGGAACAGCCGGAGCAAGCAACATCGCGGCGCACAGGACTTTGGACAAAACGTTCATATTCGCCTCCTATTTCAATACTTATACAGTATCAGGGCAAACGGCGCAAGGAACAAAGGACCTATCCCGGTCTAGGCCCCATGCCCGTCACCCGCAAGCCAGGACGGAAACTTTTTGATGTATCTTTTGAACACGGAATCAGCCATTTTCATAACGGCGGGCAGCACAACTTCGCTGTCGTGCCAGTTAAACAGGGAGGCCATGTCCATGCCTGCGTCTATGGAATTTTTGCGCACCAGATCAATTTCGCCCAGCTTAAAGCGTTTTAACACAGACGCGCTTTCCACCTTGCAGGATGCCGATGCCGGAACCGCCAGGCCCGGAGTAGTGGAAACAAGCCGGCGGTTTTCGGTCTTGCGGATATATACATGGAAATTCAGGTCACAGTCCAGCCCGTTAAGGGGGTAGAAAATTCCGGCGAACATAGCCGCGCGGGTAATGGTTTCCATGGCGCTGTCGATGGACATGACCTTTTTGCCGTCTTCCGACTGCATTTTCGTCGTCCCGTAATCTTCCGGCACGGCCTTGCGCCAGGCGAACACGCCGCTTTCGTATATCCTGCCGCATTCAAGAGTTTCCGGGGTAAGCGTGAAAAACTGCGCGCCCCTGTTCACGGCTTCGACTTTGTTGGGGCCGAAAAACCAGAAACCGTCGCGGTTGCCCACGGCGTCCTCGAAAAGCTTGTTGGCGCGCTGGAGAGAAAGGCGGTTGGCTTTGTAAACCGAAGGATAGCACAGGATTTCCCAGAAGGCCCAGCTGTCGAAAGCGCCGTGCATGTTGAAAAACGCTTCCGCGTCCGAAATCTCGGCCAGGGATTTTTCCTCGGAATCCCGCTCCTCTTCTTCGGCGTGCAGCCTGTCCGACACGGCGCGGTCAAGCAGGGTTTTCATCTGGATGAAGTTGGCCACGCGCTCGGATTTCCCGTCTTCCCTTCTTATGTAAACAGATCCGTTTTCCAGTATCTTCACGCCGCCGGGCCCTTCGGCATTGTTGGCGCACACCGCGGGGTAACCTTTCCCTGCGGGCACGCTGATTATGCAAAGCTGCTTCTCCGCGCCCGCGAACGGGACTTTCATCAGCACTTTCTCGCACTTGAATTCAGGCTGGGAAAATATTTTCATGCGGTCGTTGAAATCGCAGGATTCAAAGGAGGCTTCCTCCTCGGCGGACAGGCCCGTCAGCTGGCCTTCAGCCGCGCCGAAAACAAGCCAGCCCCCGCCGCTGTTATACATCGCCAGCGCGTCGCGGAAGGCCATGGCCTTCTGCGTTTCATCCGCGGTTTTCCAGCTGACGCTGCCCTTAAGCGCCAGATTGCGAGAACCGGTTAATTTTTCAATACGTTCAAGAACTTCAGCTTCCGTTATGTGTGCCATGATAGCCCCCTTCAAAAATTAGCGCCCTGCTTCTGCATCCACCAAAATCCCAGGAGAATAATTCCGATAAGAAAAAAAGAGAGATACTTCATTATACCCATGGAAGAAGCGGATTTGTAAAGCTTTTTCACTTCCGCGCGCAAAGCGGGGTCTTCCTTCTCATTCCCCGCGAAAGACTCCAAAGCCGCCATAGCCGACGTGCTGGCTATAACAGCAAGAGATTTTGCGGCGGACAGGCGGACCGCGGAACCGGCCTGCGCGTCGTTAACCAATTCGACATAAATTTTCTCGGCGTCCGGTTCTGCGCTGGCGGACAGCGCGTCAAGCGCCGCCTGCCTTAAAACTGGATTGTCCGATTTGGCGGCCTCAGCCAGCGGCCTGACCGCGCCCGGCATGCGCAAATGCACCAGCACCATAGCCGCGCGGTCCGCCACCCGGCGGTCCGGATTTTTTGCGTCCTCTATAAAAACCCGCGCGATCTCGGCCTTTTTCATCGCGCCTATGGCGGAGGCGGCTTTTTTGCGGTATTCAAAATCTTCGTTGGAATAAACTATTTCGCGCAAGGCCCCCACGGCGGACATATCGTCATACGCGGACAAAGCCTCGAAAGCCGCGCCGGAAATGACGGTATTGGAATCCTTTGTCATTTTCACCACGGAGGGGAGCGCTTCCCTGTTTTTGGAATTGCCCAGGCACGCCAGGGCTTTTTTCCTGGCCTGAACGCCGGGTGAAGAAAGCGCCTTTATTAAAAGCGGACCCGCCTGAGAATCGCTTAAGGCGCATAACTGGACGACGGCGTCCGCCGAAGCGGAATTATCGCCGGAAAGAACACTCTTTTCCAACTGGCTTAAATCCGCGCCCAGGCATACAAACGGAAACACAGCCACAGCGGCGGCGGCAAGCGCAATGCTCCTGAACTTTAACACTTTCTGCCTCCCGTTAATGAAAAATGGTATCATATATACACGCGAAAATAAAGTTTCTCCCATTGACAACGCGGGAAATAGGGCTAGACTAATAGCGGCAGGATGCTACAGTCTGCTACGAATTGCTACAGCATATATTTTCCGCGCTTTGGCATAACATGCCGTATAAAAGAGGTTCTTCTTATGAGACTTGGCGAGAAAATTGAAAAGCTGTTAAAGCAAAACAAAATGACCAAAACGGAGCTTGCCAGCAAAATGGGGCTGAGGGATTCGAGCGTGATTTCACACTGGGTGAAAAACCGCTTCAAGCCGGACCGGACCAATCTTGTGAAGCTGGCCGCGGTTTTTGACATGAAGGAGTCCTATTTCACGGACGAAGCGGAAGAGAGCGAGTCGCACCGGATTATAGACGAAGCGGAAAAACGCCTGCACGAACTGCTGCGCGAAGCGGAGGAAAAAACCACGCCCAAGCGGATAATCCATGTCGGCGTGATAGGAACCGTTTCCGCCGAGAACTTCAACTTCGCCTTCGAAAATTCGCCTGAGGAATACCTGCCGGTTCTTGTGGAGGCGTACGGCGGCAAGCATATTTTCGCGCTTAAAATACGGGGCGCCTGCATGAGCCCCACGGCGGAGGACGGCGATTACGCCATTGTGGCTCAGACCTCCCATGTGGACGACGGGCGGCTGGCGGTGGTGCGGCTTAACTGCGAATGCACGCTCAAGCGGATTTTCCGCAAACAGAACGTTATTGAACTGAAACCGGACAATGAAAAATTCAAAACCTTGAGAATCAAACCGTCCGAACTGGAAATTGTGGGCCAGGTTGTCGGCTTTTTCCGAAAACCTTGATGGGGGGATGAAATGAAAAATGGAATTCTGGCGGTAGCAATGGCGCTGTTTTTTTCAGCGCCGGCGGGGGCGGTGGAACTGCGGCTGGACCGCATTGCGCCGGACAGCTATAAGCCCGTGAAAACGGAAGATGTCGCGATTATCTCGGATAATCCCGGTTATAAAATCGCCGACGCGATAGCCTGCGGATTCACGGTTACGCTGCTGGCTTCGGCCACGGTCTCGGAACGCGAGCCGGGATCCGCCGTAATGGCGCCGTTCCTTGCCGCGATAACCGAGCAGGCCGCCCAAATAGGCGCGAACGCCATTCAGGTGAAGAACGCGCGCGAATACAAGAACTCGAAAAACATATCGGAAGTGTCCGCCGACCTTTACCGCGTTTCCTGGGGCGGCACCGTGCCGGAAACCCTGCAGGGCGGATTCCTCTACTCCGCGCGCCTGTACAACACCGAAATACTCGCCGCCCTGCCTTACAGCAAAATGCGCCAGGCCATAGCGTTTAAGGTGGAGCGGGATGTTATTAAAGACAAGTTCGAGCTGTCCTTATCAACAGCGTCCGGCCCGTTCGAGCAGTTTTCTGATATTAAATTTTCCGATTTATCAGCGGACCAGCGCAAAAAGATTTCGGATTTTTTCAAACTCTCCCGCCAGCCTGACGGCGACGTTGCCGTAAACGACATCCTGAGCAAAGCCGACGTGGAAACGCTGGACATTCTGCTGGGGGCCATTAAGGCGGGCATAAAGGAAAAAGCCGGCAAGCTGGCGCTGGACAATCCGGTACTGTACGAGCAGTATAAAAGGCTTTACCTGAGAATCTACGAAAGCCCGCCGCTGGAAGACCAGGGGCAGTAGTTTCAGCGCAGCCAGCGGTTGCGGGACGGAAATGCCTTTCTGAAAATGAAATCAGCCCCTGCCAGCATGAAAACGGTCACGACAAGCATTTCCGCCAGATACTGCGCGAACCCTTTTGAAGGCACGTCAAGCGGGCAGGAAAAAATCACCGCGCTTTTTATCATGAAAATCGCCGCCGCGATATAAAAAATTCCTACACCGGCCGACGCCGCGGTGCAGGCCAGAAAAACCGCCGAAAAAATCATAGGCTGTTCGAAAATCGTTTTTGAGTGAGATGCGTAAAGCGTGTACACCAGCGCGGTCACAAAAGCCGCCAGCGCGGGAGGCAGTTCCGTCCGCAGGCTGAAAAAAAACGCGCCGCAGAAAACGCCAGCCTCGAAAACCGCGGCGGCGACGGCAATCGCGAGATACGCCAGCAGCATTATGCCGTGCGCGGCGACGCCATCCCCGTTAATAAAAAAAACCGTGAACACCGCAGCAGCCGAAGCCGCCATAATGGCAAGCGGCGCGGCGGGCGCGCGCAGGTGAAAGCCCCAGTTCTCAAGGCTGTCGAATCGTTTAAGAAAAAACGCCAAAAGCGCCGTGGCGCATACGTAAATTACCAGCGCGGACAAGTGTCTAGCAAACCAGGGCAGGCGCGGATAAGCCGCAAAAACACGCGAAAAAATAACGCCCGTAAGCCCCACAGCCACAAGAACGGCTACGGCGAGATAAACGGCGTTTCTTTTTCTTGAACCTTCTTCCATGCGCATGTTATATTATACGCGTTT
>JBAYFS010000144.1:0-6036 GCA_041667045.1 Elusimicrobiaceae bacterium | reverse complement strand
GGCTCCAATATGAATCCGTTGGGCGAACTGGGTCCGGTGATAAAACGGATAAAAGCGGACAACGAAACATTGTCTGTCGTCTGCTCTGTGACCGGCACGGACAATGATCCCCAATGCCGGGAAACCGTCGCGCGGGGTCTGGAAGCCGCCGGAGCGATTGTAATGCCATCCAACGCCGCAGCGTGCAGGCTTGCCGCCGCGATAGCCAGGGAGAATTAATATGCCGCTTGATAAACTTTTGAAAAGCAAAACCGCAGTGATAAACGTCGGACTTAAATCCTTTAAGGAAACGTTCGACAACGTGAAGTGCCCCTCCGTTCAGGTGGAATGGAAGCCGCCGTTGGACGTTTCTAAAGCGGACATGGCGGCCATCAATGAAAACCGCGCGAAAATAGAAGAAGCGAACGCGCGGGTTCTGAAAACCATTCTCGCCGGGAAACCGGTGTTGATCGGCCTTGATACTGCCGGAAAAGTCGTCCCCGGAATGAAGAAAAATCTGCTTCTGCACGCCGGGCCTCCGGTTAACTGGGACCGCATGTGCGGCCCCATGCGCGGCGCGGTGCTGGGCGCGCTGATATATGAAGGACTCGCCCAAACTCCCGAGGAAGCGGAAACGCTGGCAAAATCCGGCAAAATCGAGTTCGCGCCCTGCCACGAGCATTCGGCTGTCGGCCCGATGGCCGGCATCGTGTCTTTCTCCATGCCGGTTTTCATGGTGAAGAACGCGCAGTTCGGCAATATGGCCTACAGCACGCTAAACGAAGGCCTCGGCAAAGTGCTGCGTTACGGGGCGTACGGTCCCGAAGTAATCAAAAAGCTCAAGTGGATGGAAGAAACGCTTTACCCCGTGCTGAAAAAAGCCGTGGAATCCACGGGCGGGATTGATTTGAAAAATATCATCGCGCAGGCTCTGCACATGGGCGATGAGGTCCATAACCGCAACCGCGCGGGCACCTCGCTTTTGTACCGCGCCATCGCGCCCGCCGTTATTAAAACGTGCGCCAGTCCGGCGGACGCCGCCGCGGCGCTTGATTTCATAAACGGAAACGACCACTTTTTCCTGAATCTCTCCATGGCGGCCAGCAAAGCCACTCTGGACGCGGCGCGCAACGTCCCCAACAGCAGCGTGGCTGTTGTAATGGCCAGAAACGGAACGGATTTCGGCGTTCAGCTTTCCGGCACGGGCGATGAATGGTTCACCGGTCCCGCGCTGGTGCCTGACGCGCTGTTTTTCGCCGGGTTCACAAAAGCGGACGCGAATCCCGATATCGGCGACAGCGCGATTACCGAAACCAACGCGCTCGGCGGGTTCGCCATAGCCGCCGCTCCGGCGATTGTGCAGTTTGTGGGCGGTTCCGCCGCTGACGCGGTGGGCTACACTTTGCAGATGTATGAAATCACGGCGGGGGAAAACAACGCTTACCAGATTCCGTATTTGAACTTCCGCGGCACGCCCACCGGCATTGACGCGGTTAAGGTTGTGGAAAAAGGTATTTTCCCATTTATAGACACGGGCGTCGCGCACAAAAACCCCGGCGTCGGGCAGGTTGGCGCGGGTGTTGTGAGCGCGCCAGCCGAGCCGTTTAAAAAAGCCGTTGAAGGGTTGGCGAAGAAGCTTAAATAAAATCAGTTTCAGTATGCCGCAGGGCGTTCCGCTAGTTCGGAACGCCCTGCTGTTTTTCAGCCTGCAGGCAGGAGTACAGCAGATCTTCAGCCGTAAATGGTTTTTCCAATACCAGATTGAAAACATCTTTCTCGCCGCCGTTTGCCGGACCGGCACGGAGCAGTATTAAAGCTATATTCTTTGCCGGGGAAAGCCGGAGAAAGCGGGCGGCCTGTCCGGCGGAAATGCCGTCTAACTCGTCATTAAGCACGGCGAGTCCGAAGTTCTCTTTTGCCAGACGCGTTAAGGCCAGAGAACCGCTTTGCATCATGGTGACATCCGCGCCGGCGTTTTCCAAAACACGGGCGAAGGTTTGGGAAAAAATCTCATCCGGATGGACGAGCATGATTTTCGACCCGCGGCGGAATCCCGCGTTCGTATGCCTCTGGCTGATTCTGATATCCCGCGGCGCCGAAGCTTTTGTGAAAGCCGGCGCGCGGCCCGGTTCCGCCGGTATTTTTAGGATATAGAGCCGCTGTCCGCCAGAAAAGCCGCCAGCGATAAAACCGGATTAGCCCCGTGAAACTGTTTCTGGATTATGGTTTTTTTAATATCCGCTTCCGGCGTAACGTCGCCCTGCGCGGAAAACTCCAGTTTTAGAAAGCCATTCCCGCCAGTTTTGTACTCCGCTTTTACGGCTATGGCCGCGCCGCGCGAAAAGTTCGCCGTGTTGCGCATTATGTTTTCCGCGGCGGCGAGCGCCGCCCGTCCGTTTCCTTTAAGAGTGACGGGAATGCCGGGAGAGGTTTCTATCTGTATGGCGAGCCGGTTTTTTCCGGAGAAGGCGCTTTTCACGCGCTTTACCGTTCTGGCGATTAAATCGTGGGGATTAAAATCAGGCTGAGGCAGCGACGGGGTTTCTTCGGATACTTTGTGAAAATCCGCGGCGAGTTTTTCCGAAAGCCGTTTAAGCGCGCCGGATTCGCCGCTCAGCGCGGAAAGCACGCTCGCGCCGTCCGCCAGATCCGCCGCCACCGCCGCCATCGTCCGGCACTTGCGCAGGGTTTCGTCCTGCGCGGACTCAAGGCGGTATTTTGTTTCCTCCTCCTGCATTTTGCGTTTTGAAATATCACGCGCGACCACGATATAGGCCGGTTTGCCTTTATACAGGAGATTGCCCATCACAAGTTCAACATCCAGATGTTTTCCGTTTTTCAGCTGGATTCTGGTCTCAAGCGTAGCCGGAAGCTTCGCGCCTTTTACGCGCATGGCGTGCCGGCGCGCCACTTCGCCGCGCAGTTCCGGCGTGATAAGAGTCAGGAAATCGCGGCCCCGCAGTTCTTCGTAGCCGTAGGCCGAGAGGGAGCAGGCGGTTTTGTTGGCGTATTTTATAACGCCGTCCTGAAGCAGGATAACGGCGTCGAAACTTTCGTCAATAAGTTTTGAGGAAGTGCGCAGAATTTCCTTGTTCTTTTCGCGCAGGCCCGACGGCATGGCGAAAATCACTCCGCCTGACAGGTTGCCCTGCCCGTCCGTCACAGCGGAGGTGATGATGTCGGCTAAAACCGGTTCGCCATTTTTATGAATGAATTCCGCGTCGCTCATTTCCCGGGCGCCCTGATCCCGCGAACGCAGGTCCTTTAAAAGCTGGAGCGCGGAATCCGCGCGCATAAATTCGCCGATCATCCTGCCCGCCATCTCCGCCATGGGGTAACCCAGCATGTCCGCCATGGCGCGGTTGACGGTGAGGGTAATCCCGTCGTCGTTAACGGCCCAGACTCCGCAGTTCATGTCCCCTATTACGCCGGGCCAGTCTATGCCCGGCTCGCTTTCAGGGGACTTCCCGGTCGTCACGCTTGCCGTGTCGTCAAGAAAATAGGACAGGTCTTTTTTATAAAGTTTTGAGAATCGCCTTAACTGCACCAGGTCTATGCGCAGTTTTCCGGCTTCCGCTTTCGACAGGTAAGACTGCGTTGTTCCCAGCAGTTTCGCGGCGGTTTCCTGCCGCAGGCCCGCTTCGGCGCGCGCCGCGCGCAACTGTTCCGTAATTTTGTGGTAGTGTTTTGTCTGGAGCCGTTTCATCCCATTATTTTACAAAATATTCCATATTGGAATTGCGCCCCGCCGCAGTTCCCGCAGCAATTTTTGGGGGGAACTTCAGCTAAACGGTTTTACGCACGCTCCATAAACTGTATAATAGTTACATATTCTTAAGGAGGAACGATGAGAACATCAAATCCCGTATTAGGTGAAAACGTATTCACATCCACGGCGGCCTTCGGCAGCGCCGAAGTGATGACGGTGCAGGGAACCGTATCCAAAACTTTACTGCTTCTGCTGGTCGCAGTAGCGGCGGCCGCTTTGGCGTGGTCGAACCCCTCCGCATCAATGGGCTTTAGCATGATCGCGGCGATCGTTGGTTTCGTGCTCGCGCTCATAATCAGCTTTAAACCGGTCACCGCGCCCTATCTCGCCCCGGTTTACGCCTTTGCGGAAGGTATGCTTCTTGGCGCAATATCCGCCGTTTTCAACGTGCGTTATCCCGGCATCGCGGTCAACGCTGCGTTAGCCACTTTCGGCGTGCTTTTCGTCATGCTGACGCTGTACAGAAGCGGCATTATCAAAGTGGACAACAGGTTCAAAATGGTCATGATGTGCGCCGTGGGCGGCATCATGGTGGTTTATGTCGTCAACATGATTATGGGCTTTTTCGGAAGCGGCATGGGCTTTATCACCAGCTCCGGCCCGATGGGGATAATTTTCAGCCTTGTGGTTTGCGGCGTGGCGGCGTTCAGCCTTATGATGGATTTTGATTTTATCGAGCAGGGCAGCCGGCAGGGCGCGCCGAAATATATGGAATGGTACGGCGCCTTCGCCCTTATGGTCACGCTGGTGTGGCTGTATCTGGAAATACTGCGCCTTCTGTCGAAACTGTCGGACCGCAAGTAAACGGGGGAGTTGATGAATAAAATATACAGCAGGTTTTTTGTTCTGCTCGCTTTCGCGCTGTTCGGCGTTTCGGCTTGCGCCATGGCGGAACTGATGAGCGTTAAAACTTCGAAAGCCAACATCCGCTCGCAGCCCGGCGCGGACGCGGAGATTGTGTGGACGGCGTGGAAATTCACCCCGCTTGAAATTCTTGAGCGGAAAGGCAAATGGGCGCACGTGCGCGATTTCGCCAATTACACCGGCTGGATACACACCTCGGTGCTGGTCAAAACGCCCACCGTGACGGTGAAAGCAAAAGTGGCTAATCTGCGCTCCGGACCCGGTTCCGACAAAGACGTCGTCTGGGAAGTGGACAAGGAGTTTTCGTTTAAGGTGCTGGGCAAGAAAAACGGCTGGTACAACGTCACCGACGAAAACGGCACCGAAGGCTGGATTTCCAAAGGCCTGCTTTGGGGTTCTTTGTAACTTTTTCCGGTGAATTCTGAAAAACCCGTCTTAAAAGGACGGGTTTTTTATTTATTCCGCGTTCTTGCAATAAAAGGGAGTTTATATTAACATTAATATATGTATAGGAGCTACCATGAAAAACTCTGATTTTCTCAAAATGATGAACAAAGCTAAAATGTATGACCTGACGCAGCCGTTAAGCGTTCACACTCCGCCGTGGCCAAGCTATATGCCGCTTTCGATACAGTATTTCAAGCGTATCGCCGGCGCGCACATGGGCCAGGGCGCGAACGGTCAGATTATCCAGACCAGCAACCACGTCGGCACGCACATGGACGGCGAGATTCACTTTCATTCCTGCGGACGCGCTATCGGCGCGGTTCCCTTAAACGAATGGGTGGGCGAAGGCGTTGTGGTTGACCTTTCGGATTGCGTGGGGGATTACGATTTGTACGAACCAGATCTCCTCATGAGCAAGGCGGAAATTAAAAAAGGCGACGTGCTTATCATAAATACCGGTTACAACCGCTACGCCTGGGACCAGCCAAAGGCTGACGAATTGCGCTATTTCGTGAAACATCCCGGCCCGGGCCCCGAATTCCACAAATGGGCGCTGAAAATGAAATTCAAATGGATCGGAGTGGACTGCGGCAGCGCCGACCACCCCATGAACACCATCATCCGCAACTGGCATCCTAAATCCTTCGCTGAAGCGGACGCCAAGATTAAAAAGCTTTACGGTAAAACCTGGGACGAACTTTTCCCGCTTGAAACCTATTATCAGGTTATGCATCTAAAGCTGTTCCCGGAAAAAATCGTGCACGCCGAAAACATCGGCGGCGAGATTAACCAGCTGAGCAACCAGCGCGCGTGGATAGGCGCGTTTCCGCTGCGTGGCATTGAGCTGGAATCGTCCATGTGCCGGATAGTGGCCTGGCAAGGCTGAAAGCTTACTTGAAAATTACGCGGACTGCCTGCCTTCAGGCAGTCCGTGTTTATTAGGAAAAAATTATGGGTGCAATACCGACATCCGATCT
>JBAYFS010000143.1:0-6146 GCA_041667045.1 Elusimicrobiaceae bacterium | reverse complement strand
GGTTCTGGCCGACGGTGAAAGCAAAACGCTTAACATGGAAAACAGCCTGCTCAAAATCAAGGCGGAAAACGTTGAAAACATTGCCGTTAAATTCAGCGTGGAAATTTATGAAAAACTGCCCGGCGGCGCTTTACAATTGCAGAGCCGCCCCCAGATTATGACGCGGCGCGGAACCTCCGCCAAAATCTCGGTCGGCGAACGCGGACATACATTATATTCGCTAATTATAACACCCGCCGCCGAACCGGACGGTTATAAGGCCAGCCTGGCCGGAGAAACCAAATGAAACTCCCCCCGGCTTACGCCGGGGGTTTCTTCTTGTATAAACTGTCGTTTGCCCCGCCAGCGGGGATACACACTCCATCCCCCTGCTCAAGCACCGGGTTTTTGTGAGCGGAATTCATAAAAAAAACGCCTCCCCTTATAAGGGGAGGCGTTTCTCAAACTTTTGGTAGCAATTACCAGCGGTTGCCGCCGGGGCGTCCGCCGCCGGAGCGTCTGTTTCTGTCACCGCCGCCGCCAAAGCTGGGGCGTCCGCCGCCACCGCTTCTGCGCGGTCCGGCATCGGTTTTCGGGCGGGCTTCATTAACCGTGATGCTCCGTCCGCCTACCTGGGAACCGTTGTATTTTTCAATGGCTTCCGTCGCCTGGGAATCGTCTTCGAATTCCACAAAGCCGAATCCTTTGGAACGGCCGGTGAATTTGTCGGTGATAACCGTCGCGCTGAGCGTGGTGTAATCCCCGAATAATTCCTTAAGATTTTCTGTCGTGTATTCAAACGGCAGTCCGCCTACGTATAATTTTTTCATTTTATCTCCCTGTGGTTCTGAATGCAAACCACCGGAAAATTTCCATCCGTCGCGGTCTGCTCTTATAGCACATAGATATATTCTACCTAAATTTAACCCGCAAAAAACAAGTTTTTAAATTTCCCGCAAAACTGCCATCCGGTAACCCACGCCCTGTTCGGTTGCTATGAACCCCTTAAGCTCCGGCACAGTTTCAAGTTTCCGCCTCAGCTGGCCTATGTAAATGCGCAGGTAATGGGACCGTTCGGTGGCCGCAGGACCCCAGACTTCCTTTAAAAGCTGGGTCTGCGTCACGATTTTTCCGGCGTGTTTTATGAGTATTTTAAGCAGGTCGAACTCGGTGGCGGTCAGCTCCACCTCGCGCCCGTCCACGCGCACGCGGCGCGTGTCAAAATCAACGGTGAGCGGGCCGTTTGAAAACTCAAGCGAGTTCTTTAAATTCATTCCGTGGCGCAGGGCCACCCTTATACGGGCGAGGAGTTCGGGCAGGCTGAAAGGTTTTGTCAGATAATCGTCGGCGCCGGAATCCAGCAGGCTCTCCTTATCCTTGTCTCCGGACTGCACGGTAAGCACTATCACGGGCACAGAGGAAATCTCCCGGACCACCTTAAGCACGTCCAGACCGGACATGTCGGGCAGGCAAAGATCAAGCACCAGCAAGTCGGGCCGGTTGTCCCGCGCGGAAACGATGCCTTCTTTCCCGGTTTTGGCTTCGAAAAACTGATAGCCCTGAGCCTCCAGCCCGGCTTCAAGGAACCGCCGTATGGCTTTTTCATCGTCCACGACAAGGATTTTGGCTCCGCCGCTCACTGTTCCCCCAGGTCCGGCTGGCGTTCAAGCGGCAGGCTTATGACGATTTCCAAACCGCCCTGCGGCCTGTCCTGCGCCGTTATCGCGCCGCCATGCAGTTCCACAACGCTTTTGGCTATGCTGAGGCCGAGGCCCGTTCCGCCCGACGGCGTGCCGGGTACGCGGTAAAATTTCTCGAAAACCGAAACCAGCTGGTCAGCCGCAAGCCCCGGTCCATTGTCAGCCACGGTTAACAGGATTTTCCCGTCCGCCGCCCGAACCGACACCTCGATAGCCGATCCGGCGGGCGTATATTTCGCCGCGTTTAACAACAGATTGGTAACCGCGGATTCAAAAAGCGTGAAATCCACGCGCACAAAAGGGATATCATCCGGCACGGACACCCTGACGGTATGGTCTTTCACATATTTCTCAAGCTTGCCCAACGAAGATTCAATTATTTCCCGGACATCCGTCCATTCCCTCTTTAAATTTATAATGCCGGAGCTCAGGCGCGACATGTCAAGAATGTTGCCCACCTCGCGGTTCAGCCGCTCCGAGGATTCGCTCAGTTCGTCCAAAAGCCGCGCCCGCGATTTTTCGTCCCTTATTTCCCCACCGTTCAGCACGGAAGCCAAGCCCATAATGGCGGTAAGCGGAGTTTTTATCTCGTGCGAAATGCTGTCTAGTATCGTCTGGTAAAGCCGCTCCGATTCCTTAAGCCGTTCTGATTCCCGAGCGCGGTCTTTATAGGCTTCCTGCTCCAGAAACACCGCGACCTGCCAGGCTATGGCGGTAAGAAGGTTTTTATCGTCCATTGAAAGGAAAGAGTCCGGCTTGTTGGGAGTGAAAGACAGGACGCCCGTCATCTCCGTTATGCCTTTCAGGGGCAAATTAATGGAACGCGCCATGGAAAGCGTGTCCGTTGACCAGCCCGCCGGCTGGTTATTGTCAAACGCCCATTTGGCGACGGCTTGCTCTTTTTCATCCGCGAAACGGCGGATAAGCGGAGCGGGTATTTCCTCCATCTGCCCGTCCGTTTTCATATAGGACACCGAACAGTGCCCGTCGAAATCAATCCCGATCCGCTCGGACAGGCGGGTCAGGCACTGTTCCCGGTCGGAAGAATGGGCGATTATCTCCACAATCTCGAACATAAGTTCCGTGTGCTGTTCCGTGATTTGCAGGAGCTGCCTGTTTTTCCGTATCCTGTGCGCCAGGACCGCCGTTATAAGCGCGGTGAAGAAATAGGCGGCGCACATGATAATATCATCCTGCCGGGAAATGGCGAAAGTGAAAAAAGGCGGTATGAAAAAGAAATTCCAGACCCCCGAACTCAGCACCGCCGCGAACACCAAAGGGCCCAGGCTTGCGAACGAGCCGATAAACATGATGGAAAGCAGATACAGAAAACCGGCGGAATGATAGTTTATGTAATGCACCAGCACCGAATTAGCCGCGGTAACCGCCGCCACGATCAGAAAGGTTTTCCAGTAATCGCCGCGGGTCGCCATGATGTTTAAAGGGCGCGGATATTTCGTGCGGGCCGCGCGGCCCGTTATTTCGGGTTCCCTCAAAACATAAATATCTACGTTGGTTTCCTTTATAAGCCGGCCCAGCAAAGTGCCGCCAGCCATAAAATTGCGGATAAAACCGCTTCGGGGACGGCCCACTATCACCTGCGCTATTTTGTTCTGCTCGATGATCCGCTTTAAAGCGGGCAGGATATCGGTGTCCGTAATGGTAATGACTTTGGCGCCAAGCCGTCTGGCAAGTTCAAGATTGGAGTTTAGCTGCGCGCTCTCGCCGCTGTTGAGATTTGCGCCGGTTTCTATATTGACCGCGATCCACGGAACCTCGGAAGCGAACGCCAGCCGCCTGGCGGCGCGAATCAGCCTTTGCGAATGCGCACTGTAACCCACGGCGACCAGAAGATTTCCCGTAATCAGGTTCTTCGAGGCCGCGCCCTGCGCGGCGGACATATTCTGCAGTTCGTTGCTCACCACCTGGCTGGTGATTTTAAGGGCGAGTTCGCGCAGAGCCGTAATTTTTTCCACCTTGAAAAAATTATCAGCCGCCGCTGCCGCCCGCTCACCCAGATAAACCTTGCCTTCGCCAAGCCTTTCAAGCAGCTCGGCGGGCGTGATATCCACAAGCTCTATCTGGTCGGCCCGCTCCAGCACGGAATCGGGAACCGTTTCGCTGACGCGGATGCCGGTTATCAGTTCCACGTCCTCTTTGCGGCTTTCCACATGCTGCACGTTAAGGGTGGTATATACGTCTATGCCGTTATCGAGGATTTCCAGCACGTCCTGCCAGCGTTTTTCGTGGCGGGAACCGGGAATATTGGTGTGCGCCAGTTCGTCCACCAGCACAACCGCGGGACGGCGGGCGAGAACGGCGTCTATGTCCATCTCCTCGAAAAATTTACCGCGGTATTCTATTTTTTTGCGCTGCAGGGAGGCAATGCCCTCCAAAAGCGCCGAGGTTTCCTGCCTGCCGTGGGTTTCCACAACAGCAGCGACGACGTCAAGCCCGTCGTCCTGCAGGGCATGCGCAGCTTCCAGCATGGTGTAGGTTTTTCCCACACCCGCCGACATGCCGAAAAACATGCGCAGTTTGCCCTTGTTTTTCCGCTCCGTCTCCTGTCTGATCGCCTTCAGCAGAAGTTCCGGATCGGGCCTACTGTCTTCTTGCGTGCTCATTGTATCCCGTCAAGCGCCATATTGAGTTTTAAAACGTTTATGCGCGGCTCGCCGAATATTTTCCAGTCCGGCGGCTCGCTCATGCTATTAACCAATGATACCAACTTTTCATTCCGCCGCGCATCATAGCCCCTGGCGGCGGCTACGCGCGCCGACTGGATAACCGCCGCTTCTACGCTGATATGCGGGTCAAGCCCGCTCGCCGACGCACACAGCATCTCGGCCGGAATGTCCCCTTTCGCCACGCCCGGATGGGCCGCCATAAACGCGCCGGCGTTCAAATCCGTCTGAATGCGGAAAGCCCCGCCCGCGGGCGAGAGATTGCTGCCGCCAGAAGGCATGGCCGAATAACCCGTGGCGGAAGGCCGGGGCCAGAAATAGGCCGCGCCTTTGAAATCCTGCGCGATAAGTTCGGACCCGACGACCGCGCCGCCGCGTTCCATCAGGCTGCCGTTCGCTTTGCGCGGCGAAAAAAGGCCGGCGCACAGCGCTACGCCATAGGGATAAGCAAACCCCGTAAGCAGCGCAATAAGCGCATAAAGCACAACGGCGGTAATAATCCTTTTCATACTGTCACCTCACCAAGCCAAGCGAAACTATGGCAACGTCAATAACCTTTATGCCCGCAAACGGGGTAAGCACTCCGCCCAAACCGTAAACCAGAATGTTGCGGGTGAGAAGAGCCTGCGCCGACTGGGGGCGGTACGCCACGCCCTTTAACGCCAACGGTATGAGCGCGACAATTATCAGGGCGTTAAAAATAACCGCGCTCAGTATCGCGCTTTGCGCCGAATGAAGGCCCATAAGATTAAGCGCCGACAGCGGGCCCGGCCCCCCGTTCACCGCGTACAGTGTGCCGAACAGCGCCGGAATTATGGCGAAATATTTCGCCACGTCGTTGGCGATACTGAAAGTGGTGAGCGCCCCGCGCGTCATTAAAAGCTGCTTGCCGATGCCCACGATTTCTATCAGCTTTGTGGGGTTGCTTTCCAGATCAACCATATTGCCCGCCTCGCGCGCGGCCTGGGTGCCGGTGTTCATCGTGACGCCGACATCGGACTGGGCCAGCGCGGGCGCGTCATTGGTGCCGTCACCCGTCATGGCGACAAGATTGCCCGCCGCCTGCTCATTTTTTATTCTGGCGAGTTTCGCTTCCGGCGTGGCTTCCGCTATAAAGTCATCAACGCCCGCTTCGGCGGCTATCGCCGCGGCGGTTACCGGATTGTCGCCGGTAATCATAACCGTGCGGATGCCCATTGCGCGCAACTCCGAAAACCGCTCCTTTATACCGCCCTTGACTATATCCTTTAAGTGGATAATGCCCAGCGCTTTTCCGTTATCAAGCACCGCCAGCGGAGTGCCTCCGCTTTGCGCCACAGCCCTGGAATCGGCGTTGATTTTTTCCGGGAACACTCCGTTTCCTTCCGCTATCTGCGCCTTTATCGCATCCACGGACCCTTTGCGGATGCGGCGGCAGATACCGCCTTCGCCGTTTTTCAGGTCAATACCGCTCATCTGCGTTTTGGCGGTGAACGGAATGAAAACCGCATGCGCCGGATCCATCCCTTCGGCGCGCAGATTGAAAAGCTTTTTTGCCAGCACCACGATGGAGCGTCCTTCCGGAGTTTCGTCGGACAGGGAAGCGAGCTGGGCCGCCTTCGCCAGTTCTTCCATGCCCACGCCGGGCGCGGGGATGAAAGCCGAGGCCATGCGGTTGCCGAGCGTTATGGTGCCCGTTTTATCGAGCAGCAGAACGTTCACGTCACCAGCCGCCTCAACGGCGCGCCCGCTTTTGGCGATGACGTTGTGCCGGATAAGCCTGTCCATGCCGGCTATGCCTATC
>JBAYFS010000142.1:0-6206 GCA_041667045.1 Elusimicrobiaceae bacterium | reverse complement strand
CGCCCAGTGGGAGGACATGCGCTCGCTCGCCATGCTTTACATGGAGCAGGCCGGCGCGAAAGTGAAATGCGGGCACTGTGAAAACTGCGTAGCCCGCCAAAACGACAGGGAGATGATCCAGTCGGAAATTGAATTCCTCTCCGCTCCGGTTGAAGAAGCGGCGGACCAGCTGGTTATCGCCAAATGGGTGCTTAATATGCTGGGCTATGAATACGCCGCGCGCGTATCCTTCGCGCCCATGCTGGAAGCTGACCAGACGGGCGGCGGACTGCTTGTTTCCTCGCGGGTTTTAAAGGACGGGCTGGAAGTAATGCGCGACGGCGGAAAACTTTCCGATTACGCGCTCAAAATGATAGGCGGATACCTTAAATTCGCGCCGTCGCTCGCCGCTTTCGGAAACACACTACCAACCTCCTACCTGCGGCTCGCCAAAGGAACCAGTCTGCCGTTGTCCGTGACGTGGAGCGAAAACGACCGGGCGGGACTGCTCCGCATTCCCTCCGCGTGGGAACCGGTGAAAGGTTCGGAATTTTTAGCGGAAAAAACCGCCCGGACGGAAGCCGCGCAGGAGCACGGCGTGGAATACCGCGCCGCTGACGGCTCGGCAAACGTTCATCTGTTTATCGCCGCCATGACCGTGGCCGCGAAAGCGGGCCTGACGGAAGCCGACTCCCTTGAAACGACAGAAAAAATGCGAATGGAAAACATCGCCGCGGAGAAAAGCAAAGATCCGCGCGTACCCGTTCCGTTCCCCAAATCCTGTCAGGAAGCGTCCGAACGGCTGGTGAACCAGCGTGAAGTTTACGAACGGGGTGGCGTTTTCCCGCCCGCGCTTATAACCGGCATAGCGGAAAAGCTGGCCTCGTACGGCGACAAGCAGCTGAGCGAAAAAGACGTTATAAAAATCATGGACGGCTATCTGGACTGAAAAATACCGCAAAAAAAGGCCCCGGCAACGCGCCGGGGCTTTTTTTATCATAAAGTTCTGTGAATGCTTTGTTCCGCGGTGATGACATCATCAAGCAGCGGAGCCCTTATCAGGTAGCCGTAATCGCCCATCGCGCTGGCGAAACCCGCCGGGAACGGAGAATGGGCGGCGATAAGCGGGCCGAACCGTTCCAGGACCTCGTCGTGCGAATACAGATAGTGGCGGAAATTACGGCGGCTGACAAAAGCCGTGAAATATTTCCGTTCATAGGCGACATGCAGGTCGCGCCCCGCCATAAGTTCCGCCCAGATGGCGTAAATATCAAAATCGCAGGAATAATTGAACATGTCAACCGTCATGCCGCCGGGCGGGCGCACGTTGATTTCCATAACGGAAAGTCCGCCGTCCGCCTTGCGGAAAAACTCGAAGTGGAAAAACTTTTCGGACAAACCGAATCCGTCAATGATTTTCCGGCCCGCTTCGGCGAGGTCATGCGGGATTTCGCGCAGGGAATAATAAAAAACGTCCCGCTGGTCGTTTAGCGCATCCATGGGAGTCTGCCCGTACACGTGAGAAGCGCAGAAAACGATACGACCGCCCTTGCCGGCAAGCCCGTCGAAAGTGACAATGCCGCCGGTCAGGTACTCCTCGATAATATACTCGCGCTGGCTACGGAAGCCGTGAAAATCGCGTATTTCGTGCGCCGTTTTGAATTTGTGCGTGTCATCGGCGCCGACTCCGGCGTCCGGTTTGACTATTACGGGAAACCCGACCTTCTCCGCGAACGCCAGCGCGGCTTCGATGGAAGTGAGTTTTTCCCACCGCGCAAACGGCAGGCCCTGTTTTTGGAACACTTCCTTCATAAGCGATTTGCGGCGGATATGCCCCACCCCGTCAATTCCTATGCCTGGCAGACCGAAGTCAGTTCGCAGGCGGGCTTCCGTTTCCAGCCAGGCTTCGTTGAGCGATTCCACTTTAGTGACAGGACCGAATTTCTCGGCGAGATAGCCGAACGCGCCCCGCACCTGGGTGTAATTGTGCAGAGAGTCAACCCGGCAGTACCACGCCAGGCTGTTTTGCAGATCGGGACGCAGGGCCGAAAAATCCTGGTCTCCTATACCGCAAACAGTTTCCCCCGCCGCCTTAAGGCGCAGGCAGAAATTATAAAAATTAGGAGGAAAATTAGGTGAAAGGAAAATCAGGCTCATATTTTTATTCCCATATCTTCTTTGCCCTGCCGTCCAGCGGCACGATTCGCCGCGTGGCGGGCGAAACGGACCAGGTGCCGCAGGGAAAAAGCGAGGCGGACATCTTGTCCGCGCTTTTTCCGCTTTCGGAAAACATATTGCAGAACAGTTTGAAACTGCCGCCCCCTTCGGGGCGGATCTTCCAGTCAATAGAACCTTCGCGGTAAACGTAACCCGCGGTGTAGGAAGCGGTGCGGCGCGCCGTTTCAAATTCTTTCAGCACCAGCGGCTCGACGTTCTTGCGAGCGAAAGCAAGCACGTCGGCTTTGGTAAAGCCCGCGTAATCGCCCGTTTCCATATCACGCGGCTCGGTCCGCGCGGGAACGGCAGCCGCCGGTTTAGGCGCGGGTTTGGGAGCGGGCGCCGGAGCTTCTTCATAAACAAGCGGATCGTCCGCGGAATCTATGCGCTTAGCAAAATAATCGGACTTGCCGGCAGCGGCGGGAAGTTCAGCTTTTTCCAGCCGGGGCTGCGCCGGCCAGTCGCGCGAATCCATTTTTTCCGCCTTTAATTCCATAACGCCGGTCCGCGAAATTACGGCGGGATCGGCTTTCGCGGTTATCAGCGCGGTGATTCTGGATTTTTTCAGTTCCACGGAAACTATGCCGGGATCATAAAAATCGGCGGCGCCCTTGGCGGCAAGTTCGTCCTGCGCGCCGGCATTGAAGTTAAGGAAAACGGTTTTGCCCGCGTCGCCGGAAATCCAGCAGCACCGGGTTACGCAATAATTGGGATCAGCAAGCCGCTCGATGGCGCGCGCGGGAACGGTTTTGATTTTAAGGCGGACGCAGACATCCGCCACGGTCTCGCTTTCTATTTCCACCCACGGCATTGTGGTGCCGCGCTGAAACGTGGCGCAACCGCACAGCAGAAGCGGCAGGAAAACAATCGCGGATTTCATCCCAATCGGCATATTAGCAATGCTATCATTAATGCGCGGAACGTTGCCAGAAATTCACTGCAGGCCCAGCAGCAGCCGCACCGCCAGATTCGCCTGCATGCCCGCGGCGACCATGACGCGCGGCGACATCAATCCTGTACCCTGGCGGATTCCGGTTTCCAGATCGCCTATAACATAAAGCTTGCCGCCCAGCGCGCTGGTGCGCAGGGCGTCGGCTGGCCCGCAGCCCGCCAGGCCGGACACCATGATGACGGGTGTTGCGGGGCGGGCTTTCACGAACGAGGAAACAATTTTTGTTTTTTCGGACGGCTGGTCAAAAGCCTCTATGAAAACGTCAACTTTTTTAAAAAGCGGCGCGGTGTTCTTTTCGTCCAGCCGTTTATGCAGCGCGGTGATTTTCACATAGGGGTTGGCGCGTTTGAGCGTTTCTTTCAACGCCGCGACTTTCGGCATACCCAGCTGGTCGGCATAATATATCTGGCGGTTAAGGTTGGAGGGTTCCACCACGTCAAAATCAGCGATCACGAGCGTGCCCACGCCCATGCGCGCAAGGCACAGGGCGCAATGCGAGCCTATGCCGCCCGCGCCCGCTATGCCCACAACGCTGTTTTTAAGCCTGTCATGCACGCCAGCGGAATGCCGGGCGCAAAGCATGGCTTCAAATTCCCGGGGCGACGGTTTTTCGCCGCGCGTTATCAGCACAAGGCTGTCGCCTTCCGAAAGTTTTTCAGAGTAAGGCTTCGCCAGCGGCAGAGCGTTTAGGATAACGATGTCCGCGCGCGGGCGGAACCGGGCAACGGCGTCAGCCGCGCAATAAACGTCCGGCACGCGCGCCGGCTTTTCGTTAACGCGTATTTTCATCAGCCGCCGCCGACCGGAGCGAACAGCCGCAGGATATCGCCGTCCGCCAGTTTTTTCCGGCCTATGGACGCGGCGTCCACAATCTCGCCGTTGAGGATGAACATGTAATAGCTTTTGATTTTCCCGTCATGGTACAGTTCGGCTGAAAAAGCCGGGCCGAGCTGTTTCTCGGCGTTTAAAATAGCGGCTTTTATCGTGCCGCCGTCAATGCTTAAGCTTTCCACACCGGCTTTTTGTTTGATAACGCCCTGAAACTGAAGTGTAATTGTCGCCATGTCTAAATTCTAAAACATAAGGGTTTAAAAGTAAAATTCCTTTAGCAAGCGCCCTGTTTTTTGATACTTTAATACTATGATCTCAAAAATCGCGCTGAGTTTGAAAATAGCGGGCGTAATTTCCGTCCTGGCGCTCCTGGCTTTATTATGGCGTCTCGCGCCCTATATTGAATACGCGGCCGTGGGCCCCCGCAGCGGGGACGTTTTATGCAGGGAAAGTTCCGGCGGCACGGAAGGCCGGTTTTTTGAAATCCTGACTCCCGGCGGCATTAACGAATGCGGCGTGCTTACCCATTCGCGCTGGCGCTGGTACGTTAAAGACTTTAACGGTACGGCGCACAATGTGCGCCTGATGAAATGGATTTTCCGGTCGCGGGGCAGGTTCGCCGTCCTGCGGGCGGAATCCGCGCAAAACGGGATTACGATTCCCGTGCGGGAAAAACTTAACGAAAACGACGGAAAACAAATGTCGTTCCCGGATTTCTACGGCGCGAAGGTTATCAGCGGCTGGTATGTCTCGGAACTAAAAATCAGAGCGGGCGCCGAAACGGACGTGTCTTCCGGCACGGCCGCCGCGCTCAAAGCCGCCGGATATAACGTGCCCGCCGGAACAAAAATAATCACCCCGAAAAGCCTGGCGCTTTCGGACTCATTCAATGCGGTTTTTGTGAGCGGAATCGAGACCGGCAGAACAAAAAGATAGGTTAGCCCTTCAGCCGGTAAAGCCGGATTGGTTCGTCATACCCCTTCAGCTGGCGGACCACGGGCTCAAAAGAAAAAAGCGAACTGACGCAGGAGTGGACCGACTCGGAAACCAGCACTTCCCCGCCCGCCGCGTTTGTCTGGATGCGCTCGGTCATATTGACGGTATCGCCCAGCACGGCGTATTCAATGCGGTCGTCAGAGCCAAGGTTGCCCGCCACTATTTCGCCAAAATTCACTCCGACCCCCACGTTAAGACTCGGCAGGCGGCCCGCGGCGTTTTTTTCATTCACCGCGCGGACAATCTCGCCCGCGCATTTAACGGCGGCCAGGCAGGGATTTTCCTGCCGCACGGGATCGCCGAACACCGCGATAATCGAATCGCCTACGAATTTGTTTATCATGCCGCCGTTTGCATACACTATTTCACCGAGGCTTGAAAAATGCCCGTTAAGGACATCCATGAGTTCCTGCGGGGAAAGCGTCTGCGCCATTTTGGTGAACCCGCGGATATCGGCAATAAGCACCGCGCTTTGCGCGGAATGGCCCCGGCCCGCCTTCTCAAAATCAGCCCGGTCCAGTATTATCCGGCTGGCCACCTGGGAAGGTATGTATTTCGAAAAAGCGTTTTCGAGCTTTTCCATGTACAGCGCGTCGGTGATGAACTTTCGGGCCGTGGCGAGCGTGGCTCTTGTGCTGTAGGCGCACAGAACGCCGAACAGAAGCATCGCGCCCATATTAATTAAAATCTGGGTTGTGGTATAGACGCCCAGATGGTACTTAGCCGCATACAAAATGGCGACGTAATAAGCCGCCGCCGTGGCGCCCGTGGACACCCAGACCGCTTTGCGGTCGTAACGGAGAACGGAAACGGCTATAAGGAAATAGAAGAAAGCGTCGGCTCCGGCGTAGATATCCTCGCGGACGGAAAGGGAAACATGCGCCACGCAAAACGCGTCCATCACGGGAATGGCGTAGCGGAACCAGTGCCGGTAAACATGCTTCCTATTTATCAGGAGAAACAGCGCGAGAGCGAAAGAAATCCAGAGCCATGCGGAACCGGCCACGACCGCGATTATTTCCGAAGGCAACTGATCGCCCCAGAAGAAATCAACTGCCTCCGTGACCGCGAGGAACACGATAAGGCTGAGGCGCAGCACGTTTATAGCGGACTCGCCGCGCATGCCCTCGTAATTTATGAAAGAGTCAAACTTCTTCTCGTAGTTCACCTTTAAAATATACATTATGAAAAAGCGCGGCGCAAATAAGCTGGCTGAGCGCGCCGCTATTTT
>JBAYFS010000141.1:0-6211 GCA_041667045.1 Elusimicrobiaceae bacterium | reverse complement strand
TAAGATGGTCCTGGCTATCCGCTTAGGGTTCCAGTCTTCCGGTTTCGCCAGCCTTATGCGGGGCACGTTTTTATAGCGTTTGAGCCAGGTCATCTGGCGTTTGGCGTAGGCGCGCGTGAGCGTCACTATCTTATGGATGGATTCGGCCCTGTCCGCGCTGTTGCTGATAAAGTCCAGCGCCTGCGGGTAGCCGAGGCTTTTAAGCGCGGGACAGTCCGCCGGATAGCCTTCCGCAAGCAGGGCTTTCGTTTCTTCCACCATATCGTCGAATATCAGGGCCGTGCGCTCGCGGATGCGGTCGGACAGAACGTCTTTGTCCCATTCAATTATCAGAAAATCCGCCTCATGGGTGGGCAGTACGGCGAAATACTGGCTCGTCCAGAACGAGGAAATAGGTTTGCCCGTCAGTTCGTGCACTTCGAGCGCGCGGATGAGCCGGTGCGTGTTGCCGGGCGGTATTTTCGCAGCCGCCGCCGGATCTATTCTTTCCAATCTCGCGTGCAGGTAACGGTGTCCGTTCCGGTTTATTTCATCCTGCAGTTTTTCGCGTATGGCGGGATTGCCTTCCGGCATGTCGTCGAGCCCGTTCCAGTACGACTGGATATACATTCCCGTTCCGCCGGCGAAAACCGGCGTGCGGTTGCGCTCGGTTATTTCCGTGGCAGCCTTGTGCGCCCGGGAAACGAAGCTTACCGCATCGTAAGACGCGCGGGGATCAAGAATGTCGGTGAGGTGGCAGGGAATGCCGTCAACAAGATAAAGGAGTCCGTCCGGCGTGTCCGTCCAGACGCCCTGCGGCTTGGCTGTTCCGGCTGAAAGGAATTTATACACCTGCCGGGAATCCGCGGAGATTATTTCCCCCCCGCATTCCTTGGCAATTTCCAGAGCGAGCGCGCTCTTGCCTGACGCCGTGGGCCCCATAATCACTATGGGGCGCGTGTTCTTGCCGGGGGCTGGCATGGTAATTTGGTTACTTCTTTCTGCCGGGTTTTTTCGGAGCCGGCGTTTTCGTTTTTTTGGTTTTCCCGGGCGCCTTTTTCACGTCTTTCTTAAAAAACGTTTCGTCTTTCTGCAGTTTGTTGCACAGGAAATGGCATTTGCAGCTCGGCACGCAGGCTTCGGGCAGCTTCAGTTCGATCCTGGTTTCGCAGTCCTCGTAATCCTCTGCCATGGCGTTTATTTTGGCGCAGGCGGTTTTGCTGATTTCAGTGAAAGCTATGCCGGTCATGAAAACGCCGCCTTTGCCGCGTATCCAGGCGATATGGCCTTTGACGGGGAACTTGCCCAGGCCCGGCAGGTCCAGTGACATTTCGAGAGTGTTGTTTCTGGGCGGTTCCAGAAAAGTCATCAGGCGCATTCCGCCCGACGAAAGGTTCGACAGTATTGCCGGCTGGACGTTTAAGGTGCCGCTTTTGTCTTCGAACGCGATATTTACCGGCTCCACCACGCCGTGTATTATCGGCAGACGGGTATGTTTTCTTCTTTCCTTGAATTTCTTTTCGTTGTCCATGCGATTCAATCCTTTTTTTTAAACCAGCAGAGTGTTTTCATCTCGGCCCGTAATTTTCAGTGTTTTTAAACTGCCCGGTTCCTGCGGGGTTTTTGAAACCGCCCAGTACCCGGAGGAGATCCGGCCTTTGTGTTCCGTCTCGAACAGCACTTCCTGGGTGGTGTCCGCCAGCCTTGCCAAATTGGCGGCGGCCGTTTCCTTCACGGCTTCAAGAAGCCTGCCCAGCCGTTCTTCCATAACCTCCCGCGTGACAGTGTCCGGCATTTTAGCCGACTCCGTTCCCGCGCGCGGCGAGTACTTGAAACAGTACGCTGACGAAAATCCGCATTCCTTCACTAAAGACAAGGTTTCCGAAAACTCGCTTTCCGTCTCTGTTGGAAATCCTACAATAAAGTCCGTTGACACGGCAATATCCGGAACCGCTTTTTTCAAAAGACCGATTTTTTCGAGCAGTGTTTCCCTGGAATAACCGCGCCGCATGAGGCCCAGAATCCTGTCAGAGCCGCTCTGCACCGGCAGGTGCATGTGGCGGGCTATTTTCGGATAATCCGCCAGCGTGCGCGCGAAATCCTCATTTATGTAGCTGGGGTGCGGGCTGACGTAACGGATGCGTTTTATCCCCTCTATTTCATGCACCGCTTTGAGCAGCGCGGAAAAATTCATTTCATTATTGTAGCGGTACGAGTTAACCGTCTGGCCCAGGAGCATTATCTCGCGCGTTCCGCGTTCCGCCTTGGCCCTTATTTCCGCCAGTATTTCCTCCGGCGGCCTTGACGCGCCCGGTCCGCGCACGAACGGCACAATGCAGTAAGCGCAGGCGTGGCTGCAGCCGCGCATTATGGTGCAGTAGGAAATCAGGGGCGCTTTTCCCGGTTCGCCGGACGGGGAGGCTTTCGCGTTTACAATCGGTGCGATAAGGTCTTCGAATTTTTCTATGGCTTTTGCTCCGGCGACTATATCCACGTGGGGAAACCTGCTTTTCAGCGTTTTGCCGAGCCTTTGCGCCGCGCAGCCGGCGACGATGATTTTGCGTTCGCTTCCGCGTTTTTTCCAGTATTTAAGCCGGCCCAGCAGCGACAGCGCGCGTTGTTCCGCGTGTTCGCGCACCGTGCAGGTGTTGATGATCACGGTGTCCGCTTCCTCGATATCCTGAGCCAGGGAATAGCCGTATTGCGAAAGAACCAGGAACATCTCGTCCGAATCGGCCGAGTTCATCTGGCACCCGAAGGTCTGGATATAAAGCTTTTTTCGTTCTTCAACCATCGAAAACACCATTCTCCGGATTGCCCCAGCAAATTTTGAAAAGTAAAAGCCACACATCGCGGGAAAACTGCACTTCCCGCAGGTTTTGCTAACGCCGGAGCCGCAAACGCGGCTCCGGCATAAAAGTTTGTAAAAGGCTTAGCCTTTCACTTTAAAGCGTTTCTGCTTTGTCGCAAGTTCTCCGTTGGGCGTCACGATCCGGGCCGCGACATTGTGCGTGCCGGAGGTCGCGTTCCAGTCATACCACCAGTAGCCCACGGAATAGCGGCAGGGCTTCCATTCGGTTTTGTTGACGTTGATTTCAACATAGCCGTTTTCGCTTGCGCCGACGCGGAACACATAATGTCCCTGCTCGATCGTTTCATCGTAGGTGGGATGGTCTATCGTCACATACGCGTTGACGAGTTCGACGGGCGTCGGTTCGTTGACCTGATACTTTTCCGCCGTGGTTTTCGGCGCGGCGGCTTTCTTCACGGTCATTTTCTTTTCGGTTTTCGCCGGAGCAGCGGTTTTTGCGGCTGTTACGGTTTTTGTGCTTTTTGTTGTTTTTGTTTTTACGGTCATTTTTCTTCCCTCACTTTTTTTTGTGCCGGACAGGGCGGCCACTATTGCGGCCATACTGTCCTGGCAGGGCACCGGCAGATGTAGGCGTATTGCCCTTCTGCCCTTATCTTCCAGCGCCTTAAAGTCTCCTCTCGCCTGTGCAGCGCACAGGCCGTCAAACGTAAATTTTTGTCCGGGGATGGCGACGTCACGGGCGGGGTCGCAGGTTATAATCAAAAATATGCCGTTGTTCGCGCCGCCTTTGTGCAGCTGCCCGGTGGAATGGAGATAACGCGGCCCGTAGCCGAACAAAGTGGCGCAGTCGGTTTTTTTCCCGATTTCCGCGCGGAATTTCTTAACCAGTGCGTCCATTTCCGGAGTATAGGCCAGAATGCCGATATAGTCACCCGGCTTGACCGATTTCGCCAGCGTTTCGGCCCAGTTCTCTGGCGTGGCTTTCATGTTGCCGTAAACGGCGGAAAGCGTGATTTCCGTTTTGCCGCTGGGTGCCTGTTTGGAAGAGGGGTCATAGCTCGCCAGAACTTCCTGGGCCATTTTTTTAGCCAGCTGTACGTCTGGCTGGTCGTAGGGATTGATGCCCATCACCGCGCCCGCGGCGGCGGTGGCCACTTCCCAGAGCATGAACTGCGCGCCGAGGTCGTAAATGTCGGCCATTTTAAGTTCCGCCGTGGGGTGTCCCTTTTCCTCAAGCCTGTTTAAAGCCGCGGCGTTTTTAAGCCCGATGCCCACGAACACGCGGTCATTGCCGAAAACGGTGTTTTTGCCTGTTTCTTCGCCCGCTATGGGCACGATGCCCCTGCCGTTTTTGCCGGTGCTTTCGCCTATGAGTTGTTCTATCCAAAGGCCGAAAGTTTCCAGTTCCGGGGGCGTCAATATGGTGAGTTTGTCACGCCCGCTTAGCGCACTTTGGCCCAGCAGCAGGCCCAGCATGGCTCCGTCATTTTGAGCCAGGTCGGTCCGGCGGCATATTTCCGCCGCCGCCAGTGCGCGGGCCAGAAGTTTTTTTATGTCCACGCCCATAAGCGCGGCGGGAACCAGCCCGAAGTACGACAGCACTGAAAACCTTCCGCCGATATCGGACGGGTTTATGAAAATGTTTCTGAATCCCTCTTTCATCGCCAGGCTTTCAAGGCTTGTGCCTTTGTCCGTTATGGCGATAAAGTTTTTGCCGGGTTTGCGCGACACTTTCGCCAGTTCGCTCCAGAAGTAGCGGTAAAAGGAATCCGGTTCCACTGTGCCGCCGGACTTGCTGGAATAGATGAAAACCGTTTTCTTTATGTCTATGGATTTCGCCGTTTCGGCCACCCATTCGGGGTTCGTGCTGTCTAGTACTTTGAGGACCGGATAGCCTTCCCTGCGGGGGAATATCCGGGAAAAAACCTCCGGCGCCAGGCTTGAGCCGCCCATGCCAAGGACGACCACTGCGGTGAACTCGCGCGCGATTTCCGCCGCGAAGCTTTCCAGTTCCACCGCCCTGCTTTCCATGAAATTCGGCACGGTCAGCCAGCCCATGCGGTTTTTTGTTTCTTCATCCGGCTGGGGCGTCCAGATGGTCGCGTCTTTATTCCACAGGCGGGTGACAAAATTCATTTTTTCCAGAGGGGCCGCCGATATCCCGCCCAGTTTTTCGCCAATTTTCAGTATATTCATTTTTTTGCCTCAATAGCGTTTATGAGATTACCGTAGGATTCCGCGAATTTGGCCACACCGTCCGCTTCAAGCCTTCCGCAGATTTCATCAAGGTCAATATATTTTCCAGTTTCGGAGAGCAGGGCCTCCGCTTCGCCGGTTTTTTCCGTAAGCGTGGGGGTTACAGAGCCGGATTTGAGGAATTCGGCTAATGTGGCTTCCGGGATGGTGTTCACCGTGTCCGGGCCGATGAGCCCGTCCACGTACATGGTTTTGGAATAAGCCGGATTTTTTGTGCCGGTCGAGGCCCACAGCAACCGCTGTTTGTGCGCGCCCGCCGCCTGCAATGGGGCGAACTGTCCGCCGAATATTTCTCCGTACAGCTTATACGCGCATTTGCATTGCGCTATAGCGGTTTTCCCGCGCAGGGCGAGCAGTTTTTCTTTTAATTCGGGCATCTGCCCCGCTTTTGTTTCAAGGGCGGTATCCGCGGCGGTGTCCACCCGGCTCACGAAAAAGCTCGCCACGGACCGCACGTAGTGTACCGGACGGCCTTTTTCTTTGCGGTCCTTCAGTCCGTCAATGTATGCCTGGGCGGCGGCCCGGTAGCTTGCCAGCGAAAACAGGAGCGTGGCGTTAATGCTCACGCCTTCTCCTATAAGTTCGCGGATAGCCGTCATGCCTTCTTTTGTGGCGGGCACTTTTATCATTATGTTCGGTCTTTCAAGGCGGGAATAAAGCTCCAGGGCCTGTTTCACCGTACCCCCGGCGTCGTGCGCCAGGCGGGGCGAAACTTCAATGCTGATATAGCCGTCCGCGCCGGCGGTCCGTTCGAAAACGGGGCGGAAAATATCGGCGGCTTGGCGGATGTCTTCGATTTCCAGTTCCGTCAGAATCCGCTCGGCGTCCAGTCCCTGAGCGGCGTATTTGCGTATGGAACCGTCATATTGCGGGCTTTTTTTGATGGCGTTTTCGAAAATGGTCGGGTTAGAGGTCACGCCGCAGACCCCGTCATTTATCCAGCGGAGGAAACTGCCGTCCGCGAAATATTCGCGCGTCAGATTGTCCAGCCATATGCTTTGCCCGTATTTTCTCAGCTCAAGTATTTTGCCCATGGTTCCCCCCAGCGTTCACTTCATGTTCGAGTTTTCCATGGCGTCAATTTTAGCCAGTCTTCTCAAATGGCGTTCTTCGGTGGTGTAGGACGCGTTTAAAAACGCGGTCACTATGGATTCGGCTATGGAC
>JBAYFS010000140.1:0-6256 GCA_041667045.1 Elusimicrobiaceae bacterium | reverse complement strand
TTTTGAGGGCGCCGTCAACGCTGCGGGGCGAAAACTCGGCTGGCGAAGCCGAAACCGCGGCGGATTTTTTCAAAAACTCCTCCGCTTTTTTTATGGCCATCTCGGCGTCAGCTTCGCTTCCGGCCTTGGCCGCGATGAGCAGATCCGCGTCCAGCGCGGCTTTAAACATATCCAGCATCATGCCGGAATTGGCCAGAATGGCCTTGTTTTCGGACGTGCCCATCACGACGGAACACTCTGCCACGCCTTCCAGTTCGGAAACCTTTTTCGCCACCAGCATGAGCGAAACGGAATCGAAATATTCGCCTTTTTTAATAAACCCCTTGATAATCATTTACGCCTCCATTTTAAAGTAGAAAACAAAACCGGCGACAGTGTCCGCACCGGACGTTGAACCCAGTTCCACCGTTTGTTTGACGGCTGGACCGATTTCCCCGCCTTCAGTCGAAACCGTTATCAGGTTTTTCATCGCCGCGAAATACCGGCCCCGCGCGGCGCACCTCAAAAAAGTGTTCGACAGCAGGTTTGCCCCCAGCGACCGTTCCAAAACAGGTTCAGTCCGCGCGCCGGGCGCAAGGGACATGGCGGATAAGTAACCCGTTATAAAATCGTCCCCGGAAGGTGTCAGGCCCTGCCCCAATCCTTTAAAACCCCAGATTTCGCCCTCCGAAACTTCTCTGGCGCGAGCCAGTAGCGCTTTATCAAAAGACGAGGTGAAAAACCTTTCGCGTGAACCGTCTAAAATAACAGCCAGGCTTTTCTCCGGAGCATGCTCAAGCAGACACCGCTCGATATTTTTAACACTGCTTCTCAGCTTTTCAAAACCGTCTGCGGACAGGGTTATGCGCGAGTTATACAGTTTGGCGGCATCAAGTTCAATCCTGCACCCGCCAGCGGCGATAAAATCCCGGCCGATAATCAGTTCCCCCGCGGTTTGAAACGGAGCCAAAGCATCAAGCACGATATTTACCGGCCCGCCGCCCGCCTGCGGCGACACAACAGACACCAGAATGCCATCCCGCTCGAAATTAACCGCTTTGGCAAACGAGGAGTGCCTGCTGAAAACGCCCGGTAATACGCCGTCTCCGAAACTTAGCAGCCGCATTTACAGGCGCTTGTAATCCGAGCGTTTTTCGTTATAAAAAGGAAACCGCTGCCGAGATGATATGACCTGCTCTTTATTCACGTCGGCTTCGCAAACGAAAATGCCGTCCGCGGTGCCGCAGTCAAGCAGGATTTTCCCAAGCGGGTCAACCACGCTGGAATTGCCGGAGAACTCCAGATTTTTCCCGTTAAAGGGCTCGGTGCCGGTCCGGTCAACACCGATGCAGTAGCACTGGTTTTCAATCGCGCGGGCGCGGACAAGCGTAGTGTAATTCTCCGCGCGCCTTGCGGGCCAGACCGCGATATTGACAAAAACGTCAACCTTCGGCGCGGCTTCCCAGAAGAGATACGGGAACCGCAAATCAAAACAGATGGTGGGGCATACGGTAATGCCTTCCAGATCAAAACTGGTCACCTGGTCGCCGGCAGTATAATAACCGTTTTCACCGCCGAATTTATAAAGATGGATTTTGCTGTACTCGTTGGCTGTTTCCCCTTTGCGGTTAAGCGTTATGAGTTTGTTTCGGTTTTTCCGCACGCCGCCGAATGAAACCCAGGTGTTGTGTTTTGCCGCGAATTTCCGGAAAAACTCAACATCTGCGTCCGAAAGTTCGGAAACCTTCGTGTTCACGGTGAAGCCGGACAGGGTCATTTCAGGAAAAATTATCCAGTCTATATCAGTGCGGCTACACTTTTCCATCATTTCGGAAATTTTATTTTTGTTGGCCTCTTTATCTTCCCAGGCCATGTTGAACTGGCAAAGCGCGATTTTCATGATAGAAATCTCCTTAGGTCATACTTATATTATGTACAAAAAAGCGCGGCAAATGACAATGACAAGCCTGAAAAAGCCCGCCGTTATCATGGGAACAGGTTGGTTTTAATCGCCGGAGATTGCGCCGCGGCAGTCAAGACCCGCGCCGGAAGAATAGCTGCCGGGGAAGTGAGCGTGTTCGGGCCTTATGCCATGGGCTGACAGAACGGAACGCCAGTAGTTTTCAAGTGTCGTCAGGCCGTCGCCGCTGTTGGTTATCTGGAACTGTTCACCGTTTTGGTTGGTGCCGGTGAACCCGTTAAAAAAATTGATATTCTCGGCGATGTAATGGCTTTCTTTCGAGTTGGCGTAATTTTTTAACTCATGGAAAACGCCGGGAACGCGCACTATTTTAAACCTGCCGGACAGAACTTTAACGGCGTTTTCTATAACCGTGATGTCCGCGTCCACATAGGGAAACTGTTTTGGGCCCAGCGGCTTGCCCGCGATATCGGGCGGAGCGTTAACCGAGTAACACGGCACATAGCCTTCTTCATACAGGCGCAGCATGGCCTCAAGCCGTTTTCTTTCTTCCGGCTTCGCCGCCGCTATGATTTTCCTGAGCATGGGCTTTGTGGCGGCGGGATCGCTTATCAGGAGCGTGCCGCCGCGTAACGGAGTAATGAAAAGGTCCAGATGTTTGCCGGAGCGGATCACGAAAAGATTATTAAAGGAAACGCCTAAATCCTGCGCCACCAGCGCCTTTGCCTGCTCCAGGCTTATTTTTTTACCGGTTTCATATTCATAGAACTTTTGCGCGCCTTCAACCGGAGTTTCGCTGGTGATGGCGTAAGGCTGTCCGTCCGGAAAGGTTCCGCTTATAAGGCCGCCGCCTTCAAGAAAAGTCCATTTCATCTGTTTATATTTAAGGCCCGCCGCTTTCGCCGTTTCTTCGGTAAGGACCGTCAGCCGCGTTTCCCCGTCGCTCCCGTCCGCCACGCCCATGGTAAGGCCTATGTCAGCAGCTATCTCTGGAGTTATGGGTGCCATAAGCATAAGGGTGCCCGTGCGGGAGAACAGGGCGATATCCTGCAGCCATTCGTAATTGAAATTCATGTCCCGCGGCTGAACTCCTTCCTCGGACAACGCCGTCTGCAAGGCGGGCGTAACCGCTTTGGGGAGGCCGACATACCAGGATTTAACGATGCGGCTGCCGTCCTCGGGGAAAACCGTTTCAACCTGCGGGGAGCGGGCGGCGTAAGCTTCCGCGCCCGAAAAGACAAAAAGCAGGCAAAGGATTGTTTTCATATGCGTTGTCATACGGTTTTGCCTCGCGGTGGAGTTTTTTAGCGGTAGCGTTTCAAATACTCAATAAAATCGTCCCAGTTCGATTCCCGCGCCAGCCGCAGGTCGGCATATCTGTTGACCGGCTGGATTATGGTTCCGGCTATGCCTGGAATGTGAATGGACAGGCCGTGCGTGTTTTTATAGTCTTTTCCCGTGCGGTCCTGGCTGAAGAAGACATTTTCGATAACCAGTTCGTTATTCATGTAATTCATCAGTTCGCGGCCTTTGGCCTTGGCCTGCATATCCGTATCGGGCAGGGAATTGGTGAAGATCTCGACGAAATTATAAAGATCTCCGTAATAAGAAACCAGTTTGTTGGGATCAGTGTCGAACTCGCCCACCTCAAAGCGCACCACGCCGTCAAGCGCGGCTTTAAGCGCGTTCGGATTGTTTGCCGCCATGGCAAGCGGCGTCCACTGGTTTACGAGCCGGACTAAACCGGCGAGCCTGTTGGCGCGTATAGCCGAAAGTTGGACCGCGTATTTAGATTCTTTGAGCCCCGCCGCGTTTTCGGGGGTTGTGTAAAGGTTATAGAAAGTTCTCGTAAATACCCGGGCGGCGTTTTCGCTGGTCATAAAAGGATTCGCGTTAAGGCTGGCGACGATAGCCGCGAAATCAAAACTCGCCAGCTGGATGACTTCCTCGGACCCGATGATGATGTCCGCGGAATCTTTGATTTCATAAGACACTTCAGCCATCTGCATGAAACAGGCCATGCTGGCGAAAATATCCACGTGTCCGATCGCCCGGAACATCGGCGCGAGCTGGGTGGTGCTTATATAGCTGTTCTTGGAGAAATCATGGGAGATGGACCGGTTCGCTTCGCGATCATTTTTCCATGTTTTGGGAGGATCAATCCAGCCCCAGCCGTGATCCCACAGGATGAAAGCGTAGCGCTTCGCCGGATAATTGGCCTGAGTCCATTTAACGAAGGAAACGACATTGCGCCAGTCGCCCATATCCACTTCGCCGACCTGCGCGATTACAGGGGAATTGATTACCTGCAGATCTGCGTCTTTTGTCACATAATACCGGCGCACGCCGGACCAGTTGCCGTTGCTGGTATCATCACCGTCCTGCCCGTTCATGCGGCCCAGTTCGGCGATCACGTTAACTTTTGCCGAGGAACCTGCCATTTCCAGTTCATTCATGTCGGCTACGGCGAACGTTTCAACATTGCTTTTGCCGTTCATGTAAATCATTACGGTCCATTCCGCCGGCTGGCGCGGTTTTACCGCGGCTTTTGGTTCGGTTATGACGGGGATTTCGAGATCGCTGTTCTCAAACTGCGCGGCGATATCGCCCGCGTGCAGGCGGTTAAGGTTAAAATCATCAGCGGCAAAAGCGCACAGGGGCGCGCACAACAATGCGACGGACAGAAGCAGTCTCATGCAATCTCCTAAACGTTAAGTTGACACTGTTACTATAACATTAGAACAAAACCGGCACAATGGACCAAAAGACCTTTTGTTCATAGGCCTAAAGACCTATTTTCGGCCGTTCAGCCCAGTTCAAAGCTTGTAATGCCGAAAATTTTGACGAGCGGCAGGTCCGGAGCGCCATTTTTATACATTCGGGCTGTGGCGAACACCTTCTTCAGTCCGTACCGGTTGACAAGCGCTTCCGCGTTCGCGTTGATTTCCGGGATATCCAGGTAATACGGACGGCCCGGTTCCATGCGGGATACGAGTGCCTGGAAAAGCCGGTCCGCGTAATCCGCGTTTTCAGCGAACAGCGGGCCTATTTTATAACCCGTCCGGCATTTTCTGGCAACGCCCATGGCGGATAATTTTCCGTTTTCAAGGATTCCCAAAGCGGCGCCGCCCGGCTGCTTGATCCAGTCCAGAATGAAAGAGGCGCGCGGTTCGGGGAAGAATTCCGAGTCATATCGGACAATTTCGGAGTGCGAAACAGCGTTTAAGTCAACAATTCCGTTCTGTCTCGCGAATTCCAGAGCCGTGCCTTCATAGCGGGCGTTATTATAGGCGTAAGAGAAACCGAAAAACTTGTAATTTTTAACCTTGTTTAAAACACCGTCAATCCCTATAGTGCGCCCCGCCAGGTAAGCCAGCGCCATTTTGCCCAGTTTCACGCCTATCAGGCCGCCCCGCAAACCGGGCGTGACAATAAAAAAACCAATAAAACCGAAAGTTTCGCCGTATTTTACAGCCGAAATGGCGCCGACCGGCTTGCCGTCTCGGAAGGCCATGAAAAAACCGCCGGGGTCAGTATTGTAAAACCTTTCCGCGTCGGCCAGACCGGGATTCCAGCCCTCGCGGGCGGCCCAGTCAACGGCTACGTCAAGATCGGCTCTGGTCATTGTCCTGTATACAGTAGTCATACTTGCCTAAAATTTTACTAAAATATATAGGGAAAGGAAGCGTTTATTTACGGGGGAGCAAATGAACCAGAACAAAATCGCTGTTTTTACAGGAAAAAAACCGTCGGCCTTCACCTGCGACGATATTATGCGCTATATGGAGGAAAAGGAAATTTCCAGACTGAATTTCCGCTACGTAGGAACGGACGGCGGGCTTAAGACAGTCAATTTCGCCATTAGCGGCAAGGAACACCTGGTCCGCCTGTTCAATCAGGGTGAGCGGATAGACGGGTCCCGGATTTTCGGGCGCATGGATAAAACCATAGGCGATATTTACCTTATCCCGCGCCCCGGCACGGCGTTTTTAAACCCGTTTTCGGAAACCGCGGCGATAGATGTGCTTTGTTCACTGTATTTGCCGGACGGCAATCTTGTCCCCTTCGCACCGGACACCATTTTAAGAAGGGCGCACGCGGAATTTAAAAAAGAAACCGGCCTGACGCTCGAAGCCATGCCGAGCCTTGAATATTATGTGGTTAACGACTCCAACGCGTTAAGCAGAATGTACTCTCAAAGCGACGAATCCCCCCAGTTCGCCCAGTGGGAGGACATGCGCGCGCTTGCCATGCTTTACATGGAGCAGGCCGGCGCGAAAGTGAAATGCGGGCATTGCGGAAACTGCGTAGTCCGCCAAAACGACAGGGAGATGATCCAGTCGGAAATTGAATTCC
>JBAYFS010000139.1:0-6271 GCA_041667045.1 Elusimicrobiaceae bacterium | reverse complement strand
GGGCCGGTCAGCCGAGCGCGCGGACTCGGCTTCGTCGATATATTCGGCGGTAACATCGCCGCCTTTTTTTAGCGCGTATTCGCGCAGCGCTTTAAGCTGTGCCGGGATTGATAAGTCTTTATCTGCCTGTCCCTGTGATGATACTCTGGCGTATAGTGCTGCTTTCATAATTGCTCCGGTTATTTCGATGCGTTAAAGTATGCGGTCAGAAGGCTGACGAGCATTTTGCCCCTGCCGCCGATGTGCCACTTGGTATTGGCCTGCGGCATGCCATCGCTCTTGTAGTCGTAGATACTGAAATCCAGTCCGTTTATCCTGCCCGTCCATTCGGCCTGTATCTTGTCGCCTGATTCGGTGTACTGCGGGTTGCCGAAAACTTTGACCAGATGTTTGTAGGTGGTGCCTTCGGGCATATAGCCGACCAGTCCGGTGCCGGACAGATCCGTCCTGCCCATTTTTACTTCGATTTCCATTTTGATATTCGCTTTCATAAAATATCCTAATTGACCGTCCGGGTGATTTCGCCGGTCTTGATATCGAACGTCTCGTATATATGCTGTTTGCGGAAGCCGTAGCCTTCGCGCCACTGCTGTTCGATGTTCCCGTTCAGCCGGGCCTGCGGCAGTGCCTTCTGCGTGTCCGCTATGCGTTTGTTAAGGAGCGGCAGGTAATCCTTCAGCTCGCCTTCAAGCGGCAGGGTTTCGCTGTAGATGTCGAACCCGTTTATTTCAACCGTCAGGTACCGGTGCCAGAAATTGCGTTTTTGCGAGTTCATATGGTCCTCCGTTTTTTCGAGTATATGCGCCCTACCAGCCGGTCATCGTGCCAGATATCAATGCGGTATATTTCCGGCAAAAATGCTTTTTCTCTCGCTGCCGAGGTCGCGGCCTCAAGAGTTTTAAAACTGCCCAGTTCCCGGTGTATGGTGCAGTCCGTTTTCGTTTTGGGTATTACCGCCATAAGTTCGAAGCCTGCCTGTTTTTTGCGTTTCATACTGCCTCCGTTTTATTTGCGCGTTGTTTACCGTCATCATGAACATACCTTCACTTCGGCGAACAATCAAGTCACATGAAGAGGTTATAAGCACGAGAATAAAAGGTGCCCGCCCGGTCCCATAAACCGGACGGGCTTTGCTTTCTAGGCGAGGTTCAGTTTCGCCAGCCAGTCTTTGCCGACCAGTTTGTTTAGCGCGGCGATTACCGCGTCTATCGCCCAGCCGATGAGGATACCTTCCACGGCCTCCGGCACGAGCGGGATATCCACCAGTTTGTTGAGCACGGCGACGGCCAGCGCTTTTTTGTCCGCGCCTTTTATGTCTTCGTCCTGCCCGACGGACTCAACCAGCGTGATTATTCCCGGTATCGCTTCCGCAGCGTCTTTAAGGCTTTTCACGGTTTTGATTTTATCCTTCACCGCGTCCAGCTTTTCCAGCAGTTCTTCAGCTTTCTTTTCACAGTCCATACTGCCTCCTTTAGGTTTACTTTTCATATTTCCCGTCGTGGAATATCAGCACTTCGCGTGTGCCGCCAGCCCTGCAAGGGCCGCCAGCGCTTATGTGCAGCCAGCGGGAACCGTTTCTGCGCTCGTCAATAAGCTGGCCGAACGGGATATCGGATTCCTTCCAGAGCCACGCGAACGCTTCATCCAGCGGCACGCCGTCTATATGGAAATCAGCCGCCATACCTTCCAAGTGCCGGCTTGTTTTACTGCCACCGACTGCGGCGTTAAGTGCTTCGCAACGGAAACCGGAATGGATTATTACCGGACGGTTATAATTCGCGCGGATCGGTTCCAGAATTATCCGACACAGGCCAGTGAGTTCCGAAACATAGCTCTGCGCTTTTTCGCGGTTTACGGTTTGGAATTCGGGTTTGTCCGTGCGCGTGAGTTCGTAAAACGTAAAGTGGTCTGACAGTTTGAAGTCGTTCATTTGCCGCTCCATTTAAGCGCGAGTTGAAATAACGCGTTGACCGTCACTGTCACGCCGCCGACTATCCATGAAATTTTAGTTTTCAGGGCGCGCAGTTCCTCGGCGAGTCCGATTTGCCCGTTGCCGTTTACCGTGTGTTCCAGTTTGGCGATGCGCGCGCGGTCCTGTTCGCAAGTAGCGAGGTGCGCGTCCTGCTTGGCTTCAATCCTTGCCAGCCTGTCTATTATTTCAGTAGAGATATCGGTCATATTACCAGCCCCTCCGTATCGTGAGGTTGTATATCCCCGAAGAACACCCGCCACTCCCGTTCGGGCAAACGCCTGTGCCTGCCGTTCTGATTGCGGTATAAAGCCGGTCCTGGGTTTTAATGAGCATGCCGTAGCTGTTGCCGCCGGACGTGTCGCCAAACCCGGTCACGGCTTCCCAGCCGTAAGGCGATTCGTAGACGTATAATGTCCAGACATAAAGCACGGGATTTGCGCCGATTGAGTGATACTGCGTGTAGGAAGTAGCGATTGTTGCGGTAAATGACACGTTATACATCCCGCGTATGGCGTAAGTGTACAGGGTTGGGATGTAGGCCACGCCCGCAGTCGCTTCACCCAGAAATACCGCCACGGTGCTGACCCAGACCGAACCGTTATAGACGTACATCTTCATTTCCGGGATAAGGAACGAAAACTGGTTCGCGACAGGCATAGTCGGGTGTGCGAATCCGTAAACAGGGGCGAGTGAAACCGAGTTCAGATTCACCGCTATTGAAGACACGTACGTGGCGTAGATGTAATTCATCTGATTACTGGTTGCGGTAAAGGTGTGCGTGGTTGTGAGGGTTGAAACGTAATCACTGCGCCCGCTGAAGCCGGTTCCGCTCGAAAACGCGATTACCAACGGCTGGTCCGCGCTTGCACCTACGTTTATGGTCAACGCGGAACCGGAGCTGATAAAGTTCGCGGCACCGCTGGCGTTCCGGAACCCGGATAAAACGGTCTGGCGCACGTCAGGACTTGCGGCTGAATCCAGTTTGCTGCCGTCCGGGAAAATGAGCCCGCTGCCGTGGTTGGCTATTTTGATATTCCCGGATGACTCTAATGTGCCCGTGATAATGGTGTCGCCGGAAACGGAAAGGCTTTTTCCGTAAACCGGAGCGGGGGTTGCGCCTATCCCCACATAACCCAAAGACGAAACCGCGACGGAATCAGAGGTTCCGGTATTTCCCAGAAACAGCGTTTTCCCGAAATATGCGCGGATATGAAGACCTGCCGGGTCAGTAAACAATTGTGCCGGATACATGCCGTTTGCATAGCTTAGATATAATGCCGCCTGTATATTCGTAATCGCTTTCACTGTAACAGATGATGTAGCCGTTACCGGTGTATTGATATTCCCGGTCACGCCGAAATTGCCAAGCACCGTAGCCGAGGAAGCGACAGTTACCGGCGTAGTGATGTCGCCGCCTATGCCGAGGTCGTTGGTTACGGTTACAGAAGACGCGGTCAGTCCGCCCCGGATATTGGCGGTGGCGACATCAATCCCGTAATCGCCGGTAATGCTCGCCCAGACGCTAAGCGGGTCGTATATAGTGGAACTGCCGTGCAGGGATAGGCCACCGTTGATATTAACGCCGTACACGCCGCTAAGGTTAAGGTAACGCCCGGTTGCGATACTGATATCGCGCAGTCCGGTAGTGCCGATATGGAAATCCGGATTGGTGATCCCGGTCATCCAAAGTGCGGCGTTTCTGATATATACGGTATCGCTGAAAGTGGCAACTCCGTCGTAAGCGCTTGTCGAAGTGATGCGAAGATACGGCGCGGTTATAAGGCCGCTTGGGCCGTCCAGCGTTATGGCCGGCGTGTTCGCGGTCGCGCTGGATGCGGCAACCTGTATCTTTCCGGAAATGTTTTCAACGGCTGTGCCCGTTTCAGTTGACTGCGTTACGCCGTAATACGGACCCGCGCAGGCGGTGCCGCAAAATAGAAATACTGCAAGTTTTGATATATGCTTTTTCATCGTAATCTCCTTAGCCAAGTATTATGAACCCGCCGTCGCCGTCATTCGTGTCGCCGGTGTAGAACAGACGTTGCCGCGTGTCGGTGGCGAAACAGTCGAACGGGTCAGCCGGGTTGAGCGCGGCGATATTTTTGAGTTCGTCATAGGTGCCGGTCTTAATCCCTCTGCCAGCGGACAGCCAGTTAAACCACGCCATCAGCTTGTTCGCGTCCGGGATATCGCCGTTTTGTATGGGGTTTGGTTGTGTCATAACGCCTCCGTCAAAGCGAGCGATATCGTCCAGTTTTCAAGGTCGAACTCGATGCCCTCGATACGCATGGTTTTTTTGTAGAACATGAGCCGCGCTTTGGCGATATCTTCCGTCCAGTAGGCGAGATTGTCCTGCCCGTATTTGACCGGGTCGCCCCAGCGCCATAAACGCAGGACATCGTCGTTGTTGACCGTAAGACTGACCACGTCGCCCAGTTCCGGGTAAAGCAGAAACCGGCATTTGAGCGTTATGGCGGCGCGCGGCGTTTTGGAATAGGCGTAAACTGTAGGCGCGATGGCGTAAGCCAAGTCCACATTTTCGGCGGGCAGGAAATTGCCCGACGATATGGAATATTTTTTAAGGCCGTATTTTTCTATGGAGTTCGGCGAAGCGTCGCCCATGGCGGCGGGGTTAGCTACGCAGGTGTACCCGCCGAACTCGACCGTCACATGGTTATAAACCCGCTCAATACCGGAACCGATTTCCTCCGGTTCGATATAATCACTGGCGTTGAGTTCCGCGCATGCTTCGGACGTATGCGCGCGGGGCCGGAAAATGAATGCGTCGTTCGCGTTGAAACCTATTTCGTAGGCGCACATTTCAGCGAGCTGTTTTATCGCGTCGAGGCAGCTGAGGCCGGTAAAATTAACGACGGGTATTGTAGTCCGCGAGGTGAAATACTCAAAACTCCACGAACCGAGTGTTGGCGTCCGCGTCTGCGCGGAATCGGAGTATGCCGTCCAGCGCAATTGGATAATTTGTTTTGACGCCGGAATGGTCCCGCCGGAAGCTATCTCTGTCCAGCCGCCGAAAACGCCGTCAAAATCCCGTTCCCGGAATTCCATAACCGTGTCCGTACCGTCGGGTTTAGTTTCGCTTACGCTCAGTTTGCCCCACGAAGAAAGGCTTTCCGTGCCGTCTATCTCCGGCGACAGATAGAACCCTGACGCGGCGTACCGCGCGGTAAGGCCCGCGCCGTCGAAATCGTGAAACGCCTGCCAGCCTTCGGTCGTGTTATGCGGATACCAGTACGCCGAATCCGCCGCCAGAACGCCGGATTTTGATAAGGTGTCATAGTGCAGAAGATAGAGGGTGAATACGCCAGCCGAATCGCGCGTGATTATCGGTTGTGCGGCATAACCCACCCACGCCGAAGCGAGCAAAGTGTCCGCGCCGTTATCGACGCGGTATAAATAAAAATTCCCGTCCGCATGGACCGCTTTGTAACCGTTTAAATTATCAGAATCGCAGGCGAGGAAGCGGCTGCCGTCGTTATTGGAAAAATACCACGCGCCGGTAGACTGCGCGTCCGCGGTAACCGGGAACTCGAACGCGTTATAAGCCAGCGAAATATCGCCGGAGGTGTAATCGGCGTTATCAGCCGTGCCCGAATCGAAAGCGGCTTTGTCGGTTTGCGAGAAAATGTTTTTAGCGTCAACCGAAAACTGGGCGGGCGCTATTTCGGTATCGGCAATCCCGGACGCGGTGCAGCACTGCGCTACAATCCACTCAAGCGGTTTATCCCGGTACCAGCGGCGGTAACCCGCCCACACGCTTTCGCCGGTGATAAGCGCGGTTTCAAGCTTTACGCTTGCACCGGAAGCGTAAGCGTTCAGGCCGGAAACCGTGTAGTCCGTGTCCGGCTTCAATACTTCCGCGTTGTCCGGGCCACCGGCAGTCTGGCCCTTTTTCACGGACACGATCAGCCCGACAGCCGGATTGGCGCAGACGAAATCCGCGCCGGAATCGGAACCAAGAAGTTCGCCGGACACAAGCGTGCTGATATTCTCGGCGTTGGTGTCTTCTAGCAAATAAGTCTGGTCCATAACCGTAACGGTCAGCTGGCGGTTTTCATGGTCATACGCGGGGTCGGCCTTGATATAACCCGTGAACAGGTTAACAAGCGATTCAGACCCGTCCGGCAAAACCGCGCCAGCGCGGATAATGACTTTCGAGCCGTAGATAAGCGTGCCGTCGGGAAACAGGCCCGCCGGATTGCCTTCAAGGAACTGGTGCCTGTCGTTGCGCAGAGTGAGCGCGCAATTTGAAAACTTCCATTCGTTGAAACTTTCAACATC
>JBAYFS010000138.1:0-6336 GCA_041667045.1 Elusimicrobiaceae bacterium | reverse complement strand
GCAGAAATTCTCCGCGTCAATGGCGCAGGGCTCCATAACATTAAGCCGGTCAACGCAGGCGCCAGTCAGCTCGGCGTGTTTTTTAACAAGGCACTCGATAATGCCTTCCTTGGGTTTGTCCTTGCACAGCTTTGCCGTTGACTCCGCGCACGGCAGGGAGGTTTTAACCTCCGCCGAGCAGGCGTCCCCGAGTTTATCCAGATTCTTGGAAAGGCAAATGGCCTTATCCAGTTCGTCAACGCTTCCCGAGCAGACTTTTTTCAGGTCCGGCGCGCATTTTTCAAACAGCGCCTTCATACCGGCTTCCTGCGCGAAGGCGGCGGCGCAGAATAAAACCAATCCCGCTGCGACAACTGCTTTCCTCATATAAGTTCTCCTTAATGATAGATAAACGGCTTGTAAATAAACGAATAAGTCAGCGAAAAACCGAACGTCACGTTGCGGCCCGCCACATCGGTGAATTTGCCGCGCGCCTGATAAAAATCAAAATACGGGGCCAGTTTCAGGTTTCCGATAAAATCAATCTCCGCGCTGGCGTTAAGTTGCAGCTCATAAAGCAGGTCCGTGGGCAGGTCGGTGCTGTTGCGGAAGAAATTACGGTAACCGCCGAGATACTTCATTTTAATGTTGGGAACGGGGTAATGCTCAACCTGGAAGCCTGTTTCCCAGGCGTATTTGCGGCGGCTGGGAGCATAAGTGTAGTCCTGTTCCGAAACACCGGCTAAATATAAATCCTTTATATTCGCGCCCTGATAAAGCTTGAGGCCGCCTTTGGCCCGGATGATTTTCTGGGTGGCCGCCTGCGGCTGGGGCGAAAATTCCGTGTCGTAGGCAAGACTCAAAAACGGGCCGGCCAGAAACCCACCCATAAAATTATCCACTTTATATTTTTTGTAAACGAGCTCGCTCTGGAAAAGCAGATCGTCGGCGCTTTCGTTAGTGACGCTTCCTCCGGCCGACGGGAAAATCGTCACCTTCCCGTAGCTCGCGCTTACGCCGTTGTCCCAGCGGAAATTGTTGAGGAAATATTCGACATAAAAATCCAGCGCGCCTTCGACAAGCATCTGGCTGTTGGAATTGAGCTTCGCGTTCGAAAAACCCGTGTAAACATCCGAATTGGAGACCTGCGCGTCGGAAAAGCGCATGGCGAGTTTCCTCAGATTCAGGCGCACGAACGGACGAACATCGTCGCGGTGCCTGAGCATGTTTTTAAGATCGCCGGAATACTTATCCGCCGCGGCGTCCAGAAACCGGTCGTATAAAAGCGAGAATTTGCCCTGCGCGTACAGTTTTGCCAGTTCCTGGTCCCCGGCGGCGAGGATCCCCTTGCCCCGGATATAATCGGCATAAGCGCCGTCGGCATAAGCGTCCCTGTCTTTAGCCGCGTTTTTAAGCCATTCAATCACTACGCCGGACAAACCCTGTCCGGGTAATCTTTTGATGTTGTAAACATTATTGAACGCGGAAAAAACCCGTCTCCCCTTTAACGCGTCCTCGGGAAAAGCGATTTTGTAAGTTTCATCGTTATCAATGGGAATGTTGGCTATGCTTGCGTTGGCGGTGAGGCCGGAAGACGCCAGCCTGTTCACTTCGCCATACACGGCTGAGTCGGCTCCGGCGGTTTCGCTGAAATCCACGAATTTAACCAGTTCTTTAAGGTATTTTCCCTTAACATAACCGATATAAACGGGCTCGCCGGAAAGCCAGACGGCGATATTCCGCTCCGAGATGTCACCCATAACGTCTGGCGGTCTGCCTATTTTCACAAACGCCACTTCCGCCTCGGCATAATCCCTAAGCACATTCGCCGCCAGATTGGCGATATTAAGGGAAGAATAAAGCGGAGTACCCCAGAGCCTGCGCGAATCCGGAAGCAGTTTCTGCGAACCGGAAACCAGCGCCTCCAGCTTATACTTGTTAAGCGGATAATACTTGTTATCCACCATCATCGCGGAAGGGCTGTTAGCTCCGGTTTTTTCATCCACGCCCTTAAAGACATACAGGGAACCTTCTTTATCGAAACGCAAATCAAGCTCGCCCAGATTAAGCCTGCTTCGGGAAGCAGTCATAACATTGTCATACCGCCAGTTGCCCGTATTGACCGCGGAAACGCGCGAAGCAAAAGACGTACGGGCCGACCCTTCTATGACCAGATCAGGCGGCGCAACGGACAAGTATCTGCCCTGCTCCGCGGGATTAAGGTGGGAAATGAGGATATTGAAATCCGTTTTCTCCTTGTTCTTCAGTATCTCAAGCGTCTCGTTGCCCGCCTCGAAATAATCGCGGACGGAAAGCCCCAGTTCCTCGGCGTCGCGCAGCGGCAGTGCTCCTATCAGCGAATAAAAACCGATTTTTACCCCGTTGATTTCCTTTACAACATATTTTTTCCACCGCGCCGGCTGAGCCGCGCCGAGATTGGAACACAACAGGTCAACGCCCGGAGAAAGGAAAGAGGAGGAATCCGCTTCGAACAAAAACGGCTTCAGCTGAACCGCGTCTGAGCCGTCAAAAGCCAGAATATCAACCCCGGAGTCCCGGTAATAGCCGCTTATCGCGCCGGTTGAACTGCCGAGGAAATCGGCGTGGCCCGTATTTACCACGAACGAAGGGAACGCGGCTTCGGCTTTCTTTTTAAGCACATCAGGCAGCCAGACGCCTATGCCGCCGAGCGGCCTGCATAAAACAGTGAGCGAAATCATGCGGCCTTTGAAGGTGATATGATAAGTGTAATACAGCGCCGGCTCCCAGGCCCCGCCGACCACGGTGTCGGTCCGGGAAATGACATCAACAACGTCGCTTCCGTTGTCAATAACTCCGGCGAAAAATTCGCTTTTTTTATAATTTTCCCGGGAATTGGCGAAATAAGAGGAGATATACTGCGTAAAGGCGTCGTCCTCGTCCGGATACTGGAACATAAGCGCGTAAGGCGTTTCGAACACGGTGGTCTTTTCGAACAGGACCGCCGAACTTTCCGCCTCATATATGTTTTCCGGATTAAGAGGATTCTGGGAAGGGAGGAGATAGGAGCCGTCCTTGAAATAAGTCAGGCCGGAATCAATATCCTCCACGCTTATCTCGCCGCCGCTTTTCACGATCCGCTCGACGGCTCCGCCAATCATGGAAGTGAAGTTGTCGTCGTAGAAAAGCACCTTCGCCGCCGCGCTTTCTGCGCGGCAGGGCGCCGCGGCAAAAACGCAACAAAGAAAAAAGACGGCGGAGATCCTTGCTGGAATACTTTTCATCGGCTGACGGTTACCACCCGTTGGCGATGCGCTCGATAAGCATCTGGGCGAGCCCCAGTTCGCGCATCCGCGCCTGGGTTTTGGCGATATCATACTCGATGCGGCAGAGTTCAAAAACCTGGGTGCCGGTGTCTAAAATGCCGCAGGAAGCGCGCACGTCCCGGTCGCGCGGCTGGCCCACCGCGCCGGGGTTTATGATGTAACGCGCGCCGTCGCGGATATTGATTTTCTCTCCGTCGGCGAGCGCTGCTATCTCGGGCCGGCCTTCGCCCATGCGCCTTATCACCAGAGGCACATGGCTGTGGCCCACGAAACAGACCGGGGTTTGCCAGTGCGGCTCATTTTCCAAAAACTGTTCCGCCGTCAGCATGTATTCCTCAAGAGGATTCCGCGGCGAACCGTGCACCACCGTAAAACCTTCGCGGCACACGATATGCGGCGAGCTTTTCAGAAACTCCATGGCGCCGTCCGACAGAACGTCCTTTACGAACTCGATGGACTGGCGCGCGTAAGGGTTGAACCATTCGATAGGGAGTTTCCCCAGGGCGGCCATGTCGTGGTTGCCCATAACGCAGTCGAGAAAAGACAGCGCGGAAATTTCCTCCACGCATTTATCCGGGTCCGGCCCGTAGCCGACCAGATCTCCGCAGCAGATATACCCCTGCACCTTGCGTTCCTTGAAAAACTTCAGAACGGCTTTAAGCGCGTGGTAATTGGAATGAACGTCCGAAAATATACCGTACTTCATTTAAACTCCGTCCGCGACGGGGAAACCGCCCGGCAATCAGATCAGATGGCGACGGGCGCCCCGGTGGCGCCGAGCTCATCTTCGGCGTACTGAAGCGAAACCGACATCACTTTGGACACGCCCGACTCCTGCATGGTAACGCCGTACAGCCTGTCCGCGGCTTCCATGGTGCGCTTGTTGTGCGTGATAACGATAAACTGGGTCTGGCCCGAAAACTCGCGCAGGAGATTAACGAACCTTTCGACATTGGCCTCGTCCAGCGGCGCGTCCGCCTCGTCCATAACGCAGAAGGGCGAAGGGTTGACCACGAAGAAACTGAACAGCAGAGACAACGCCGTGAGCGCTTTCTCTCCACCTGACAGGGCCCTGATATTCTGCAGGCGCTTGCCCGGCGGCTGGGCGACTATTTCAACGCCTGTATCGAGCAGGTTTTCCGGCTCGGTCAAAAGCAGGTCCGCCTCGCCTCCGACGAACAAAGTCTGGTAAATGCGCCGGAAATTCTCGCGCACCTTCTCAAACGTGACGCGGAAACTTTCCCGCGTGGTGGCGTTTATCTTGCCGATCGCGGTTTTAAGATCCTTCTTCGCCGTTTCAAGGTCGTTTATCTGGCCCTTCAAAAACTCGTACCGGGACGACAGCGCGTCATACTCCTCGGGCGCCGTCATGTTCACCGCGCCGAGATTCTCTATCTGCTTGCGCATCATCTTCACGCGTTCATGGTCCACCGCGTAGTCGGAATACTTCATCGCGGCTTCCTCGAACGTGACGTTGTGCCGCTCGCGCAGTTCTTCGATGCCGGCGTCTTTCTGGGCCTGGTGGTTGCGGTATTCCATCTCGATTTCGTGCGCCTTAAGCTGCAGATCGGTAAGCTCGGAGCGCAGGGAATAAGCGGACTGGCTCTTTTCATCGAACTCTTTTTTCAGGTCGGACAGTTCTTCGCGCAACGATGTGTCCGCCACTTCAAGGCCCGCCAGGCTGTCGCGCGCCGCCGCGAGTTCGCCCTCGGCCTGCTCCCGCTCGCGGGACAACTGATCCACGCGGGATTCGGATTCGGAACGGCGGGACTGGCGCACCCGCGAATTTTCAAGCGCGCCGTTATACTCGGTTTCCACGCTCTTTAAATCCGCCTCCAGGCTGCCGCGGCGTATTTTATATTCGTAAAGTTCGGAATTCATGGAGTCCAGCTCGGCTTTAAGCGCCGCTATGCGCGACTGGCCCGCCGCCCGGCGCACCTTTAGTTCCTCGCCTTCCCGGCGGATGCGGTCCTGCTCGCCGCGCAGGCGGACAAGATCTTCCTTCAGTTTGGCGATATTGTCTTTCTGGCGCATCTCCAGTTCCACAAATTTTTTGCGTTCGTAACCCAGCCGGTCAAAAGTCTCCTCCACGGCTTTAAGCCGCCGGTCCGACAGGTTCAGTTCGTTTTCCAGGCTGTTGCCGCGCACCATTTCGGAATTAAGCCGCCCGCGCAGAACCGAAAGCGTTTCTTCCGACAGCGCCAGTTCCTTTTCGGAAGAGGCCAGTTCGGCGGACAGCGCGGACATGCTTTTGACTGCGGTGTCCAGATTAAGGCGCACTTCCTCTTCCTTCGCCCAGTAGGGCTCGGGCGATTCCACGCCGTCAGATCCCCCGGCTACCCAGAAACCGCGCTTCACGGTGGAACCGTCAACCGTCACGCCGGATAAAATGTTTAATAGCAGTTTTTCATACTCCACCGGATATTCCAGCCGCGCCAGCAGTTCCGGCAGGGGCCCGGAAGGAATGTCCGCCAAGGCGCTCATCACCAGAAAACGGCAGCGCGCCCCACCTTTTTCGCGGAGCAGCTGCAAAGCGCCGTCCACGGCCTCAAAATTGTCGCATACCACGGAATCAAGGAACTTGCCGAACGCGTCTTCCGCGAAAAGCATGTCCGCGGGCTTGATTTTCAGAAAATGGCGCAGCGTGCCGCGAATGCCGTCCATGCGGGATTCCGCTACGGTTCTGGTGCCCACCCAATAAGGATCTTTCTGGCCCTGGCTTTTGATAATCTGCATGGTGGCGTTCATCGCCGCCTGTTTCGAACGCAGGGAGGAAACCTTTTCGTTCAGCTCGGCCCGCGTTCTGAGCAGGGAGGACCGGCGCTCTTCCTGGGCGGATATTTCCGCACGCACTGATTCGATAACGGAACGCTGGGCGTCAACCTCGCCGCGGAACCTGTTAACCAGCACCAGAATCTCCGCCTTCTCGGTTTCCGCCTGCAAAAATTCCTTTTCGGAACCGGTTAAATCTTCCCGGCTGCGCGTAATGTTGCTTTCTTCAAGGGCAATGCGGCTGGCGCATTCCATTTCCTTCTGGGCGGCGCGCAGAATG
>JBAYFS010000137.1:0-6368 GCA_041667045.1 Elusimicrobiaceae bacterium | reverse complement strand
TAGTCTATGACTGTGGCAATAACGCCGCAACAACACTGGCGGTGATTGCAAGGCTACCTGAAACCGAAACATCGGCAAAACTTAAGTTAAGACAACAAGCCGCACAAAACGCCAGTTGGGGAAACAGATTCCAAGAACTTCTGACGATGATTAGCTCATGACAGAAAAACTTTATTTTACTTTCGTAATAGTAGCGCGCAACGCGGGCAAGCATCTGCCGAATGCGTTTGCCGATTTTCTGGCGCAGGACTTTCCGCGCGACCAGCTGGAATTTCTGTTTGTGGACAGCTTGAGCGATGATGATTCTCTTGCGCTGGCAAAGGAATTTAAAACCGCGCATAAAGATATCAATTTCACTATTCTGACCAACCCCAACCGAATACTGGCTTCCGGCTGGAACGTGGCTTTGCAACACGCAAAAGGGAATATTTTGCTCCGGCTGGACGCACACGCACGCATACCGCCGGATTTTATACGCCTCAATACGGAAAACATACTTAAAGGCCATTTTATTACCGGCGGCACGCTTGCCACAACGTTGCCGCAGGAAACTTGGCCCCGATTTGTTGGGCTGGCAAACTCGTGCAAATTCGGCGCCAGTTCCGCGCCGTTTCGTAAAACCGGAAACAATGCTGAGCGGGAAGTTAAAACTCTGGCCTATGCGGCTTACCGGCGTGAAATTTTGACAAGGTGGGCGGATACCACGAACTCCTGCCCCGCACCGAAGATATTGAAATGCACTGGCGCATGCGCAAAGCCGGATATAAATTTCACTGCATACCAGCAATAAAACCGATTTATACCCCGCGTAGCTCTTTTACCCAATTGCTAAGTCAAAAATTTCAAACTGGCAACGGAGTAGGTCTTACCGCGCTGGCCGTTTCACCGAAATGTTGCGGCCCGCACCATTTTGTGCCATTTGCGTTTTTGGTCGCGTTAGCGCTCTGTGCCGCAATGGCCCTAACGGTGTCGCCTTTGCCACTATACCTACTGGGATTAATTTACGTGTGCGCCGCACTATATTATACCGGTGAATGCATGCGGGGGGAACGCGCCACAGTCAAACTACTAAGCCCCCTTATGCCGCTTATGTTCCTGTTTATCCACCTGTCTTATGGAGCGGGCACGTTGTATGGAATTTTGAGAACGCCATTTGTTATTAGGCGGTATAGAAACTATAAAATACCCTTGACAAGGTAATTCTGTGGCCTATATAATTTTTTCTTTCATCATAGCTGGCGCAGGCGGTTTTATCGTATGGCGATATGGTTTTACGCTGGGCCTTGCCGACATGCCTAACGAACGCAGCGCGCACAAAACACCAGTACCCAAAGGCGGCGGGGCGGGGATTGCAGTTGCATTTACACTCGTGTCCCTTTTGTACAGCCTGCCTCTAGGTTTTGTTTTACCGCTTGCGGTTATCTCAATTATGGGAATAAGCGCCGACCGCTCGGACTGGAACCCAAAACTACGGCTTGCTTTTATGCTTTTTTGCACATATCTAGCCAGCGTTTTACTCGTGGGACTATGGTGGGCCGTGCCAGCTGCGCTGTTGCTGGCGGCCACGGCAAATTTTTATAATTTTATGGATGGGATTGACGGCATGGCCGCGCTTTGCGGCCTAGGGGCGTTCGGCCTGCTGGCGCTTTTGGCGCAACAGACCGGCAGCCAGGAACATAGCGGATTAGCTCTTTGCGCCGCCGGAGCATGCGCCGGATTCCTGCCTTTCAATTACCCGAAAGCACGGGTTTTTATGGGCGACGTGGGCAGCCTGACTTTAGGCTTTGCCTTCGCATGGCTCGCGCTTGCGGTATCGCATGGCTTAGCGGATTTGCTGTGCGCGCTATCCTTTTTATGGCTCTTTTACGCCGATGAACTCTTCACCATGTGCATGCGCCTGAAAAACCGCGAGAATCTGCTTAAAGCGCACCGCAGGCACATGTATCAGCTTTTGGCCAATGAACTTAAAACACCCCATTATAAAGTATCCGCCGCATACGCGATTGTACAGTTGGTAACAGGACTGGCGGCACTCACACTGCGGCCCCACGGAATAGGCGCGCTGATTCCGCTGTTAACATTGTGCGCGGTTGCCTTTGTTTTTGTGTACACCCAAGTGTGGAGGCTGGCTAATAAATGACAATTATTATCATTATGTCGCTGTGTTTTGCCCCGATGGCGTTTGCCAGCGTGGAACCATGGGCGAGAGCTTTGCTGGAAATCGGGTTTTTTGTTATTGCCGCCGCGTCATTAAAAAAAAGCAAGTACGTATATCTCTCTAAAACAAATACGACGCTGTTGCCTGCACTGCTTGCCGTAGCAGCGGTGGGCCTTTTACAGTTGCTAACGCAGACCCCGGTGTCCGGCCTTTCACCGCTGAGGCCTTTCACCTCCTGGCGTCCCGCCACCATGGACGGAGTTCTCCTGTGGCTTTCCTACGCCGCGCTGGTCTTCGCGGCGGTTCAGGCTTTCCAGAAAAAATACCAGATAAAATATTTATTGCGCGCGCTGTTTGTAACCGGCATTATTATAAGTTTCATGGGCATATTCCAGAAAACCGGAAACGAAACGCTGGTTTACGGGTTCAGGAAAATATCGACTTATGTGCCGCCGTTCGGCCCTTTTGTGAACCGGGACAATGCGGCCAACTACCTAATGATGACCGGCCTGTGCGGGCTGAGTCTTTTCCTGGCTGGTTTCACCAGATACGAACGCTTTGTGGGTCTAGGTAAAAAATTTGATTTTCTGGCGAAACAGGCGCTTATAGCAGTCATGCTGGGCATGAACGTGTACGGGTTGATTTTCACCGGATCGCGGGGGGGAATAAACGCTTTTTTCATTTCCGCCCTCCTACTGGTTATTTTCACTGTTGTCCGGTCCGGCAGTGAAAAACACCGGCTGGCAAAATTTCTGATCCTGACGGCTGTTTCCGCCGCCCTGTACTCGGCGGTAATAATAGCGAAACCGCAGTTTATCGCGCGCCAGGCGGGCGAGTTTGAAAGAACCGTTACCATACGGTTTTCCATGTACGAAAGCGGGCTGGCTATGTTTAAGGATTTTCCCGTTTTCGGCACCGGCCTGAATTCTCTGGTAAATTCATTCGGTTACTACCAGGACCGAGCACTCGTGGAAGGCGTGGTTGAACACGCCCACTCCGACTGGCTGGAAATGCTTTTAACCACGGGTATTATCGGTTTTCTCTCGTTTCTAAGCGGCTTCGCACTGCTGCTGGTTTACTCAACAAAAACCCTGTTTAAGATAAAGTCGAAAGAGAAAACGATAATCTACTCCGGCATTCTCGCGGCGGTGTCCGGATTTTGCATACACGCTTTCGTTGACTTTCCGCTTCAGATTCCGGCAAACGCGTACACTTTTCTTGTTCTCGCCGCTTTACTGGGCAGCCGCAGTTTCGAAAAGTCAAGAACGGATTTTGACGAAGATAAACGGATACTCACCCGTTCAAAACACTTCGCGGCGGCCGCGCCGGTCTGCCTGGCGCTGGCGGCTTTGGCCGTTCCGTCCGGGATATCCGATTATCTGAAACTGGAAGCAAGCGTCCTGGCGCTTTCAGAACGGGCGCCCGTTCTTGCAAGTGCCTTCGGTTATCACCCGACACCGCAGAAGGCTTATTCGCTTGCCATTACCTATTACAATATGGCCGTTAAAAACCCTGAAAAACGAAGAGAAAATCTGACACTGGCCATGGGAACAATTCTTGCGGCCCTGCATAAGCAGCCTGCGGATCAAGCGCTGGATAATCTCAGGACACGAACCGCGGATTTCATTCGGTACGACAGGGCAAATCCATATAAGCCGGTTCCCGCGAAACCGACGGACGGGCATTAGAACGTGTGACTAAAGTCAAGAACAAAACGCGTGCCTGGAATATAATTATTTGTTATTATTAGCATATGCTAAGGAAATTATCACCATATCACAGGCAAATCACCATAACTGCCGATACCGTTTCGATAGCAGCGTCGCTTTTTCTTATTTTTTTGTTCCGGTTTGATTTTCATCTGCCGGGAATCCAGCTTGAAAACATTGTAATTGCGTTGCCGATTGTAATCGCAATACGCCTGGCCGTTATGGCCTATACGGGCGTTTATCGCATAATCACCCGTTACGCCAGCTTAAGCGATATCTGGAGCATCGTCAAGTCAATATTCATCGCCCAGCTGTTTATAGTGGCGGTATTGCTTTTCGTAAGGCCGGGCTATCCGCGCTCCATCCTTATTTTTGAACCGATACTGGCGCTTTTCTTTATAGGTATGTCCCGCTATGCCATACGCGCCACGCGCAATTTCCGGTACGCCAAAGAGGAACGGAAAAATCTGCCGAAAATACTCATTTTCGGCGCGGGCGACATGGGCGAATCACTCTTAAGGGACCTCATGCACGCGGAAGCGCCCACAGCCAACGTCATAGGATTTCTGGACGACAATCCCAATAAATGGAACCGACTTATCCATACATATACGGTTTTCGGCGGACGGGAGAAACTGCCCGAAATCATAAACGAATACGGCATTGACGAAATCATTGTCGCCATACGGAATTCCAAGGGCCAGATAATCCAGAACCTTATTGATATTTATTCGCGCAATATCGAGAAAAAAGTTGTTTTTAAAACCGTGCCGTCCGTTGACGAGGTTATCGCCGGACGCACGCCCTCGACCCATGTGCGGGACATCAAGCTGTCCGATCTTTTAAACCGCAAACCGGTGAACCTGAATCTGGCGGCAGTCAATAACATCCTGCACGGAAAAGTAGTGCTGGTTACAGGCGCGGGTGGAACCATCGGCAGCGAATTCTGCCGCCAGGCCATGGAATACTGCCCAAAACGCTTGATCATGCTTGATAACAACAACACCGCCCTCTTTTATATTGACAAGGAAATACGGGAAAAATACCACCGCATAAAATTCTGCTCAGTGGCGGGCGACGTGCGGGATCAGGACACTCTCAATAATATTTTCGAAACCTACCATCCCGATATAATTTTCCACGCCGCCGCGCACAAGCACGTGCCGTTGATGGAAACGAATCCCCAGGAAGCCGTCAAGAACAATCTGGTAGGCACGGCCCTGCTCGCGGACACTGCGGTGCGCTATAACGCGGAACGGTTCCTTTTCATTTCAACCGACAAAGCGGTGCGCCCCACCAGCGTAATGGGCGCGACCAAACACCTGGCTGAACTGGCGGTGCGCGCGTTTTCATCAAAAAATCCCGGCACGCGCTTTATGGCGGTGCGGTTCGGCAACGTGCTGGGCAGTTCCGGCAGCGCGATACAGATTTTCCAGCAGCAGATAAGCGAGGGTGGACCAATAACGGTTACCGATGAACGCGCCACCCGCTATTTTATGACCACGAAAGAAGCGGTCCAGCTCATTCTGCAGGCCTGCACCATGGGCCACGGCGGGGAAATCTTCGTTTTGAACATGGGCACTTCGGTGAAAGTGGTGGACATAGCCAAAAACCTGATAGCCCTGCACGGGCTGGTTCCGGGGAAAGATATTGAGATAAAATTCACCGGCCTGCGGCCCGGCGAAAAGCTTTACGAGGAACTGTTCCGGGACGAAGACGTGCGCAGGGACACGGGGCATGACGACATCTTCATGGCGATCCCGGAAATGATAAGCTTTCCGGAATTTGAGGAAATGCTCGCTAAATTCGAAAAAGCGGTTAAGCTGCACGACCCCGTCGCGACGCTTGAACTGATCCAGAAATATATCCCCACTTACACGGGCCACCCGCTTTTAAACAGCCGCAAGATACACGGCGTGAATATCTGACACGGAGAGGGAATGACGATTTTCCGCTTGAATGTACTGCTTCTGGTGCTGGGTGACGCCCTGATTTACACGGGCGCGCTTGCCGCGGCGATTTTCGTCCGGCGGCCTGGCATGTTTTCAACCGATTACTTCGGCGACAATATAGGCATTTTTCTGCCGCTCTTCGCACTCTGGCTGTTCTTTAACGCCGTGATAGGCATGTATGACTTCCGCCAGATAAGAACTCTTACCGATCTGGTGGGGGACACGGTACTTTCTTTTTTCTACGGACTTGTTGCTTCATTCGCTGTTTTATATATGTTCCCGCCAGAAGCCGGCACCCCTAAAACAAACCTGCTGGTTACAATTGTGATATCATATTTGCTTTGCTTTTACTGGCGCAGGCTGTGGCTGGACCTGATATCTTCGGACGGATTCGCCCGGAAGGTGTATTTTCTGGGCAGGCCAGAACGGTTCGAACTTATGAAGCTGGACATGAAAAACCGCCAGTACTCCGAATACCAGTGCGTGCCGGAGGAAAAGCTCGCGCATCTGGTTGAGAACCTTAAAACTCCACGCCAGCATGAAAAACAG
>JBAYFS010000136.1:0-6376 GCA_041667045.1 Elusimicrobiaceae bacterium | reverse complement strand
CGTTTCCGCCACGGTTTTTTTGGAGGCCGGGTGGGGAGAAAAAACCACCGCGTTTCCGCCCGACAGAATAATGATGGAATTGTTTATGATGGTGGCCGCCGGATTAGTGGACGGCGTAACAGCCGCCACCACGCCGAACGGCGCGAATTCGACGAGGGTCATCCCCTTGTCGCCTGTGTAACACTGAGAAACGATATCGCTTACGCCCGGGCTTTTCCGGGCGCAGATAAGGTTCTTTTGGACCTTGTCCTCATAACGGCCCATGCCGGTTTCCTCGTGCGCCATTCTGGCGAGTTTTTCGGCGTTGGCTATGGCGATCTCGCGAATCGCGCTTATGATGGCGCGGCGTTTCTCAACACCAAGGTCCTGAAACACGACCTGAGCCGCCTTGGCCGCCGCCACCGCCTCATCCACCGTCTGGAAAATGCCGCCGGCCGAGGGCGCGCCGTTTAACGCTCCACCCGTTTCCAGCTTTTTCAACACTTCGCCCACTATGCGTGATATATCCTGGGAATTCATAAATCTCCGCCCGGAAAATTATTTTTTCGCGGGAACCGCGCTTTTGCGGAAAACCACGGATCCGTCTTTTTCTATAACGTCCACAATGCCGAAAATAGTGCAGTCAACGGGCCGAGACTCCGTGGCCTTGGTCTGCCGTGCCGATGAACCCTGCACCAGCAGCACCGTTTCGCCTTCGCCCGCGCCCACGGCGTCAACCGCCACGAGGGGATTTCCCTTGGCGTTGCCGTCGCCGTCCACCGGCTGGACGAGCAGAAGCTTCGCGCCGGTCAGTTTTTCGTCTTTCCTGGTACACACCACCGTACCTGTCACCTTTGCAAAAAGCATAAAACCTCCAAAATGTTCGGACTCCGCCGCGCCCGCCCTTAAAGCGGGCGCGGCTGATACTAGCGAAAGTTATTTCTTTTTCGCGTCCGAAATCGGGAATTTGCCTTCCAGGTCGCCGTGCGGCTGGGGAATTACGTGCACGCTGACAACTTCGCCCACGCGCTGAGCCGCCGCCGCGCCCGCGTCGCAGCTTGCCCGGCAAGCCGCCACTTCGCCGCGGAACAAAACGGTGCAGAGCCCGCTTCCTATTTTTTCATAACCCACTATCGTGACATGGGCGGCCTTAACCGCCGCGTCCGCCGCTTCCACGCAGGGGACAAGTCCTTTGGTTTCAATCATTCCGAGTGCTTCCATTTTGCTGCCTCCTTGCTTTAGTTACACTATAAATATTTTGTCGCCGTTCTTTAAAAGGGCGGCGTTCGCTTCTTCGATGTCAAAGTGCGCTTCCAGAGCGAACTTGTCGCTCACCCGGCAAAGCACCTGCTCAAACACCAGTTCGCGGTCTCCGCCCGAGCCGCAGCGCGCGCGCACCAGCTGGCCGTCCTGCACGTTGAACTCCGCGGCCTGGGCCTTGGTCATGTGAATATGCCGTTTGGCGATTATCGCGCCGCCGGACAAATCCAGACTGCCTTTCGGGCCGGATATTTTCAGGCCGGGCGTGCCGTCAAGCTTGCCCGAATCCCGCACCGGCGGAATAACGCCGAGCCGGACCGCGTCGCTCATTGAAACCTCAATTTGCGTCTGGCCGCGGAACGGGCCCAGTATTCTCACTTTGTCTATCTTGCCCTTGGGGCCTTCGATATTTATCACTTCCTCGCAGGCGTACTGGTCGGGCTGGCTGAGCGGTTTTTTAACCGTCAGTTTCGCGTCCGCGCCGAAAAGGACTTTGAAATCTTTTTCCGACACGTGGACATGCCGGTTGGATACGCCAACCGGAACCGGCTTGCCGGACCGCTCCATGCGTTCCGACAGGGTGCGGGTTATTTTTTCCGTCAGTTTGTCGCTCATTGTTGTCTCTCTTGGCTAAGTTTTATGCTTTTACCGGCAGTTCCTGAAAGTTTATGATTCTCAGAAAATCCGCGGCTTTAAGACTGGCTCCGCCCACAAGCGCGCCGTCCACATCCGGCTGGGCCATGATACTGTCCACATTGTCCGGCTTGACCGAGCCGCCGTACAGTATTCTCACCGCGTCCGCGAAAGACTGGGAATAGCTCCCCGCCAGTTGTTTGCGGATGAAAAGGTGCGCGTCCTGTGCTTGTTCGGGTGTGGCGGTTTTGCCCGTGCCTATCGCCCAAACCGGCTCATAGGCTATAACAAGTTTCGCCAAATCTTCCGCGGTAAAACCTTTTAGCCCGTCCGCCAGCTGGGTTTCCAGCACGCGGTAGGTTTTGTTACTTTCCCGCTCGGCGAGCGTTTCGCCCACGCACAGAACAGGCGTAAGGCAGTGTTTCAGTGCGGCGGCTATTTTTTTGTTGATAATTTCATCGGTATCGCCGAAAACGCTTCTGCGCTCGGAATGGCCGATTATCACGTACGAGCAGCCCGCGTCCTTAATCTGAACGGGCGACACGGCGCTCGTGAACGCGCCCTTGTCTTCCCAATGCGTATCCTGGGCGGCTAAAATTATTCCGCTGTCTTTCAAAACCTCCGCCGCCACGGCCAGCGCGGTATACGAAGGGGCCACCATAACCTCGGCCCGCGTATCCGGATTAACGCCTTTTTTAAGGGCTGTCAGCAAATCCAGAGCTTCGCCCACGGTATTGTACATTTTCCAGTTTCCGGCTATTAATGCTTTCCTTTTCATAGTTTCTTCCTTGGTGTTGTCTATGTGTCCACAACTTTGCGCCAGCAAAAACATTCCCTACTATTATAGATAATATTAATATACCTCGTATGTTTTCAAGCACTTCTTTAAAATATGCTAAATTGTTACCTATGGAATCCAGCGTACTAAATGCATTTCTCGTAACCCTTTTTGCCGGACTCGCCACCGCCGCGGGCAGCGTTCTGGCTTTTTTCAAAAAAACCTCCGAGAACAAGTTTTTTTCAGCCATATTAGGGTTGTCATCTGGTGTGATGGTCTACATCGCTCTGGTTGATTTGCTGCCCAAAAGCGCCGAAATGCTCCAGAAAGCCGCCCCGGCGGAAGGCAAATGGTACTCGCTACTGGCGTTTTTCTGCGGAATAGCGCTTGTAGCGGTGATTGACAGACTGATACCGGAGGAGGAAAATCCCCACCACTCCCATTCCTGCGAAACGGCGCGCACACACTCAAAACTTTTTCGCACCGGCCTTTTCACCGCGTTTGTGATTTCCATTCACAATCTGCCGGAAGGCGTGGCGATTTTCACAACCGCATTAAAAGACCCCACAACCGGAATTTCGATAGCTTTGGCGGTAGCCCTGCACAATATCCCGGTGGGAATTTCCATTTCCCTGCCGATTTATTACGCCACAAAAAACGTCTGGAAGGCGTTTTCGCCGGCTCTTTTGTGCGGGCTGACGGAACCGCTGGGCGGCCTGATCGGCTATTTTCTGCTTCAGCCCTTTATGAACGAAACTTTTTTCGGCGTTATATTCGCCGTCATAGCGGGCATCCTGGTTTTCATTTCCTTTGACGAACTCCTGCCCGCCGCCCATGAAAACGGCGAGCACCACGCCGCGGTTTACGGCCTGCTTTGCGGCATGGCTGTTATGGCAATCAGCCTGGAATTGTTCTAAAATAAAAAAATATAAATACTGGAAAGGCGGGCCAATGTTAGAAAAAAAGTCTTACCCCATACGAATAAACAACAGACAAATACTGTTGCTCTTATCGCTGCTGATCATTCCGCTGGCTTCCGCCGAATTGGGCGGAGAAACCATCACGCTAAAAACTTATTATCCCAGTCCGTACGGCTCTTACCAGAAAATGAAAATCACCAAACTGCTTACGGCGGGGTCCGCCACGGACGCGTTATTAATAGACGGCAGAATAGTTATAGGCTCCGGCAACACAACGCTGCCTTTAAATTACGGCAACGCAAAGAAAACTGAATACGTACAGGTAGACGTAAACGGCTCGCAGGCTGTAAATGACCTGTGGCTCAAAAGCGTCGGCAAATGGGCATCCGAACTTGGTACAACATACACTGCCGGCGTTTCACCGCAACCGTTAACAACCGCTGGCAATGAAACAGGAACAATGATCCTTCCAAAAGGTAAAACATACACCGTTATGCTCTGGATGTATTGGTTCGAATGCGCAGATCCGTTAGTGCAGCTGTATCTCGACGGGAGGGGAGTTCGTTCTTACACCGGATATGGCGGAAACTCACCAGGCTGCGACCAAAACAGCATTTTCCATGTTGAACATGGATTACCGGGCGGCTCACATATATGGAGCACAAGCCTCGGGACACAGCAGACTTTCATGTGGCTAGCATTTCCGGAAAACTGATTCAACCGGCGCACGAATGCTCAGACGGATACCGTTAGCACATAATCCGGAAGATCCTTTTCGACATCCGTTACGGGCAAGACATTCTACCCGCCGCCCATGAAAACGGCGAACACCACGTCGCGGTTTACAGCCTGCTTTGCGGTATGACTATTATGGCAATAAGCCTGGAATTGTTCTAAAATACAAAAAATATAAATACTGGAAAGGCGGGCAAATGTTAGAAAAAAAATCTTATCCCATACGGATAAACAACAGACAAATACTGTTGCTCTTATCGTTGCTGATCATTCCGCTGGCTTCCGCCGAATTGGGCGGCGAAACCATCACGCTAAAAACTTATTATCCCAGCCCGTACGGCTCTTACCAGAAAATGAAAATCACAAAACTGCTTACGGCGGGGTCCGCCACGGACGCGTTATTAATAGACGGCAGGGTAGTTATAGGTTCCGGCAACACAACGCTGCCTTTAAGTTACGGCAACGCGAAGAAAACGGAAAATGTCCAGGTAGACGTAAATGGCTCGCAGGCCGTAAATGACCTTTGGCTCAAAAGCGTCGGCAAATGGGCGTCCGACTCCGCTGTTATTAAAATTGAAACAGCCGGTGCTTTCCGCTACAAAAAAACCGCGTTAGTAATCAAGAAAGGCCCGGCTGACTGCTGCACATCCATCTCGGCAAAGGCCTGGGACAGCTCGGCCGAACTGCTCTACGGGATACAATGCAACCGGGCCACAGGCTGGATACGGACAAGCTGTACAAACGCCACCGACGGGTACGATAATGACCTAGCAATAGCCGATAACGCCTGCCTGAGCGAGGACCTTAACGCAGGGGAAGACACGAGTTTGGGCATAGCCTGCGTCCGTTTCCTTGTTAACGATACGCCCATAATACCCAATTAAACATTAAATTCTCATCAAACAAAAATCCCGCCTTTTAAAGGCGGGATTTTTGTTTTAAAAACTCGGTTTATTGAACGAGTGACATGCTTATCACGTAATCGAGCAAATCCCGGCTGAAATCCGTAACGGGGCGGGCGTTCGCAATGCCCTCATCCGTCCGATACCGCAGGTGCAAAACATCGCTGGACTTCGTTTCCGGAACCGTTAATCAGTCTAAACCAGGGTTTGGGAATTATTTATAGTATAATAAGCAATGCTAAAAATAGCTACCAGAGGTACGCCTATGCTAAAAAATAAATTATACCCTGTAAATATAAGCCGCCGGCAGATATTACTTGTTTTATCATTAACGATTATTCCGCTGGCCGCGTCCGTTCTAGGGAGCGAAACCATCACTCTAAAAACCTATTACCCCAGTCCGTACGGCTCTTACCAGAAAATGAAAATCACCAAACTACTTACAGCTGGGTCATCCACGGACGCGTTATTAATAGACGGCAGGGTTGTTATAGGCTCCGGCAACACAACACTGCCTCTAAATTACGGCAACGCAAAGAAAACTGAAAACGTCCAGGTGGATGTAAACGGCTCGCAGGCTGTAAATGACCTTTGGCTCAAAAGCGTCGGCAAATGGGCGTCCGACCCATCGGTTCTGGCGATTGAAACCGCCTTGGCATTCCGTTACAGAAGCAATCCCATAGTCACGGTAAAAGGTCCGGCGAATGCATTCTTCCCCACCTATGCCCTCCCGCCGGCCGGCACCTACTATGCCTCATACGGGAAGATGTATGGGATAGAATGCGATTCGACCAAAGGCTGGATAAGAACAGGATGTTCTGAAATGCTGGACGGCGGAGACCTTGACTTCTCACTGACCATGAACGGATGCCTATCGGAAGATCTGGACGATTCAGTAGCGGAGATTGCGCTTTCCTGCATCCGTTACCTTGTCAACGGCACACCGATCATCCCGAATTAATACTACCATTCAGCTTACTAAACGGGGGACATGCTTATCACGTAATCGAGCAAATCCCGGCTGAAATCCGTCACGGGACGGGCGTTCGCGATTCCCGCGTCCGGACGCGTGAGATACTGCAGACGCAAAACATCGCCGGAAGACGTTTCCGGAATTATGCCGGAAAAGAAAAACCCCAGCACTTCCACGGCTCCGCACAAACCCGGCG
>JBAYFS010000135.1:0-6387 GCA_041667045.1 Elusimicrobiaceae bacterium | reverse complement strand
GGCATTTCCGCCGGGCAGGAAGGCGGGATGCGCGAATTGTGGAAACTCACATATCCGCTTGTCCTGTCCACCGCTTCGGCAACAGTAATGCAATTCGTAAACCGGATGTTCCTCGCGTGGTACGGCCCGCAGGAACTGGCCGCGGTTGTGCCCGCGGGGCTCATGGCGTTTTCCTGCATTTGTTTTTTCCTGGGCACGACATCCTACACTAACGTTTTCATCTCCCAGTTTTACGGCGGAAAAAAATACGCCAATCTTTCCGTCGCGCTGTGGCAGGGGGTGTGGCTGTCGCTGTTTTCCTGGATCATTATCGCGGCCTGCATCGTGCCGGGCATAATGCTGATAAATATGTCCGGGCACACGGCGGCTATCAAGGAGCTGGAGAAGCAGTACTTCGTCATCGTCACCGCGGCGGGCGGGCTGGTGCCGCTTAACGCGGCGTTCTCGGCGTTTTTCACCGGCAGGGGAAAAACCAAAATCACCATGTGCGTTCAGATGCTGATGAACGCTGTCAACGTCGTATTTTCCTATGTGCTGATTTTCGGAAAATTCGGCTTCCCCGCGCTGGGCATACGGGGCGGCGCTTATGCTTTCGTGATAGGCAACATCGTGGGCGCGGCTGTTTTCCTGAGCATAATTTTAAACAAGGCGCACCGCACGGAATACCGCACGGCCCGGCTTTTTCACTTCCATTACAAACTGTTCAAAAAACTGGTCGCCTTCGGCATACCGAACGGGGTGGGCTTCCTGCTGGATATTGCCTCGTTCACCGTTTTCGTTTTTCTGGCGGGCAACATGAGCCCCGAGACACTGGAAGCTAATAATATAATCCTGACCATAAACATGCTGGCCTTCATGCCCATCCTGGGCGTGGGAATGGCGGTTGAAACCCTGGTCGGCCAGTATATAGGCGCGGGCAAACCGCACATAGCCCGGAAAATAGCGCACAGCGGGCTGAAAATGGCCGCGCTGTATTCCCTGCCGATGGCTTTTATTTTCTTTTTCGCGCCCGGCCCGATAATCAAGCCGTTCACCCTGAGCAATCCAGCGGGCATGGCGCAGACCGTGGCGATCTGTTATTCGATTCTCAAAATCCTGTGCGTTTTTATCGTAGCCGATATGGTGGCGATAATTTACTCTAACGTCATTCGCGGCGGAGGCGACACCAAGTTCCAGATGGTTACCGCTTCGGCCTGCGCGTGGCTTGTTTTCGTGCCGGGCCTGTACTGGCTCAACAAAACACACCACAGCATCACGGCGATGTGGTGGTGGGGCAGTTTCTATCTTTCACTGACGGCCCTGGTCTACGCCCTGCGCTACCGCCACGGAAACTGGCTGAAATTGAAGCTGGTTCACCGTGCGAGAAACAGCTGAAACCCTATTTTCCGTCCGGCCCGGCGCCGCTGGGTTTTTTGTTCAGGAAAAACCGAACCGTGTCATCGGCGGCCATGGTGCCGTCTTTCGGCTTGGAAAGCCGTTCTTCTATAACACCCAGGACCCTGTCCGGCGCCACGGGTTTTCTGAAAAAACCGTCCGCTCCCTTCTCCCGCGATTCCACCGCGCTCGCCAGCGAGCCGAACCCCGCCAGCATTATTTTAACCATGCCCGCGTTGCCGGCGGACAGCGGATCCAGCAGTTCATAGCCGTTCATGTCCGGCAGATTCGTGTCAATCACGCAGGCGTCATATTTCCGTTTAAGCGCGAAAGCCCTGGCCTGCGCACCATTTTCCGCCGCATCAGCGGCATAGCCGTTGCAGACAAAAATTTCGCGGAAAGTCTCGCGCACCAGCTCGTCGGAATCCACGATAAGTATGGAATACATATCAGCTCTCCTGGAAAGGGAATTGCAGAGTAAACACCGCGCCGCCGTCCAGCCCGTTGGCGGACATAATGGAACCGCCGTAAGACTCGGTCAGCTTTTTCACCGCCGCCAGGCCCATGCCCATGCCTTTGCTTTTTGTGCTGAACAGCGGGGTGAACAGCTTGCCCAGATTCCCGTTTTCAATGCCCGGGCCGGTATCGCTTATGCGCACGCAGGAATATTTTTTATTGCGATATACTTTTATCGTGACGGTGCCCGGACCCGACATCGCTTCTACAGCGTTGCCGATAAGGTTGGTAAGGATGCGCTGGGCGTCGGTGGTGCCCAGATTCACGCGCGGAACGCCGTCTTCAATCTCCAGCGAGAATTTCACGTCCGAATCGCGCTGGAGCGAAACCACCTGTTTAACCGAGTCAACCAGACTGATAACCTCATCCGAACTTTTTTCCCGGCGCGCGTAAATCTGCAGGTTGTCAACGATGCGTTTCATGTAAAGGCTCTGCCGCTCGAACATGTCCAGAAGGCCCGCCATATTGTGCCCGTCCAGATATTTCCGCGCTTCGTTTTCGGACAGCCTGTAAATTTCCTTCAAAAGGAAATTGATGTTTAAAAGCGCCTGCAGCGGATTTTTCAGGTCGTGACCCAGCATGAGCGCGGTTTCACCCAGCGTGGCCATGCGCTCGGCTTCGCGCAACCGCTTGCTTTGCCCGTCTATGCGCGTTTCGAGGTGCGCTCCGTAGCGCCACAAGGTCTGCTCGGCCTGCTTGATTTCGGTAACATCTATAAAAGTTATTACGCGGGTTTCCGCGCCGTAGCGCGCGGTTTTTGCCGTGTTGACGGCCATCCAGCCGGAAGTGCCGTTTTTGCGACGGAAAAACACCTCTTTTTCCCGGGGATAGCCGTCCTGAGCCGCGTCCAAAATGACGTTTTTTATTTCCGTACCTTCCTGTTCAGCGCTTAGAACAGACAGGCCGCCTCGCCGGAATTCGTCTTCCGTGAAACCGGTTATATACACCGCCGCCGGATTGGCGTAATAAACCGAGCCGTCCGCGTCCGCTATAAGCACGCCTACGGCGAGATTGCGTATTATCTCACGGAACGCCGCGCCGTTCATGCGCAGCCACTGGCGGTTTTTAAAATCTACTAAGGAATTTTCCAGCGCTAGCAGCAGCGCGCGCCGCTTTAGCGGGCGGAACACATAGGAACTTTTTTCAACGCCATCGCCGGTTTTTGGGAGGTGCCCGTCCTCATCCATTATAAGGACGGAAGGCATGTGCGCCAATACGCGCAGAGGCTCAAGCCGCCCGGCAAGCTTTTCATCGGCGAGGATGATATCGGGCGCGTAAGCGCTCAGCATGGCCTCAATCTCCGCGGATGACAGGCTGGCCGCGAGTTCAAACCTGCTGTCTTTGAGCAGAGGCGGTAATTCGTTTGCGCAGGCAATGTCCGCTATAAGCAGAATTCTTGTTTTTCCCGGACTTTCCATAGGAGAAATCCCCCCGTTTTCTGTTACCTATTATATTATATGGCATTTACATAAGCTTTAGCAGGTGATTTTTGTTTCGTTTTCTTTACCTCTATTGTGGGGCATGTAAATTTTTTCCGATAGCTTTTTCGAAGGACACCCGAGGAAGAAAACATGCGCGTTTTTTCCTACAATTTAACTCAGGTTGGGGGACAAAAAACCGCAATTTAATTTTACCTGACGGGGTGACTCATGATAGCCGCAGTGCGAACTTTTGACAAGATCAAAAAAAGAAACGGAAAGACCGAAGCCTTCGACGCAAACCGCATAATCGAAGCCATACAGAAAGCCGGCGAAGCCACCGGCGAATTCAAAGAGGACACGGCCAAGCAGATCGCCGTTCAGGTGATCTCCACCGCGCTGCAGATGTACGGCGGAAAAATGCCCAATGTCGAGGACATTCAGGATATAGTGGAAAACGCGCTCCTTTCCTCGTCATACCGCAAAACTGCGAAAGCTTACATCATCTACCGCGAACAGCACGCCCAGATTCGGGAAATTTCCGCCAAGTTCAACGTCGGGCTGGTGGACCAGTACTTAAAAAAGCTGGACTGGCTGGTCAACGAAAACAGCAACATGGACTTTTCATTGCAGGGGCTTAACAACTACGTGGCCTCGGAAATAAGCAAAATTTACTGGCTGGACAAAGTGTATCCTCAGGAAATAAAAGGCCATCACGTGGAAGGCGATTTCCATATCCACGATCTGGGTCTGCTGGGCGCTTACTGCGTGGGCTGGGATTTGCAGGACCTGCTTTCCAACGGCTTCAGGGGCGCGCGCGGCAAGTCCGAATCCAAACCGGCCCGCCATTTCAGAACGGCGCTAGGCCACATCGTGAATTTCTTCTATACGCTGCAGGGCGAAAGCGCCGGCGCGCAGGCGTTCTCGAATTTCGACACCCTGCTGGCCCCGTTCATCAGATACGACGAACTATCCTACAAGGAAGTTAAACAGGCTCTGCAGGAATTCATTTTCAACGTAAACGTGCCGACGCGCGTCGGTTTCCAGACTCCGTTCACAAACGTTACGCTGGATTTGAACGTGCCATCCTATTTCAAAAAACAGGGCGTCATCATCGGCGGCAAGGTGCAGGACGCGGTTTACGGCGATTTCCAGAAAGAAATGGACATGTTCAACCGCGCTTTCCTGGAAGTCATGCTGGAAGGCGACGCGAAAGGACGCGTGTTCACTTTCCCGATTCCGACCTACAATATAACCCGCGATTTCGACTGGGACAATCCCCAGCTTGACCTGCTCTGGCAGATTACCGCCAAATACGGCATTCCCTACTTCGCCAATTTCATCAATTCCGAAATGGACCCGGAAGACGCGCGCAGCATGTGCTGCCGCCTGAGAATAGACAACCGGGAATTAAACCGCCGCGGCGGCGGGCTGTTCGGCTCGGCCCCGCTGACCGGTTCCATCGGCGTGGTAACGATTAACATGCCGCGCCTCGGCTATCTGGCCGGGAATGAGGATGATTTCCGGGCACGGCTCGTCACGCTGATGGACGCCGCGAAAAACAGCCTTGAAATCAAGCGCAAAGCGCTTGAAAAAATGACCGACGCGAACCTCTACCCCTACATGAAATACTACCTGCGCAATATCAAAGAACGGTTCGGCAAATACTGGCGCAACCACTTCGCCACCATCGGGCTCACCGGCATGAACGAAGCCTGCCAGAACCTGCTGGGCAAGGATATCGGCACCACGGAAGGCCGGGAATTCACTCTGCGGACGCTAGATTTCATGCGAGCCAAACTTACCGAATACCAGCAGGAAACCGGCAACAATTACAATCTGGAAGCCACGCCCGCCGAAGGCACGTCCTACCGCCTGGCGAAAATTGACCTGGAAAAATATCCCGACATTATTTTCGCCAACGGGCAGCATCTGGTGGACCACAAACCGTTCTACACCAATTCCACGCAGCTGCCGGTCAACTATACGGACGACGTTTTCGAAATCCTCGATCTGCAGGACGAAGCGCAGTGCCGCTACACAGGCGGCACGGTCCAGCACCTATTCGTGGGCGAGCGGATAAAAGACCCCTCGGCGGTGAAAGCGTTTCTTAAAAAAGTCTGCGAAACCTACAAACTGCCTTACGTTTCCATAACTCCCACTTTCAGCGTCTGCCCCAAATGCGGCTATCTGGACGGGGAACAGCACCTCTGCCCCAAATGCGGACACGAAACCGAGGTTTATTCCCGCGTTGTGGGCTACCTGAGACCGGTTACCCAGTGGAACGAAGGCAAGAAGGAAGAATTCTTCCTGCGCAAGACGGGGAGCATCGTTCCGTCCGAATGTAAAAAACACGTGCCAGCATAACAACCAATCCTTCCCATACCGGCGGCCCGGAAACAGGCCGCCGGTATTTTTTTGTAGAATCTGGGTATGAAGATAGGCGGACTGACCAGATTTTCCCTTATAGATTATCCGGGGCACATTGCGGCGGTGGTTTTCCTGCAGGGTTGCAATTTCCGCTGCCCGTTCTGCCATAATCCCGAACTGGTGTATCCCGAAAAATTTGCCGAACCGCTTCCCGAGGAAACGCTTTTCTCCTTCCTGCTTAGACGCCGGGGCCAGCTTGACGGCGTTGTCATCACGGGCGGCGAGCCTTCCGTGCAAGTGGGCCTGCCCGCTTTCATCGCTAGAATCAAAGAACTGGGCTATAAAGTGAAACTCGACACGAACGGCTCAAATCCCGCCCTGCTAAAGCGATTGTTCGACGAAAACGCGCTTGATTTTATCGCGATGGACTTAAAGGCCCAGTTCCTCAAATATCCTCTTTTAACCGGAACCAAGGCCAACATGGACGCAATCGGGCAAAGCGTGGAACTCATCAAAAATTCCGGCGTGAAACACGAATTCCGCATTACTTTCGATACCCGTCATCTGACGCAGGACGATCTGGCCTCGGTGCGCCAAATCGCCGCGCCGGACCCGCTCACCGTGAACGAATGCATTCTGAGGCCGGAAAAATCCGTATGAAAGAAATCATCAGCTTAAGGCATGCACTCCACCGCAACGCCGAACTCTC
>JBAYFS010000134.1:0-6407 GCA_041667045.1 Elusimicrobiaceae bacterium | reverse complement strand
TAAGATAAAGTCATTATATGAAATTAGCGGGTATAATAGGTCACAATGGCGGAAAACGCGGGATCACCGGAGGTGAGAGACAGCACCGTTTCGTCTTCCGCGAAAAGGGCTGAATAGATGCGGTCTTTGAAAAGCGACTGGGGAGTAAGGCGCACGGTGTTTTCGCCGCTTGTCAAGGCGGCTTTCTTTATTCCTTCGGAAAACCTGACCTCGCAAACCGCAAATTCCGCCGGAACGGACAAAACAACCGCATAATTGTGCGGCGCGGTCTGGCGGAAATCCCCAACTTTTAAAACCGTGGTTTTCATAGGTCGGAAATATTTTTCAAAAGCGACGCGGGTATAGTAGATATCGTCCCGGTAGCGACGCGAGAAGAAAACCAGCTTGGGCGCGAAAAAGCTTTTGGAGCGGAGCCTTGGGAAATTATCGCCCGAATTTTCGCAAAAATCAGCGACCATGATATACCGGCCGTTTAAAAACCTGCGCAAAAAGCCCAGTCCCGAGCTGGAGATATCGCTGTTGCGCTTGCCGATATAAATATCTGCCGGTTTCGCCAGCAGGTACGGAGTAAGTTTGTGGAAACCGTAATAGCCCCCGGAATTATAGGCTATCGTAAGGTCTTCGATGAACGGGTTGGAAAGGCTTAAAGTATTGTCTAAAAACAGTGACGGGAACTGGGCCAGCGCGCAGGTCTTTTCATGCGGAAGCCGGTTAATGATATCCGCTATCCGGGCCGACCGCTCGCCAACGCGGACCTGCCATCCGAAAAGATACCTGCTCCCGTAGGCGGCTGAGGATTTAAGGCCCGCGTAATAGTCATACATCAGGCACGGAACATTCAAAAAAACAAAGAACGAAGCAGCCCAAAGCAGCGGGCGTGCGGTTTTCAGACGCCGGTCCGGATAGTAAATCCCCGCCGAACTGAGCGCCGTCAAAACGATAAACGGCGTTACCGCCTGAAGGTGGTATTCCCGCACCGTGTTGACAAACAGCACGGTGAACAGAAGAAACGGCATATAAAGCGCGTTCATCCGGTTCTCGGCGGGCTGGCGCAAAGCGGTGAATTTCCAGGGCCGCCATAAAATCAGCGCGCCGGAATAGATGAAAAACAGGTCCCAGGAAATGAAAAGTAAATTGTCGAACCGGCCCGAATACGCGCCGAACATGCGCGCGCCTATGCCCAAATGGTAAAAATTTGTGAAATACTGGTCCCAGCACTGTCCATAAGTCAGAAGGCCCGCCGGAACGGCGAACGCCGCAACCAGTCCGCCCAGCGCAAACAAGGCGTTGCGCCAGCCGGCATAAAACAGCGCGAAAGCCACGGGAGCGAAGGAATAAATCAAAAAGCTTTCATTGTATGCGGCGGCAAATCCCGCGAACAGGCCGGAAAGAAAAAACGTCCGCCGCTTTTCGGCGAAAAGCGAACAGTAAACGCCCAGGGTGACAAAAAATAAAACCGGCAGAAAATTATTGCGCCCGAACCCGCGCTGAATCTGCGGCTGGCACACGAATACAAGCGCGATAAGAACCGCGGACAGCGCGGCGGCCCGCGTTTTTAAAATCCTTTTGGCAAGTTTCAAAAACGCTACGGCAAACCCCGCCAGAAACAGGAAATAAATGAACCGGAAAACGAAAACACTTTCGCCGAACAGGCGAAACACCGCGCCGTTGAGATAAAAACCCAGCGTATTCTGGGCAAGCGGAATGTCCCGGTGCGGCATAAAACCGGCCGCCACAGCTTTGGAAACGTAGGCGTAATAACCCAAATCCTCATGCGGGGCCGTGCCGAAAAACGGGATACTTAACAGCGCGGCGGCAAAGACTGCGAGGGAATAATCCGCCAGATTTTTTCTGTCCATTGTTATATTGTAGAAAAAAAGCCCCGCCATAAGCTGGCGGGGCTTCCGATATTATTTCAAATCACTTTTTGCAGGTACCGAACCGGTAGGCCACGTCAAAGAAAAAACCTTCGAATTTTATATTTAAATCCATGGAGGTATCGTTCATCCTGTCGAAGAAAAACCCGCCTTTCTGATAACCGAATCCGAATTCCCAGTTCCTGTCGAAACCATGAGATTTCGGCACCCACACGGCCTTGATGTCGCCTTTATAATAGGAACCGTTCGCGCTGGTGCAGTAGCCAGACGGGTTCGCCGTCACATAGCGGATGTTGTTTCGCATAAGCGTGGAACCTTCCAGCTTGCCTTCCAGTCCGATGGTGGCGGGCATCCAGCGGAAGCGGTAATTAAGCTTGGGGCCGTAAAACTCCAGTTCATAAACCGCGTAAGTGCCTGCCTGGTTCGTGGGATAGTTCGGATTGCTTGAAACGCGACCGGTGAAATTCTTGTCGGTCCAGCTGTAGCCGTAGCCTACGCCGAAATCCATATACATGTTTTCGGTGCGCACAAGCCGGTAAAGCGCGTTCATGTCTATAAAATCGGAATAGCCGTACATGTTATTCTGCAAAAGTATCGCACCGTAAACCGGATGATTGAAGTTGGTGTACATGGAACTGGTTTTAATCAGGGTGCGGCGGTAAGCCAGATTGACGAAAATATTATTGCCGGCGTATTTCTCTATGGTGGCGTCCAGCAAAACGCTGTTGATGCCGCCCCACACGTGCTTATCCATATTTTGTCCGGACAGCGAGATTTCGTCAAAATTAGAATGGCCTATAAGAAAAGTGCCGAACGTCATTTTCCAGTCCGGCGCGTTATCGCCGGAATCCAGCGCGGCGGAGGCCGGCGCGGCAAGCGCAAAAACAGAAAACACCAAGACAAGCACGGCATTGCGAATTTTCATTCCATCTCCCGGTACAAAAAAAATGACGGGCAACCATACCCCGCCGGAATTGTGAAGCGTCTTTTATATTTTACAAAATTCCAACGCCGGCCCGCCGAAACCGGCGTTGGACAAATCCTGAAAACTCTTACGTTTTATTCTTTATCAAGCCCCAGTTCCTTTATGCGCTTTTCGGTTTCGGGAAAATTTTTTATGATATCCGCCGCCGAGGAATGAGAATAATCCTTCGGGTCAAACCCGGGCATCACGGTTACGGTGATGAGGCTCCATGAATCTGTTTTTGAATCTTTTATGAGTTCAGCCATCCAAACCCCGGCGGGCACGACTTTTACGGGCGTCTCGCCTTTGGCCAAATTATTGCCGAGCGTTATTTCCTCCCATTTTCCGTCGGGATAAACCAGCAGCATGACCTGCCGGTCACCTGCAAGGTAGGAAAATATTTCATCGGAAGTTATTTTGTGGAACGGAACCACATATTTCCCTTTGATAAGGTGATAGATTATGGAGCCGCATTTGCGGGGATCGGGCGATTCCAGCTTCGCGTCGCGAGAAGACCGGAAGATTTCCTTATAATAACCGCCGCACCTCCCCGGCATCGGTTCCAAACCCATTATTTTAATCGCTTCGTCAGCGGACAGCCTCTTGCCCTGCGCCGCGCTCGAAACGCCGAGCGGCCCAAAAATCACCGAAACAAAAACCAATACGGCACAAGCGTTCTTTTTCATAGTCTTTTCTCCCAGTCATTTGCGCGGCATACTACTCCGCTGATTTGCAGTTGTCTTATATAGAATCCGCCTTTTCATCAATATCCCGGTCTATCGCAAGCAGCCGAGCCGGGACAGGCTCGCCTGCATTCACCTTGCCCGCGAACCCGAGAGTAAGTTTCATAAGCTGCGCGAAAATCAAATCCATCAGTTCGGTCGGGACTCCGTAATAAAGGAAATTGAGCGGCATCAGGTCACCCAGCAGATATAAATCCTTAAACGGCAAGCCGCACCGCGGAACGGTTTCAAAAATAATTCTTACTTTGTTGCCGTGAATCACGCCGGTCTGCGGGTCTTTCAGAGGCGTCACCGCAATTTTTACCGGCATATCCCCCAGCATAGGTTTTTCCGAAGACTGGAGCCGCTGGAGCCAGCCGGACAAATCCTCGAACTCAACAGTTTTCGTCGAACCGCTTATAAAAAACAGGGCTTTTTTTGCGCCGCATAAAATTATTTTTTCAAGCGTCTCCGGCTTCATTACGGACCTGCCGGTAACTCCTATGAAAGTGTCCAGATTAAACAGGATATCGTCCGGCATTGCATTCAAGCTTTTAAATTCGCCGGGCAGCGCGTCCGCTCCCACCGCCAGATCAATCCCGTGCACACTGCCTTTTTTAAGCCGATGGGCAAGCTGGTGCATAAGATTGCCGCCTATATTGCCGCGGCAGCCTATAAGCAGGATGTCTCGGCTGGACAAAATCAGACCGCGGCTGTGCAGGATGGTTTCAAAAGCGTTAAGGATGGACACCGCGCATTCACGCGCTTCCTCCGTATTCTTTAAAACGGAAATCGCTATCGTCAGCGCCGGAAAAGCGAGTTCGCCATAGCTGTTATTGAGTTCCTGCAAAAGGTCAAACCCGTTCCGCGTGTGCTCGATACTGCCGCAATAATGAGGCGCAATGAAATCCCTGAACAATACGCCGGGCGGATTTGAGGCTTCCGCCAGCGCGTCGCCGAACACCGGCAGCGGCGCGATATTAAAAAGGGAAAGGACTTCCTGCAGCGTTTTATTTTCCAGGCAATACCTGTTGAGCAACGGCGCGAGGTAGCCGCCGTCCTCAATAACCAGCAGTTTCTGGTTGCGTGCTTTCGCCTGCAGCAGCTCGATAAAAAACAGATGGGCCGACGTCCTGACCATCGCGTCGTAAAAACCCGGTTTGTCATTAAGGAACTGGTTATCCAGATGTTTCAAATCATTTATGGACGAGTATTGGTTGGACAGCACGTAATTGGCTTCCACCGAATTGGACGTGGCGATCCGCTGAAGTGAATAAAACTTAAACCGGTCGGATGGCAGGGTAAACAGCACCTCCACATAATTGTCCGGCACGATTCCTTTATACTTGATAAAAAGCGTGGAAACCTCGGCGCATCGCATTTCGTCCAACGCTTTGATAAAACCGAGAATTTCGGACGTGGCGTGGTGGACCAGCAGTATCCGGAACCCGGCCAGCGCGGCGGAAGTTTTCGCCGCCTCTTTCAGCGCCGGCATCCGGTTCAGATATTTCGCTATGGCTATTTCCCTGCGCCGCTCCTCCAGGCTTATATTGAGGCACGCGCCGCAGCGCGACACGTCGAGATAAACCTTGTTTTCGCCGGACGCCATTTCAAGAAGATTGTTGGCGCCCAGAACTTTGCCTATATCCCGGTCCTGCAGCAGATACAGTATCCGCGACAGCAGAACCAGAGAATCGCGCTCTTTTTCCAGAAGTATAATCCTCATGGTTTCAACATTCCAGCGGAAAATTATCTTCTTTAAATTCGGCAGGCCGCCGGCGATAAGCGTGTCGAACAGTTCCGGCTGGCGCGCGGGAATTTCTAAAAACTCATCCTGCTGGTTCTGGCATTCGCGGTGGATTGCCCGGTAAAGCTGGTCCGCCGTTTTGTCTATATCAAGGAACGGCGACTGGTGCTCGATACCGCTCACCACACGGTGGGAAATCCTTTTCAGGTTCAGGCGGGAATCCTTGGCGTCCTCAATCGTCATCCTTAAGAATTTCCCGTAGAAAGCATATTCCAGCAGAATTATGTATCCGTCCGCGGAAGCGCCGGCATCTAAATGGAAAGGAAACAATAGCGCAGGCAGTTCGTCCGCCGCGCCGCGAGACTCCTCAGACCTGTTCTGGCTTTCGTAATATGCCGGGAACAGCAGACCGCCCCATTGCGCGGTCTGGACCGCGTAAAAAATACTGCGCAGATGCCGCTGAAAAACCTGCTGGTTAGAAAAAATCAATTTCGCCGTGCCGCTGCGGGCGGTTATGCAGACGTTGGTGACGCCCATCCTGCTCAGTTCCGGAGTAATAGCGGGATTGACCGGCTGATGCACCAGGATGTCCGTGTTCGCGTTGTTATATTCCTCTACGAAACGCCCCATTAAAACACGCACGAACTCGACGATACCGGAAAAAACTTTTATCCCGCCCATGTCAATAAAACAACTGCCGTTTTCCTGCTTTATCACGGGCACGCCAAGGCCGGTAAGCTTGGAATTCGCGTTTTGAAAAATATCCGGGCCGGAAACGTGCGGCTCGGCTGTCGTTTTCATCAGCTTGTTTAAAATACCGGTTATTTTGGGCCTGGGCTGTTCGCTCATTTCTTCATCCTCAGTTCTTTTACTTTCGCCCGCAAATTGCGGAAGTAGTCCGTTTCCACTATTTTCGAGACTTCAGCCGTCTGCTTGGCTTTATCGATCTCGATTTTCAAAGCCCGCACTTCTTTTTTCAGGCGTTCTTCTCGGGCGTACACTTCGCCCGCCATTCTGCCAAATACCGCGGCCAGACAGCCGATTTCATCGTCGCGCTTAGCCGCCAGCGCAAGCTGGGGCGAAAGAGAATAATCGCC
>JBAYFS010000133.1:0-6459 GCA_041667045.1 Elusimicrobiaceae bacterium | reverse complement strand
TGTTTTGAGTTGCGGTTTCCATACGCCCTCCCTGGTTATTTTAACTTTTTCAAGGTCGGACGCAATTCAAAAGTATCTATTCATTTTTGCCCTAGAACTCCAAGCGATGCAAAAGACTTACACCTTCACCATTGTGGGCCTTTTGACCCATGCGGGGGGGGGGTAATTTTATAGTAAACTTTAACTAGAAAGCAGTAAGATAAGTAAAGGAGAGAGAGCATGAAAAGAATACTTGGTTCGGCAATAATTTCGCTGATGGTTATGCCGGTTTTAGCGGCGGATCATAAATCGTCATCCGTTCCCGACGTGGATAAAGCAAAACAGATAGTTGAAGATGGATCTCTTGTCGGATATTTTGATTTTAACGCGTTTCCGGGAATAACTCAAGCAATAAAGACATATGATGCGCTTAAAAAGATGTATGAATCCGGAGCGGTGCTTGACTTAGCTGATTTTCCTGAGGGCAAGGTTACTGTAGACTGGGGCATTTATAAGGGTAACTGGTCTGGAGAAGGTCCTTTTTTCTATAAAACTCCGATACAGCTGGTTTTCGGTCGCACGAACATGGTTTCTAAAGACAGCAAGGTGATAACACTTCCTACGCTTAATGCCGCGTACAATACTTACAAAGACAGATATAACAAGAAGAATGCTTTAGTAATCACCGGAAAGATGCTGGGCAATCTGGAAAATTCTAAGTTTGAAAACAACAAGAGCAAAAATGAGTATCATAACTTGTCATTCCGCAAAGCCGGAGGGCGGATCATAGGTTGTGTCTACGCTATCCCTGAACCTGGATGGGATGCTATTGATATATATTTCGTACTTAAGTAATTTCGCAAACTCAGCAAGCGATGTTATGAAAAACAGCCGCCAGAAATGGCGGCTGTTTTTTTGTTTCAAGAACTTCGGTTAATGGGCTCGCGCGCAAGCTGAAATGCAGGTTCTCCGTCGCATATTCTGCCGCTGGCGCGGCGCGCTAGAACCTTTCCCACAGCGACGAGGCAAGCTCGTGCGCTTTGGCGGCGGTTTCTTCCTCGTCTATATCAACTTTCAGTTTCTTGTGTTCCATGAGGACTTTGCCGGACGCTATCGTGGTGTCCACAAAGCTCTGGCTTAAGCCGAAGCACAGGTGGCCCAGGAATGTGTTTTCGTCGAACTGTGTGGGCGGATAGTAATCCATGAGGATAATGTCGGCGGCGTAGCCTTCGCGCAGTTCGCCAAGCGGCATGTCGGGCCATATGCGGTTGGCTATTTTGGCGTTGTTAAACGGCAGCGTGGCCAGCGCTTCCATGAATCCGCAGGACGGATTCTCGTTGCGCAGGTGCTGGGCCCAAAGCGCGACGCGCAGTTCTTCAAGCATGTTGATGGTCATGGCGTCCGTTCCCAACCCGACCAGAACTCCTTTGCCCGTCATTTTTATCACGTCCGCGATGCCAACGGCGTTGTTCATATTGGACTGCGGATTGTGGACCGCCATGGTGTTGGTTTCCGCCAGCAGGTCCATTTCATGGTCCGTTATATGCACACAGTGCGCGGTGATGGTGTTGGGACCGAGTATGCCGAATTTGTTGAACCGTTCCACAACGCGCATTCCGAATTTTTCCTGCGTGGTCTCCTGGTCGCTTTTCGCTTCGGCGGTGTGCACGTGAAAGCCGGTCTTCAGATCCTGTCCCGCCATGGCGGCTTTTTCAAGCGTTTCGTTGCCTATGGTGAACGAAGCGTGCAGGCCGAACATTGCCTTGAGCCGGGCGTTCTCGTCAGCCTGGCAGCGTTTGATGAAATCCACGTTTTCGTCAATGCCTTCCTGAGCGATTTTTTCTCCGTCGCGGTCCGACAGTTCGTAGCAGAGGCAGGCGCGCAGGCCGCTTTCCGTAACCGCGTCCGCAATTCTGTTTAAGGAACCGCGGATATGGAAGGGGCTGGCGTGATGGTCTATTATGGTGGTCGTGCCGCGCTTGATGGCGTCAATCAACGGCAGTTTCGCGCTGATATAGGTGTCTTCCAGCGTAAGTTTTTTATCCAGCCGCCACCACAGATTTTCCAGCACTTCCTGAAAACTGGCCGACGGCGCGGCTTTTCCAAGCCCCCGCACAAGCGTGCTGTAAAAGTGCATGTGCGCGTTGATAAAGCCCGGCATAACCACTTTGCCGCGCGCGTCTATCACTTTGTCGTACTTGCCTTTGAACGTGTTGTTCGGGGCGATTTGTTTTATGGTTTCGCCTTCGCACAGCACGGCGTGGCCTTTGAGAACGCGGTTCTCATCGCCCAGCGTTACCACTATTCCGTTTTTTATAAGCAGAGTTCCCATTTTAATGTTCCTTTAAAGCGGCGGTTTCTTTCGCGGTGCGCTTGCGCATGAAAAGTGCGCCGGAGAAGCATTTTTTCACGCAGATTGAGCAGCCGATGCATTTTGCGGGGTCGGTCACCGGCGTGAGGTTTTCGTCCAGCGTTATCGCCAGATACGGGCAGCGCGTGCAGTTGCCGCAATGCTGGCACAGCGCGCGCTCGCAGTCGGAAATCTTTTTAACCGGTGTAAGTTCCATAAAACCCGTTACCGGATTTGGCAGCGCGAAGCCAACCAGTTCTTTAACCGATTTGATTTTCCGTTCCGCCATCAAATGGCTCAGTCCGCTTTCCAGCTCGTCTATGATACCGTAGCCGTACTTCATCACTATGGTGCAAAACTGCACGGTTTCCACGCCGAGCGCGAGGAAATCCGCCGCCGCCTTGTAATCCATCGGCCCGCCGTTGCCGGAAATATGCATTTTATGGCGCGCCGCGTTGGCGAGCGAAAGGTTGCTTATCGGCGTTACGCCCGCGCCGCTCATGCCCAGCACAACGCCTTCTTCCCAGCCCTTTTTATCGCTATGGCGAAAGCCCATGGAGGGGAAAGAGTTCGCCAGCGTGATGCCCGCTTTCTTGTTCGGATATTTGGCGAACACCTCTTTTATCGCCGCCAGAATGGGGTAGAGCGAGGTGACCGCGCCGGTGAGCTTGAACAGCTTCGGCACATTCGGGGCGGACACTTCCATAACCCAGCCGATGATTTTCGCCGTTAATTCCGGGTCCTGCGAAACTATGTCGCCTTTCGTGCCGTCGCCGCCCTGGGGGCAGGAGAGGCTGTACTCAACGCCCATCGCGCCGGCTTTTTCAAGCTTTAAGGTGTTTGACTGCCAGCCCTTGCGGTCGTTTTCGTCGTTGCCGGTTACGGGGCCGCCTGTTGAGGCCATGGTGAGCCGGTCGGGGAATTCCCTGACCAGTTTTTTCACTTCGGCGCAGACGCGGTCAAGCTGATGGCCGGACACGTTGTCGCAGTTCGCGTAGGTGTCCTGCGAGAAGGCGAACATGTATTCGCCGGGGATGTGGATAGGCACATTGTCGAACGAGGTTTTCATCACCACGCCCGCCCAGCCCGCTTCGTAAGCTTTTTTCACCTGCTCGTAACCGTCGGAGTGGGGAGCGGCGGAAATGAGGAACGGCGATTTTATCTTCCGCCCGAAGAAATCGGCTTCCAGCGAAACCGGCAGTTTCACTTCGCCTTCAAGGCCGGCTTGGCACTTCACGGCTTTCTCTATTTTCGGGGCGGGTTTACGCATAGCGTAAGCGTCGGCCTGCAGGGCGGCGTTTTTGCCGGCCGCCACGGCTTCCACTGCCGAGGTCGCGCCGTTTACAATATCGCCCGCGTAAAACACGCCTTTCGCCTTTTTCAGCGCGGCCGATGTTTTCGCTCCGATTGCCATGATAACCAAATCGAAATGCCGCGTATGATTGGAGCCGGGTATGGTGACCAGCTTGCGGGAATCTTCCGGTTCCCCTTTCGCCGGAGCAAGCTTGACGGCGGAAACGCTGCCGTCTTTTAAAATTTCCACTATCGTTGTGCGGGGGCTTAAATTCGCGCCGGAGTCCAGCAGTTCGGCCATTTCACGTTTGGTAACTGGCATATCGCCAAGCCTGCGGCGGTAAATCAGTTCCACGGACTGCGCGCCTTTTTCTTTTGCTGTCACCGCACAGTCAACGGCGACTGCGCCGCCGCCGATAACCGCCACCTGCCTGCCTTTAACCTTGAATTTTTCAGGGGCGGACAGAAAAGCCATCCAGCTGACCGCGTTTTCTTCCCCGGCTATGCCCATGCCGAGCGGCGCGTCCTGCCCGCCGGCAACGATAACGGCGCTGTATTTTTTAGCCAGTTTCGCCGCGTCGCTATGGACGGCGGTTTTAACGGTTATCGCGCCCAGCGATTTTACAAACTCGATATCGTTTTTCAAAACTTTTTTATCAAGCCGGTAGTCCGGTATGAGATTCAGCATTCCGCCGGCGGAGCCGGTTCTTTCAAAAACGTCCACCTTATAGCCTTTCTGGGCCAGCAGAGCGGCAGCGCCAAGGCCTGCGGGGCCGGAGCCGATGACGGCGATTTTTTTGCCGTTAAGTTTAGCTTTCCTAAATTCCGGCATAACGCCAAGCGCGCGGGCGCGCTCGATAACCGTAAGCTGGGCCGCGGGGATGTTGACCGCGCAGTCAAAGGTTTTGTGCGAACATGCTTTCACGCAGTGGTAATCGGGGCACACGGCACCGCATACGCCGCCAAGCGGATTATGGCCCATAATAAGCGCCGCCGCCCTTTTGTAATCCTGCGGTGCGCAGTTTTTAACCGCCATAAGGAAATCAGCCGGCGAACAGTGCGCGGGGCAGGCGTTGCGGCACGCTTTTTCCTCGCAGTATTCGCATTTCTGCGCTTCGGCTTTAAGTTGGGCTTCGGTCAGCATTCCAATAGGTTCTTTCATAAAACTCCTTCCAGATATATAATTAAAACGTTTATATTTACATAACGCTTACTTTGCATTTTTTTCGCGATGTTTTCAAGCGCGCAAAACAAAACAACTCCGCTGTTAACGGAGTTGTTTTGCCTGCTATGAAACTTTTTCTATTTGCGTACTTGCGCGTTGAACGCTTCGATAAGCATGTCCCACTCGTCGGCCTGGCCGAACATTTCGTCCCAGTATTCCGGCGACCACTGCCTGCGCAGTTCGTCGGAACTTTTGCCCTGCTGCTCCACCCAGGTGAAGTATTTGAGGTTATGGACGGCTTTGCGGTCGTAGTAGTTAAGCTCTTTCGTGTAGTCGGTTTTAACGCCGAGCAGATAGCGTTCCATGTCAACGGCGGCCTGCGTGGCGGTGTATCTGCCGTGTTCTTTGTTAAGCTCCTCAAGGCGCGACTGGTAGAGGTCCATGGAGTCGGTGAAGATGGTGAAAATCACATCGTTCTCGTCCATCTCGTAATACTTCGCCATCTTAATCGCCGACAGCATGTTTGACGCGCCGGAAATGCCCAGGTGGTTAAGTTCGTTAACGGTCGTTTCGGGCACGCCGTAGCGGTCTATAAGAACTTTTTTGCCCGCTTCTTCGTTGAACAGGCGGATGATGCGCATGCAGTTCTCGTCGTCAATGGCGGTTACCATGTCGGTATTGCGGACATTGTGCACCCAGGGGATGTGCTTGTCACCGATGCCTTCGATGCGGTGCTCGCCGAACCCGTTAAGGTAAATGGTGGGGCATTGCAGCGCTTCGGACGCGGTTATTTTTGTGGCGGGGAATTTCTTTTTAAGGTAATCGCCCGCCGCTATGGTGCCCGCCGAGCCGGTAGCCGAGCAGTAGCCAGCCAGCCTGCTTTTTTTTCCTTTCACCTTGTTGAAAACCTCTTCAATCGCCGGGCCGGTGACGTTGTAATGCCAAGTCGGGTTGCCCATCTCCTCGAACTGGTTGAAGATAACGCAGTCGGGCCGGTTTTTGCGAATGCTCCAGCATTCGTCGTAAATTTCTTTCACGTTCGATTCCGTGCCGGGTGTGGCGATGATTTCCGCGCCGGTGGTTTTTAGCCATTCGAAACGCTCGCGGCTCATTCCTTCTGGCAGAATGGCCACGGCGTGGCAGCCTAAAAGCACGCTGTCGAATGCGCCGCCGCGGCAGTAATTACCGGTGGAGGGCCATACGGCTTTCTGGCTGGTGGGGTCAAACTCGCCCGACACAAGCCGCGGCACCAAACAGCCGAACGCCGCACCCACTTTGTGCGCGCCCGTGGGAAAATATTTGCCCACCAGGCCGATGATGCGGGCTTTCACGCCGGTTATTTCGCGGGGGATTTCAAGAAAATTCACGTCGCCGTACAGGCCGGTTTTGCGGTCGTTTTTCCAGGTGATGCGGTAAAGGTTCACCGGATCGAAATCCCAGAGGCCGGTTTTTTTGACGCGTTTTTTAACGCTGTCCGCTATCAGGTTCGGGTTGCGCATCTGGCGGAAGGTCGGGATGGTGATGTTCTTTTCCCGGCAGCGCTGAATAGTTTTTTCCACAACTTTTTTATTTATTTTCATTTTTATCCTCAAATTACGATTTTTTCTGAAACTAGTTTTTCCAAACTTGCCATATCCGGACTGATAAGGTAGGGCTCGCCCACCGCTTTCAT
>JBAYFS010000132.1:0-6517 GCA_041667045.1 Elusimicrobiaceae bacterium | reverse complement strand
GAAGTTTTCATCTATGAAAAGGGAAGTCAAGAGGATGCACTTCCCCTGGCGGCATTTTTCTGCCGCCTCTGACTTGCTTCCTTCCACCCACGCCACCAGTATAGGCCGATTCTGTTTGCGTTGCGCATTAGTTGTGTTTCGTTTTATTACTCGTTTATGTGATTTTCGTTTTCAGTCATCTATTTTGGCTCTCGTAGAGCAGCGTAATTTCTGATTTAAACGAGGAAGCCGACAACCAGGCTATTGGACCTTTATGGTCAATGAAAACACGTCATGCTTCCCATCACGAAACCTATTGCGCGCGCTGTCATTATCTTGCCTGCGCTGTCTGCGGCGCAATGCGCGTCTCATCATATGGACGCCGGGTTTTAAGAATGCTTAAACTTATCGCCGCCAATTTGCGGGAAACCGCGTTCCTTGCTGATTTATCGCTGGTTCCCCTAGCTCGCAATTCATCATAGTAGGCCCGGAGTTCATTGTCGCCGCGCATCACGGTATGCGCCGCCATCTTAAACACACACTTCAATATCCGGTTGCCCCATCCCCGCTTGCTTCCATAAACGTGGCCACCGCTTTCCATCCGATGCCGTACAAGACCGCAATAACTCCAGAATTTGTGCTTGTCTTTGAATCGTTGCGCCGCTATTACCTGCGAGACTATTTTGGCTGCCTGTATGTCTCCAATACCGGGAATGCCCTTCAGAAGCTTTATCTCCGGAAAAGCGCGGCTCGATTTTCTTATCGCGGCGACATACTGCTCGCGCTCTTTTTCCAGTGCTTCTAATAACCGGTAAAAGCTATGTCCAACAAACCGTTGATCTGGCCGCGGCAAATCCTCAAGCAAAGAACTATCGTCGTACAACTTGATGCCGCGGGCGGGCAATCCAGCTTTTCGAAATAACGACTTGTACCGGTTCTTTACAGATACCCCCGTGTCCACAACATCCTGGTAGCCGCTCATTAACGCGCGCAACTGCTCCGTCTTTGAGCCGTCATGATAAACCGGGGTAAGGAACCCTCCTCGCAAAAGACGCGCGAGATTCTGTGCGTCCAACTTGTCGGTCTTCGCCCGCTTATACTGTGTGTTCCGCGTCGGGTTACAGACGACAAGCTCATCCACTTCGCCGCGTAATGTTTCAAAGAGCCAGGCGCTTAATTCGCATTCCTCGAATACAAGTTTCTTTGATCCTTCAATTGAACGGAGGTATTCGACCAGCAGCTCACCGTTAGTCGCAATCTTCGCCTGATTTACTTCCGTTCCAGTTTTATCCACTACGGAGAAAACACAAATTGACGCGTGTGCGTCCATTCCGATATACTTATCCATAAGTGGCCTCCTTTCCGAGTTTACGACTGACACAGACATCGTAGGATATCTGATGTCCAAAAAGGCTTTGCGCCTTGAGCGCCACTAAGCCTCTCGGAAGGAAGCCACCCTTTTCATATTACCAGGCTAAACAAAAAAACTGGCCTGGGTGGTCTTACACAAAACTGTCGTGAGTTGCCGGAGACTGGAAGGGTCGACTTTACTACCCTGTCGTGTGTTCCTGGAGACTGCGAACTTTTTACGAAGTAAAAAGTTCGGAGCTTCCAGGATAAAGTTCGACACTACTTCGCGCAACATCCCGAAGAATCTTTATGAATTCCTTATATCCTTTTGGCACCTCGGATTACTGGTGGGGATGCCAAACCGGGGAAAAAGCTGTCATCCCGGCGATCCGTTGGCCGGGATCCATTGAAAAAATTATGGATTCCCGCCAAAAGCACGCGGGAATGACAGCACAAGAATGCGCATATCTTACAATGCGCGTTATTTGACACGACTATCAAAAAATGCCCGCCAGATATTATTGAGAGCGGAGAGCGGAGAACTTAAATTTTGAGTAAAGTTATCCATATGTACGAACCCCTGCGAAAAAATAATTGAGAAATTTAATTTTTCAGCCGATACACTTCAACGCCGTTGATCAGAACGCTGACATAATCCGGGCCGGGTCTCATTTGAAATGTCTTATTCCCGGCCGACGTCACTTCCAGTTTCTCAGTCGGATTCGCCGTCCCGATGCCGACATTGCCGCCCGATACGGCCAGATACGCGCTTGAACTGACCGTCAGACCGGCCCCAGAAGTATTGACGGCAGTAAACGAGGACGCCGTTACGCCGTTCGTGAACGTGCCCGAGGCCGCGCTTATTACCCCGAAACCGTTCATATTCAGCGTCGTCGTAGCCACATGCGTCCCCAAATTATCGCCGGCGACGCCCGAGGCGTCTCCCCATTCCAGATAACCGGCGGCGTTCTTTTTCAACAACTGGCCGGTCGCGCCGCCGCTGATAAAGAGATTGTTCTGCGAAACGTAAATGCTGCTTGAGATCAGCATCACTGCGGTGAAAGTCGATTTACCCGTTACATAGACGCTGCCGGTTCCGTTCGGTTCTACCACAATATTTCCGTTTGAAGCGGAAACTATCTTATGACCGTTGACGTCCAGATCGCCGCCGAGCTGCGGAGTAAGATCTTCAACAACGTCCGAGATTCCAGATCCCAAGATCACAGATTTCAACGACCTACCGCAGCGAAATCCGAGGCTGTCGATCCAGGAGCCAGGGCCGATGCCCGCGTTGAAAGTGAACACCCCGGCGCCCGCGCCGTAGCCCCAGTCACCGCCCCGGATCACCGCAGGGACAGCCCCAGCAGTCGTGGCTGCTCCATCATAAGCATTACCGCCTATATTCCACGTCTGGTCGCCATTATAGCCAGTAGGCCAGGCAACCGCTGTTCCGTAAGCGTTGGATGCTCCGGCGCCGGCCGTTCCCCAGTCGGCTACCCACTCCCAGAGACTACCTATCATGTTTTCGGCCCCCGCAGCTGACAGACAGCTTGTGCCGCCGCCCGTTGTGGTCGGACCGGAACCGGACACATTGCAGTTTGGGGCCGTGCCCGTCGCCCCGGGGTCGGGTGTGCCGTTCGCCGCTTCCGTCCACTCGGCGTTGGTGAGGAGCCTCTTGCCGACGTTGCGACACGCGGCGCTTGCCTGGAACCAGGTCATGTACCCCGACGGCGTATAGCCGGATACGCTCCTTGCATAAATCATATTGGTTGTGGCGCAGGTTTGCCCGTTGTCGCCGCAGGGGTAATCGTCGGAGGCCGAACCGTATTGCGTGCCGCCACCGGAGGTGGACCAGACGGAGGCTTCATACTTATCCACGCAGACGTTCCCCACCAGCACCGAATCCGCGGCGCAGGAATCCGAGCCGACAAGCGTATTATCCGCGCAGGTACCGCCCGTCATTATACCGCCCGACACCACGCCCCCGGTCAGCACCTGGTCGCCGGTGCAGGAGATATTAGTACCCGCCGCGCCGGCACGGCGGTAGACGCCGCTGCCGGCCACGTTAAGGTCCCCGCCGCTTAGGTCCAGTTTATACCACGGGCTCAGCGTCCCGATGCCCAGATAGCCGGTTGTGGTAACAACCATGCTATACGCCGCGCTTGTCCCGACCGCAAGATTATAAGCCTGGGTATCGGCGCCCCTGACGTCCAGACGCGCCCCCGCAGTAGTAGTGCCGATGGCGACGTTGCCGCCCACAGTCCCGCCGCCCGCGATATTCGCGTTTCCCGCCACATCGAGCTTATATGCCGGGCTCGCGGTCCCGATGCCCACATTGCCGGTTGTGGAAACGTACAAATGCGGGGTAACCGTTGAAGTGGAGGCCCATAGGCTGGCGGGGTACGATGTGGAAACGGACATGGTTACCATGTTCTTAAACGTGGATGTACCGTCTACGATGAATCTGTCCACCACCTCCCACTCGGCGGCATGCAAGGGAATATCTAGCGCGGGAATAACGCACGCCCAAAACACAGCGAGCACCCGCCGAATCGATTGCCGGCGCGGACCGGCGGCGAATTTTTTTTTAGATTTATTTACCGGTAAGAGGGGATTACATCTGTCTGTCTGTGCAAAACGCAAACGCGGCACGCGCAGCCGCAATAGCTCCGCTGAATCCGGAAGAACTTTGGAATTATCAGAACCCATTTTCAAGCCTCTGGCAGTGCCGCAACAGACGCTATGCGTTTCAAGCGGCTATCCCCTGCAATATTATACCACACCGAAAATTCAAACCCCGAAGAAATTCCGAAGGCAGACCATGCCGCTATAGCCTTATATGAGGCGGCCAAGGCCGGGTCTGCACGGCCTGGCCGGGCTGTCCCGGCCTTAGCTTCCTTGCTGTTGCCGTTTCCGTCTCCGGCCGGTGGCGACAAATAAATAACTGAAAAGCCCACTCCGGCGCGTACGCGCCGGGGTGGTGTTTTATTCAATCGGTGGCCACCGGCTATCAACTCTTTGCAGTGGGCGAGGGCGATAATTTTCTGCGTTGTTCGGCCGCCGAAGGCGGACGGGAGCGGCCAGCAGGCCGCGCATAAGGAGGGCGCATGGTGTCCGCTGGGCACCGGTTGTTGCGCGGGCGCGAATCCGCCCTGGCCCCGAAGGGATGAGTATGATAAACACCTCTTTTTTTTGCTGGAGCAGAGCGAAGGCGCAACGTGCCGAGCCTGCGGACCCTCTTTCCTGCGGCAAGCATGGCCGACCGTGCGGCTAACGTGCGGCAAGGAGCGGTGCGGGGCCGCGCTGCGTGGCCACGCCCGCGACGGCTTCTCGCGGATAAGGAATTCATAAAGATTCTTCGGGATGTTGCGCGAAGTAGTTTCGAACTTTATCCTGGAAGCTCCGAAGATTTTCACTTTTTAGCAATTCTTCCGAAAAAATTAATTTTTTTGCGCGCGAAGAATTAAAATTTTGCAGGAATACCCCCGGATTTTTGAATTCAACCGGCGAGATGTACCGGAAGTCCGGCGCTCGCGCGCCGGGAAGCAAAGCTTCCCGAACCGATCTTCTTCCTTAAGCGCCGCCAGTAAGGCCGGCTTCGCTTTCAGCCAAGCCGGCCTTACGCGCGGCGGAGAATTTACAGTAGGCCCTTTATGGCGGTTTCGCTTTGCTAAGCCAAACCGCCATAAAGCGCAAGGTAGGGGAGCCTTATATAAAAGGTAGGGGGCAACTTATGCAAAACCAGACAATGCGGTATTTCCTTTATGCCAGAAAATCCACGGATGAACCTGACAGGCAGATTCTGTCCATAGAAGCGCAACTCGCCGAGTTGCGCGAGTATGCCCAAAAGGAAAACCTTATAATCGTAAAGGAGTTTATCGAGAGCAGGACGGCCAAGGAGCCGGGCCGGGAAATCTTCAATGACATGATCGCCTCTATTGAGGACGGCAAGGCGCAGGGAATCATTGCCTGGCATCCTGACCGGCTGGCCCGTAACTCCATAGATGGCGGGCGCATTATTTACCTTGTGGACACCGGCAAAATAACGGCCCTAAAGTTCCCTACCTTTTGGTTTGATCCCACGCCGCAGGGCAAGTTCATGCTTTCAATAGCGTTCGGCCAGTCCAAGTATTATGTGGATAACCTATCGGAAAACATCAGGCGTGGCTTTCGCCAAAAATTGCGTAACGGTATCTGGCCTACCTGTGCCCCAGTCGGATACTTAAACGACAAGAATACCCGGGCCATATTGCCGGATAAAGACCGGGCGGTCTTTATCCGCAAGACCTTTGAGCTTTACGCCTCCGGCGATTACCCTTTGGCTGAAGTCAGGCGTATCATGAACGGCGTAGGGTTGAAAGGGCGGCATACCGCCCTTTCAACCTCAAACTATCAGTACATGCTCCGTAATCCGGTATATTACGGCGTTATCCGGTATAAGGGCGAGATTTATGAGGGTAAGCATGAGCCGATCATAACGAAAGCCTTGTTTGACCGTTGTCAGGCTGTGATGCTAAATAAAAGCAAGCCCAAGAGTCTTAAGCTGAAACCCTATACGTATCGCGGCCTATTCCATTGCAAGGAGTGCGGTTGCTTTATTACTACGGAAACACAAAAGGGGCATAATTATTTGCGGTGCACAAAACGTAAAGCTCCATGCTCCGAGCCTTATGTGAGGGAAGAACTTATTGCTGAGCAGATAAAAGGTGAATTAAAATCGGTTTCCTTACCCCCGGCCCTGGCCGCCGGGCTCATCCTTATGGCGGAAAAGGAAAGAGCCGCGTCGGCCCAGGCCGTGGCCGGGACCGTCCAGAAACTGCGAGTTGATATTGATATTCTTGATAAACAAATGAACGCTCTTTTGGACCTTATCCTGCGCGGGCAGATAACGCAGGATGAATATGCCCAAAAGAAGCGTTCATTTGTGGAGGAGAAAAGGAATTTACAAGATAAAGTTGCAGCTTTTGCACAGCAGACCGTAAACCGGTTCGAACCGGAGATCAATTTCTACAGGGAGGCGGCGCACGTCGGAGAAATAGCGGAGAGCGGAAAACCCGATGAAAAACGGGAAAAATTGAAAAAGATCGGTTCGAACTTCCGGATAGGCGGGAAAGTGCTTTCGTTTGAATTCAAAAATCCGTGGGAATTCCTGCAAAATTTTAATTCTTCGCGCGCAAAAAAATTAATT
>JBAYFS010000131.1:0-6530 GCA_041667045.1 Elusimicrobiaceae bacterium | reverse complement strand
CACCATAAGCCAGGGCTCCAATTCCGTTTACAGCGGTTTTGTTTATGTTCTGGGCTCAGCCACGATACTTGACCCCGCCCTCATTTCCGGAAGCTTTGTGGGCTACACGGGGCTCACGCTCTCCCGCAGCGGAGCCACGGATGTGGCGGAACTGAGATACGACGCCACGATTTTAAACACCATAAAACAGCAGATTTGCCAATACCGGGAGAACAAGTCCACCCTGCACGTTTTCATAGGCGTGCCGGGTCTGGAGAATTAGCCGTATGAAACGGGCCGGGTTTACTCTTATTGAAGTCATGATAGCCACGCTTATTCTGGGCATAGCGGTGGCGGGGCTTTTCAATATCCAGTACATCATAAGCAGAAAGAGCTCGGAAATTAACGACCGCTCTTTCGCCAACCAGAAAGCCATCCAGATGATAGAGGAACTGCGCGCGCTGGTATCCGGCGGCGAAAGCGCCGATCTGGCCGTTCTGGACGATTATGACAACGGCACCACCTACACCGCCGTGCTGACCACCGACAGAACCGTAACCAATCCGGCTAACGCGCTCAGCGGAAACATGACCAAATGCGCCTCCTGGAAATATCTGCGCAGGGTGAACGTGGTTCACATGCCGGAAGACGCCTACGCCAGGCGCGTTTACGTGCGGGTATACCGCAATTCCTGTTCCACTCCGGGCCAGCCGGAGGAAAAACTCGCGGAAACCATGACGGTTCTTAAAACCATAAAAGGCGACTTCGTGCCAACCCAGGTTCTGGACGTGTTCCTTATCGGCATTGAAAACGTGCCGGGCTGGTGGTCTTCAATGGCCACGATACGCGGTTCGTATGAAGCCGTCCTTCAGGATATCCAGTCGAGAAATCCCGGCATGGAAGTCCGCTCGCACTGGATAACGAAACTTTCCTACGGCAGAGATCCGTACTACGCTCCATATGTAAACGAAATCACCCGCACGGACGCGCAGGCCATGCCCTACGTTTACTTTTACCCCGGCCTCACGGCGGACGAGAACTCGCTGGACTACACTTACTATGACGGCGATTCCATGGGATTTCGCGTAAATATAGACAACACCAGGCAAAACACCAACTCCTACGCGGCTTGCGACCAGTATAACCACGCCGTCCGCTATACGCAGGAGGAAGAATATTACAACACCCTCGTCGCCCAGGCCGAGGCCGCCGGGCAAACGGCTCCCGAACCCTCCCTGCGCATGCTTATCGAAAAGCTGAACAGCGCCACGACACCTTATAAAAACGCCATCATAATCAACCTGCACGGCGAACTGCTGCCGGTGCCGCCTTTGCGCAATTACTCCGACGCGGCGCGCGAGCCGGAAACCTATCCCGGCTACCGCGTGGTAACCCACCCGGAACAGCTGGAATATACGGCGGGCTCCACGGTCAAACTGCGCGTGTATCCGTATGTAACCAGTCCTGATTCCGTCGTGGCGACAACGAAGCTTTCGTCCATGACGATCTATTTCCCGGACCGCAATATAGACGCGTCGGATGTCACTGTCCAGTCCGTAGACGGAGACGCCAACACCGACTACAGCATCACCCCTCAGCCAAACGGCGGCGCCAGATACGAGCTTTCGCACCCGTCGGCCCAGTCAACCCTTATAACACTTTATCAGACGCCGCTGCGCCACGCGATAAGGAGCAATAAAGGACTTGCCTCAACCGCGCGGCTTTACGGGCTTGAATACATACCTTCGCCCTCTTACGACAGCACAACAATAGATTTCAGCCGCGACCTTACCAATTCTTCATCCACAAAACCGAAAAACACCGCGCGCTGGATAATCAGCATTGATTCTCTTGCCAGCGGACAGCTCACCTTCGACACTCGCATAGGCGAGGATATTACGACCGGAACCGCCGCCAATAAACCGGAAAACGTATCGCGTTCTTACACTTGGATAGGCACCTCCGCTCCTGCCACGGAACGCTATCAGCTGGTGGGCGACGCGCGCCATTGCCCGTATAAGGACGTTGTTTCGGACAAGCGTTACAACTGGAATTTCGTTCAGGTGCCCTCCGCCACGGACTGGCCCGGTTTCTCCGAAACCCAGAACGGCTGGGGCGACGACGCCAACGACATGAACGTGGACCGCGCTTACCAGCTGTACCGCGAAGGGCTTTTAAATTCCAGCGCGATCTGGTCCGCGGTAACGGGATTCAGCTACTATTATTACGGCCTGGGCGGGGAATTCGGCAGCGACATGTCACCCCTTTCAAAAGCTCTGCTGTTCCTGAAAAGCCCCTGGAGCAGGACCGGCGAAACAAGCCGGGTATACGTTGACGAAATCCTGCCGTACTGCGCGGGCTCGCCCAATATAACCTCGAACAAAATAATCGCGTCAACGGATAACACCTGGTACGCAAAAGCCTGGATAGGCGAGCTTTATCCAGATTCCAGTTTCACGCTCTGGAAAAGCTCGGGCAATCTGACCACCGGAAGCGGAAATTTCTACCGCGCGGACAAAAGCACGTTTCTGGGACGCTCATCAACCTCAAGAACCGGCGGCTACGGTTGCGCGGCTTTTTTCAACGGCAAGCCCGCAAGCAAAACGGGGCCGTTCATGCACACGTCCGTAACGTCAAGCGCGACGGTGACCACCTACGGGCTGGATATCTCCACCATATTGAATTATCCGTTCCCCTACGCCGTAGCCGCGCCGCGGCCCTACTCCATCAATTACGGCGGCAGTTACCCGCCCGAATGGAGCAATACGGTTTATTCCTCGATACGCACCGCGATTTCCGTGCCCAGAATCAGCGGCACGGACCGCGTGTTTTACACTTCAGATTACAGCACCTCCTATACCGCCAGCGGCGTGGTGCAGATAGATTACGGCGGGGACACCGCGTATGACATCATTTCCGGCTTCTCGACCCAGTCCAGCTTCGGAAGCTCGCAGATGGGCAGTTATTCGCTGCTGTCCATGATACGCACGTTCCTGGATTCGGGCCTTTATTCCGGCTCGGCGCACATCACGCAACTGCCTTATGTTTCGATATCAAGCCCGACGTCCGCGGACGAATTCTACAGCGCAAGCAACGTAACCATCGGCTGGGAGCAAAGCTGGCAGCGCTGGAGCGCCCAGCCTTACACGGACGACTACTCGAGCGGCTATTCAGAAAGCGTAAGCGTGCGCTATATGGTGAAATATTCCAACGATAACGGCCAGACGTGGAAAAACTGTTCCGATAGTTCCGCGGCAATGCCGGGGATTTACAACGCTTCCTACGCCACAAGCGATTTGTCCTATGTATGGGACACGTCCGCTCTGAGCTACGGCGCGCATATAGTCCGGGTTGAGGCATACCGCACGGCCATACCGTTACATTATTCTTATGATCAAGTCACTGTTTACCTGCGTCAATAAAACCGCGCCGAAGAACAAAGCAACCAAAGGTTTATCCGGAGGGGCGTTCCGCTTGCGCCCGAATGGGTTCACCCTGCCGGAAGTAGCCATAGCCGCCACGCTGCTGGCAATAATAACGCCCATAATAGTCATCGTCCTGATGTCCACAAACCACGGATTCACCTCTTACGAAGCGGGAAACGTGATGAAGCAGATGAACCAAAACACCGTGAACCGCATATATCTGCGGCTGGGCCGTTCAAAACGCCTGTTTGAAAACAACGCTTACGGCAGGGGCCTGCTGGCGCGGATGAACATGTCCGGCGCACCCGCGGTCATGAGCGGCAGCAAACTACCGACCATAGAAATGACGGGCTCGCTTTCCCCCGATTCGACAGACTATGTCGCGGCGTCCTACGGGAACAGCGTCTTCTTCGGCTACATCAGCGAAACGCGGGAAGTGGACGTGGGCGGCACTATCTGGCGGGTGGACCTGTATAAATTCTCCTATTACTACCTCACGCCGACTAATTCTCCGCTGATACGAAACCTGCAAACCTATAAAGCCACCGAATGGGAAAGCGGACTTTACGCCGATTGTGCCCAGATTTCAAGCCTCACAGACAACGGCAAACTCCGCCAGCTGGCCACGACGCTCACAGGCTCCGGCATAAGCACGTGCTGGAACACAAGTTCCACCGATTACACCGTGGCCTTTTCATCCATAAACGCGACGGGGACGCTGACAAACGCTCCCTCGCACAGAGTCGCTTCGGGCAGCATAAAAACACTAACGACGGCGATAACCGGCATCATGGGCAAAAATTATCTTTACGGGGTATCCCCCAACACCTCAGCCTGGGCTGACGCCGGCGCGACGGTTCCGCTCTTCGCCGCAACCAACGGCAATTTCCCCGCCGGACTGGAAGTGGCCATTGTGGGCGGCGCGAACGGGCGGCAGGTTTTCGTGCGCAGCGTGGTTGTCGCGGCCGTGCTGGAAAACAAACTGTCCTTTAACGACCTGCAGATTATTTCCAGCTCACGAGACATCTGGTAACGGCGACATTGTGCCGCGGATATAGGACTTAAGTCCCTTGGCGGGCAACAGTACTTATGTTAAACTACCGTTAAGAGCAGATGCCAATTATTCAGGGAGCGCGCTAATGAAAAGAATTATCGTAATTGCGTTGTCGTCGGTTTTACTGCCGGCGTCCTTCGCGGGTGAAAAGAGAGCTTCGGCAAAGGGAGTTAAACTGCCGGAGGTTTTCCGTACGGCGTTTATGCAGAAGGGCAACACGCCGCAGGACATTACCGGCATTACGGCTTACGAAGCGCTTGAAAAAGTGTTCGCCAAAGCCGGACCCGCAAAACTGGATGATCTGCACGGCTGGAAATCAGGCCGCGTTTTTGACAGCGCGGATTATCAGGAAGGCCTGCTTTCTATAGGTTTTTATAAAAAAAGAATCCTGGACGGCGGATTGTTTACCGCCAAACCGGATTTACTGCTCATGAAAGGAAAAAGCCGGGCATATAACGGTTTTGACGACGGAGAAAAAATAGATCCCTCCAATTTAAGGATATCCCCCGCGCTGGCCCGGGAAACGGCGACAGGAGTCACCGTGAAGGTGGAAGATCAGTGTTCCGCAGAAAGCCGCAAATTCGAAGGGTATATTATTGAGAAGATACTCTGCTCGGACGGCAAGAAAACCACTACGGTTTACGGTTACTATATCAAGGATGTGACGCCTAAAAATCAGGGTCACTACGCGGACCAATAAACCAATCGTTTTACCAGAGTACTTATGATTGCAAAGGAGCCTTTTCTTTTAGAAAAGGCTCCTTTTATTTGGCGTGGCATGATTGGCTCTGGGCCATTGCCCCCGGAAAGTTCCCCATGGTTGCAATAGGCCATTTTACTTTACGGAAATAGGCCCAAGGACCCATGCAAAACAAATACTATTTCGCTATAGTAATTGTATGAGGGCAGACAGACGAAATTAAGGAGAGAATAATGAAAAAAATCGCGTTGTTAGTTGCAGCAGTAATAATAAGCGCTCCGGTCTTCGCGGCAGAAAAAAAAGCGCAATTGCCGAAGAAGTTCATGCAAACCGTAGCCGTTGATTTTCTTAAAGCAAAAAACACGCGCCAGGATTTAGCCAACATGTCACAACATGCGGCAGCGGCTTTCGCTTACGAACACGGCACCCCAATAGCCAAAACCGACACAATCGGAGAAGCTTCTGGTACCGCGATCATGTTATACAACAACAATAACCAAAGTTTCGCCGAATGGCGGATATCGTTGAGAGAAGGATCAAACCCTATCATGGGTAACCATTATACGTTCTATATGGAAACGTCTTCAACACTCTACTTTCGTTGCGAAATGTTTGTGGAAGGAGGACAGCTTCAAGTTCAAAACGAAAGAGATATCATGAAATTCACCAGTTACAAAGGCTATATGCTGGGGAAACGTAACAACCTGACAGATGGGTCTGTTGTATATGTTCTTTTTGAAAAAGCAACCGTAAACTGAGTAAACATTCATAAAGTACAGAGAGCCTTCCCCAAGGGAAGGCTCTTTTTTATTTACGAAGGCGCGCCAGATAAGCCTGCCCAAGCGAGATACCGCCGTCATTCGACGGAACCTGTTCATTAAAATAAACCGAAAAGCCGCAGCCGAGCAACAGGCCCTCCGTAAGAGTCAAAAGCAACCTGTTTTGAAAAACGCCGCCCGATAAGACAATATCGCGCGTCCGCGCGCGCTCCGCGGCGGCGGACAGAACCCGCGCGGCCATTTGCGCGCACGTTTTATGGAAAGCGTAAGCCGCGCCGCAACAGTCGAAATCCGAACTCTCCCTTAAATTCAAAAGCGCGGCTATAAGCGCGCCCGGCGAAACGGTTATAAAGCCGTTCGCTTCACTGAAGGAAAACGGAGGCAGGGAGACTCCAGCATTCGCGCCGGCGTTCGCCAAGACCTCAAATTCCATCGCGGCCTGGCCCTCATAAGACACAATCGCAGGGCCGCCGCAGAAAAAAGCCGCCGCGTCAAACAGGCGGCCCATGGAGGAACAAAGCGGACTGTTAAAGCCGGATTTAAGCATGGCGGAAACCGTGTCCAGTTCGTCGCGTGGGATGTCTTTAAATAGT
>JBAYFS010000130.1:0-6658 GCA_041667045.1 Elusimicrobiaceae bacterium | reverse complement strand
TCACACAGCTTGTTGCTATATAATGGCTGCCGCAATAGCCGCATTTGAGCAATCCGCTGAACAGGTAGACATATTCTTTCTGGCGCGGAATAAACTGGTGTCCGGGCAGTTTTTCTTTTATGCGGATATTCGCCAGTTCCCATAAATCGTCCGGCACAATCGCAGTATGCCGGCCTTTAAAATATTCGCCGTTGTACTTTATTAAACCCTTATAAAACGGATTTTTGATTATCGCACCTAAAGACTGCTTAAGCCATTTCTTACCCATCGGCGCATTGACTCCACGGCTGATAAGTGTGTTGGCGATTTCCGACAGGGGTCTGTTTTCCGCCGCCATTTCCCACGCTATGCACAAGTGTTTTGCTACAGGCTCATTTACCACCAGTTTATGCGGTTGCCTGTCGTTGGGCAGTCTTGGCCCGTCATCAATAAGCATATAGCCGTAAGGCACTATGCCGCCAACCCAGATGCCCTGCTTAACACGGGCCATTGCCGAGGCTTTAACGCGTTCACCCGTCAGCTCACGCTCAAAAGCTGAAAGCAAACCCAAAATGCCGATAACCACTCGCCCTATGGCGGTGGAGCTATCGAGGTTCTCGCGTACGGAAACGAAGTCAATATTTTTATCGCGGAACAGGTCTATCATCGCGTATAGGTCGCGCGGGTTGCGGGTAAGGCGGTCCAGCCGGAAAAAGATAATACCGTCAAAGTTGTGCTTGCCTTCCACTCCCTCCAAAATAGCTTTAATGCCGGGCCGGTTTAAATCTTTGCCGGAATAGCCGTCGTCATTGATAATGCCGGTCCCGCCGAACGAGGATAATTCATAGCCGAATGCCTCCAGCATGTTTTTGCAGTGGAACGCCTGCGCGTCCAGCGTGGTGAAATCGCCCTGCGCCTGATCGTCCGTCGAACAGCGCGTGTAAATCACGAATCGCTTCTTTTCGTTTTTATTGCCTAATGCCAGCATAAAAACCTCCATGGTTTAGCCATCATGAACACATTTACATTCATAAGCGGGTATTAATCAACCCCTATTTATCTATTACGCCCTTTCGCGGAATAGTGACGGCAGACAACAAAACGTTTGGGCTAAAACTATTAGGATTTTTTTATGGGGCAGTACCGTTTCATTCCCTGAGACAAACGGCAAAGACATATCACTTTTTCAGACGGTAAAACCGTCACTTTCCGCAGAAACGGCGTAAGAGTCTAGTAGGAGGCTCTATGACCGTGAACGGAAACGAATATTTTGGTTTAGCGATAGCGCTAAAACCGGCGCAGCATATCAGGCCGGAGTATGGGAAATTACAGGCACAGCAGATAGCGAAGTGTTACAGCCTTTTACTGGGCGACCTGCTTGGACAACCACCTTCAGACGCACAGCTTGCCGGATCTGAACCGCTTGCAGCACCGGCTGACCTTTCTATTCAGATCGGTTAGCTTATGCCGGATTTCGGTGAAAGTAGCTATCGCGAGCTGTTTTCGCATGACGAATTGCGTGGTGTGGAAATGGCAATACGCGAAATCAGACGGCAATTCCTCTGCCTTCGGGTGGAAGATTATGACGACATCTTGCAGGAATGCCTTTTGCATTGGCTTGATGCAAGGCCTTCCTATACGCCGGAGAAAGGGGTTCTGCTTGCCAGTTATCTACACCGTGTGATAAAGAACAAATTGTTTTCCATGGTCAGGCTTTTACATCGGGGCAAACGGCAGGGAATCAATTTCTCGGTATCGCTGGAAGAGGATCTGGCTGTGTTTGCGGAAGATACCTATGTCCGGTCAGAATTACGGATTGATTTTGAATCCGCATTGAAAGACATGTCGGCCCGCCAGCGCAGGCTATGCAAATTGCTGGGCGAGGAAGGGCTGACGATTGCGCAGGCCAGCAAGCGGCTGAAAACTCCGCGCACAACTTTGTACACCGATCTGGCGCAGATAAAGATCATCTTCAGCCGCGCCAGTCTGGACGATTATTGAGGAGCGAAAATGAGCAATATCTATGTATTTAAATTTGAGGAAGGTGTCGAAGCGGCAAAAGCGGAACTGCACATCGTGCCAGCCGTAATCGCGGCTGAAAGCCTGTACGGCAAAGGCGCGGTGCGACTGGGTTTCCAGTACAGCGTCTGCCCGCCGAAAAACTCCGTGGTTATCAAAAGCCTTAACGAGGCCTCGGAAGCGGCTGTCCGGATTTTCACGGATTATGCGATTAAAAATTTCGGCGAGTTCTCGTTCTCAGTGGAACGGAAAGAACCTGCCAGGGAGAAGGCATGACAAAATAACAGCGGAAACATCGGGCCGCGAGTATGGAAAGGGTGTCGCTTTTCCAGAAAGCGGTCCGGTAGGGAAACAGGTTTTTGTCCGCGCCTTGCCGTGTATGCGCGCTGATTGCGGCTCAAATCTGTGATGTGGCTGATTGTGTGTGAATCACCTGTAAATCCGACTCCCACCGCACAGCAGTAAGCGCTGGTTTTTAAAGTGTGTTCTTGAGACGCATGGGCGAAGCCATAGAAAATTTTTAAACGGAGGCATTTTATGTCATGGATCGAATCACATCAGAAGCTTTACCACCATCCGCAAACACTGTTGCTGGCGGAACTGATGGACTGGGAGGTGGACCTTACAATCGGCAAATTACATCGTTTTTGGTGGTGGTGCATGGATTACGCCGAAGACGGCGATTTAAGGAAATATAATGACGCAACTTTAGCGCAGTCGGTTGGATTAAGAGATACTGACGGAAAGCGATTTGTCGACGCAATGGTGCGGTCGGGCTGGATTGAGCGGGAGCCGTATTTCCGGCTGCATAGCTGGTGGAAGCATCGCGGCCAGTTTTTGCAGAAAAAGTACCGCAACAGTCCGAAAGTGTGGCATTTAATAAAGGATAATTACGCGGCACCGTTTCCCGTCAAAGTCAGCATCACCCCTGACGCTCTCCTACAAAACACAACAAAACATAACAGAACAACTACATCATCAGCGGACGCTGATGCGCTGTTGCCGGCAAATGCAGAACCAACACCCAAACCGGCAAAGGCCGGATATTCGCCGGAGTTTGAATTGTTCTGGAAAGCATATCCCCGCAAGGTGGGCAAAAGCGCGGCGTATGCCCGCTGGCGGTCAAAAAGCCCGCCGTTGGACGCCGTGCTTGCCGCCCTTAAAGTGCAGAAGCGGTGCGAGCAGTGGCAGGATATCACGCTGATACCGCACCCGGAAACATGGCTTAACCAGCGCAGATGGGAAGACGACCCCGCCGCGTATTCGCCTGCAAAACAAAAAAACGAGCCGGACAATTACGCTTACGAAGAAGCCGAAGCCATGTACCAAATGCGGAGGGCGAACAATGACTCTTGACCATGAAACCATGTTGGAACACGCCGTGCTGGGCAGTTTTTTAGTGGAAGCTGGAGTTTCAAATAACGCCGACTTCATTTTGGAAGAACTGTCTGAGGAGGATTTTAGCAGAACCTCAAGCCGCCGGATGTTTTGCCTGTTTAAAGAGATGCGTGCCAACGACGAAGCGATAGACCTTGTAACCGTTTGCGCCCGGCTCAAGGCTAAAGGCGAACTGGATTCGCTTGGCGGCGAAGTGTTTGTAAGCGGGCTTATGGATTCCGTTTCCACATCAACCCATATCGCGCATTACGCCAAGGAAGTTAAACGTAACGCCGTAATGCGAAAAATCAAACGCGAAATCATCCTGCTAAACCCGGCAGTGGAGCCGGACGCGATTGAACGCATTATGGGCCTTATCGAACAGCGTGACAGCGGCGACAGCCTTGCCGTGGTAACGCCCAAAGAGTTTATGGACGGTTATCTGGAAGACTGTTATAAAAGCCGTCTGCCCGGCATAAAAACGGGATACCCAACGCTTGATAACGGCTTATGCCCGCAGGCGGGTGATTTGGTAGTGGTCGCGGCCCGCACGAACGTCGGCAAAACCGCATATCTGACAAATGTCCTCGTGAATATGTTGGACGATAAAACCACCTGCCTCTACTGTCCCACCGAAATGCGCCCCCAGCAGTTTATGAGCAGACTGCTCCCGCTTAAAACCGGAATTTCAGCCTCAAAATTCCGCGCAAAGCAGTTTAACGCGGAAGACCTTGCCGAGCTTGAAAGCGCGGTTGAGGATGCCAAAGCGTATCCGCTTTATCTGCTGGATATCGCCGGGCCGAGCATTTACGAGATAAAGCGTGCGGTAAAGTTTTCCAAGTGCAAGACGCTGTTTGTGGATTATCTGGGCCGGTGCGCCATGACGCGCGAATCCACGCGCACACGGGAAATTGAAAAGTTTGTGGTCGAGCTTAAAAACGAATGCGTAAAAAGCGGCGTGTTGTGCTTTCTGGCGGTCCAGTTGAGCCGACGGACGGATTTTGACAAAGCCGCGCCAAAGCTGGCGGATTTGTCTGACAGTTCGGCGGTGGAAAAGGAAGCCGACGCCGTGATATTCCTCTGGCGCAATCCGGACAAAAAAGCGGAAGGAAATAACCCCATAATAGAAGCGTTTTTAGGCAAGAACCGTTTCGGGCATATGCATAAATGGCTGCTGGATTTTGACCGCCATTCCTTGCGTATGACGGAAACGGAGGAATAGCTATGCCAGAAAATCCCGAACAACAACACGAGATGAAATGCGAATTATGCAAACACTTCGGCTACTGGAAGCCGACGCACGCTGGCCCTCAGCCAGTTTGTCGCTGGGGCCTAAATTTCAATTTTGAGAGGTACAATTATGAAAACGAATACGCCGAAATCTGTCAAGCCTACGAACAAAAAACGCAGAAAATACCGCCCACGAATCTACATCGAAAAACGTAACGCTGAAATCCTGCGCCGGCTAAAGAACGGCGAAGCCCCGAAAGAAATAACTTATAAACTGGGCTTAACCTCGGTGTGGGTGGTATATGATGCAATCCGAAAAACAAATACTATTAACAGCAAAACTTCTTGATTCTATCGTTACAACGACCTGATTTTTTGCATAAAAAGCACTCTTTGTAAATACATAAGAAATCTTCAATTTGGTATGGTTTTAATGAACTCCAGAGGCAAGATAAATTATGTTTGTCGAAATCATTTTTTATAAGAGTTTGTGTTGCATGTTGGAACCCCAAATTTCTCGCACCTTTTTCCGTTCCAGCATGTAAATAAACCATTTTTGGCATATGTCCTATATTTGCCCCGAGTCGCAATGCCACATCATATTTATAGAGTGGTTTTTCCCCTGATATATTGTTGCGTACTTCGCTCAAAATTTCTTCAAAGTTTTTGCATTGTTTGATGTGTGTTTTTTCGTTCTTTAGATTTTTACCCCAATTCTTTAAATGGGAACACCATCTTCTCCGGAAATGAGGGAATATTTGCCCTGGATTTGAATTTTTATGTGTTAGCGTTATATAATCAAAAGCTTCATCAAACTTTAATTTCCGAAAAACTTTTAGTTGTTTATCTAAGGTCTGATGTGTTTTATATTCCTTCACAAGGTTCTGCAGGTTGGCTATATTAAACATAATCCCTCCCAAAAATTCTACCTATAAAATATCTTCCAAAATTATCCAAAACTAAAAGCGTGACTACAAGCATTTGATGCGGTAAACTATAAGCGTCGAGGCAAGGACATGGAGAAAAACCATGACCGTGCCTCGATTTATTTTCCCAGATTCAGTCTTTGCCTCGACAACAAAGACAACGCCCTGCCAATCAGGCGGGGCACCCATTTTCGGTGTGAGAACCGCCTTTAGAGCAAAGCATAATAATGCTTTGCGTGCGGTTCGCAAGACCGGAAGCAATTTTCTGCGTAGCAAAATTGCTGAGGTGGGGTCGCGGAAAAACGCTCTGCGTTTTATCGGTGGCAACGCGAGAACACACACACTTACTGAACCGTCTCGGACGGTTGCCGCCACTCTTTCATGCCCGGAGGCTGTATGACCGGGCTTTCTATCCAACCTATCAGTAATGCGCTTGGGCGGCAGTTTGTTGCCGCGCATCATTATGCGGTTATTTGCCCGCCGATAACCAAAGTGACTTACGGGCTGTTCCACTCCGACGAGCTTTGCGGCGTGGCGTTGTGGGGCTATGGCGTGCGGCCCATGCACACCATCCGCAAGCTATTCCCGTCGCTCGGCGTTTCGGATTACCTTGAGCTGAACCGGTTTTGTGTGCTGGACTCCATGCCGCGCAATACTGAAAGCAGTTTCTTAAAGCTCTGTTGCAAACGGGTACGCAATGACTTCCCCGGCGTAAAATTGCTTTTCAGCTGGGCCGACGGACTGCGCGGCAAGCCGGGGTATGTTTATCAGGCCGCGAGCTGGTTTTATGGCGGGAAGATAGTCAGCCAGTTTTATCGCACGGATGACGGCGAGGTGGTCCACCCGCGCCTGCTCATTACCCGTTATGGCACGCGCAAGACCGAGCTTACCCGCAAACTTGGCCTGCAAAAGATAACTGGTTTCCAGTTCCGGTACTGCAAGTTTCTGTGCTCGCACCGGGAACGTAAAGCATTACTGCGGGAGTCGTCGTTTGCTTGGAACACAGAATACCCCAAGCGTAAAGATTTGTGTAAGTCTTTTGCATCGCTTGGAGTTCTAGGGCAAAAATGAATAGATACTTTTGAATTGCGTCCGACCTTGAAAAAGTTAAAATAACCAGGGAGGGC
>JBAYFS010000129.1:0-6664 GCA_041667045.1 Elusimicrobiaceae bacterium | reverse complement strand
TTTTTCTCTCGGGTCCCATCGCCGCGCTGATTAACAGGCCGGATCTTGCCGTGTATATCGCGGCGTCCGCGCCGATGCTGTTCCTTACTGGGCTTAACGAGTTTGCCAAGGAAATTTTCATCGGCACCAAGAAAATAAAGAACAATTTTCTGATAAATTTTTCCGAATACGGGTTTAAACTGGTTTTAACAGTCGTGCTACTACGTAGTTTTTCCGGAATAATGCCGGTTATCTGGGCGTTTTCTATGGCTCTGGTGGTTACGGTTATTCTGGGGTTTTTGCTTTGCCGGTCGGAATTTTCACCGTTTCCATCCGAAACCAGCGTTACCTTCATGAAAGCGGCCGCGGTTTACGCCATGCCTTTGCTGGTTTATGAAATCTGCAATACCGTCATGTCGGAAGTGGACACGGTTGTGCTGGGCGCGCTCAGAAGCAATTACGACGTGGGCATTTATTCCATGGCGAAGCAGATGGTGATAAAAGCGCCGCATCTGGCTGTCGCGGTCGGCATGGGGATAATGCCGGCTTTCGCCAAGCTTGAAAACGCAAATAAGGATGAGCTGCGCAAATTGTTTGTGGCGCTTTTAAAGGTGAATGCCTGGATGGCGGGCGCGGCGGCTGTCATAATAGTTGTTTTCGCCGGGCCTATCATGTCGCTTTTGTTCGGCGAGCACGGCAGGCTGGCGGCGCCGTCGCTAAGGATACTGTCGGTTTATCTGGTGGGATCGCTGTTCGCGGTTTATTTCAGCTATTTTCTCCAATACACGGGCCATGCCGCTAAGCTGGCGTTTAATATGTGCGTGGCAATAGCCGCTGATTTGGCGCTGATGTTCTGGCTTGTGCCGTTTATGGGTGCGGAAGGCGCGGCGATTTCCATAAGTTCGGCTTATGTGGTGTTTATGCTGCTGAATTTTCTGGACGCTCGTAAAATTATTTTATAGTGTGGATATCCAGGCCACAGATTTTTTGCTCTAGTCCTATTGACAATACGGACATTTACATGTAAAGTATTGTAAATAACATCTATGCGTTACAACATTGTTTTAGTGGGCAGCGACCCGCAAACCTGCGAACACATAATGTCGGCTCTGCGCGAAGTCAACTGTGACTGCATGCAAATGCTTACGGTTGAGCGCGAGCTGGACCGTCTTGTCGCGTTCAAGCCGGATCTGGTTATTCTGGATCTGGAAACGCCGGGCACGGCGGGTCTGTTTTACCTGGATTTGATACGTGTTGAGCCGCGGATAATGAACACTTTGGTCTTCGTTCTGGCGGCGAATAAGGAGTTTTCCTGCCTGAAAGAAGCGTTTGAGCGCGGAGCCGACGGGTTTATGTACAAGCCTTTTGACCGCAAGGAACTGGCCTACCGCATTCGCGCGCTTTTAAGAATTATAGACCGGATAAGATTTTCGCCCATTCCTTCCTCCGCCGACGCACGGCTTTTGACGCTTAAAAAAGACCGCCGCCAGGCTTATATAGACAATATTCCGCTTAACCTTACGAGAATGGAATTTGAAATCCTTTCTCTTTTGAAAAAAGATCCGGGCCGCGTGCTCACCCGCGATTATATGCTCAAACATTTGTGGGGCAGCGCGGAAGGCCTTAAAACCCGCGCGCTGGATATGCACATTTCCAATTTAAGGCGGAAGTTGGGCGTTTTGTCTGCCTGCATAGAAACCGTGCCCGGGCAGGGGTACAGGTTGATCTGTTCCGACGGGGAAAACTTTTAGTTGTTATTATAAAATGTTTTGTCGCGCCGGACACGCTTAACTTGTCGGAGGGATCGGATGCGTTCTAACTATATAGACCTGCGCTTAAGGTTTTCCAAAACACAGATATTCGCCGGTGTCGTATTTTGCCTGTCGGCCTGTTTATGGACTAATCTCGGCAGTGAAGTAATTACTTTAAGGACCTATTACCCTAGCCCTTATGGCAGTTATTCGAAATTTAAAATCACGGACAGCCTTTCCGCCGGTACCGCGGCAAAACCGCTTGCCATAAACGGCAACGTGGTTCAAAACGGGAATTTCACCCTTACTCCGCAAAGCTGCGCTGTCATTCCAACTCCTTCCGACGGGCAAATATGCGTGGACGGTTCTGACAGTAATACCGTGAAAGTTTATAAGAAGTCCGATGCGGCGTGGCACAGTGTGTCGGGCGATTCGCTCATCGGCGATCCTGTCGTGAATTACTATAGTGCCTCAAAAGCCAGCTGGACAGCTTCTTTTGATATCCCGATCGGTGCGGATTATGTTTTTATTGATATTCATGGGACTGAACTTAAGTCTGGTTTTTTTACCGATGAACCGACGTTTTCTGGGAATTTGTATATTAATCTTTCAACCGATAAAACTACTGGCTATCTTTCATATATTGAAGGCATGGATGATAGTGAGAATTTTGTATGGGTGTGGCATAGTCGTTCTTATAATGCGGGTAGTACCACGTTAGACGGCGAAAAGGTGTGCAGTTTTTATTCCGATGTGCTGAAAATAAATCGCGTAGCAAACACTCTCATTTTGACGATGCCGGCAAGTTATAATCCTAATGTTCCCGACTTTCCATTCACGTTTTCTGCCAGGTTTTACCGCAGGGGTTAGGCTTACAACAGGTCTGTTTTGTTTTTTTAAACCCCGCGGAAGCGGGGTTTTGAATTTTAGTTCGGGATTACTGGTTTCCCGTCAATAAGATATCTCACGCAAACTGCTGTCAGCGAAATCACGTTTGTGCCGGGCGAGCTTTCGGCCTGCGTGAAATCGTTTGTTTCGCAGCCGTTATTGCTGGAAATCTGGTATTCGCCCCAACTGCCGCCCATCACATAGTTTGCCATCATGCAGGCTGTTCTTATCCAGCCTTTTTTTATGTTGCAGGCGATGCCGTCCGTAGATTGCGCATTGTAGGCCGTGATGTTGTATGGCCGCACCAGATTAGAGTTTCTGAAAGTGCTGAACGCGTCCGCCGGGCCTTTGACGGTTTCCAGCTTGACGTTTCTGTTGGGCGCGAAAATGTAGCCTTCAGCGACTTCTATCTCCAGCTTTCCTGCGGAGGCCCATTTGCCGGCGTCCTTGAGCCACAGGTCTTTCGCGGCAGCGTAGCCGTTCACGTCGGCTAAAATGGTTTTTCCGTCAGGGGCGAGAACGGAGGTTTGCAAAGCGCTTCCAGCAGAGCTTATGACTAGGCTGCCCAGCACATTGCCCGGCGCGGAGGCTTCGCCCACGGTAAGGCTTTCGGCGATTTTCATGCGTTTGTAACTGCCGTAGGGACTGGGGTAATAGGTTTTTAGCGTAATGATTTCCCCGCCCAGCGTGGAGGAAAAACCCAGAATAAGAAACGCCGCGATAAACACGCCGTCGGCCTTGCGGGTGAAAAGCCCGCGCGCGGCGGTTAGCAACATGCTTTTGTGCATAGACTCTCCTCTGGCGGCTGAACCGTCTGTTCCCAACGCGGGGTACGCTAATGTCTGCGGTGTTTTTCCAGCAGTTTTATTCGTAGCGAAGCTTTTCGCAGTGACGCCTGCACCGCTTCGATATCCATATCTTTTTCTTTCGCCAGGAGCGCGTCTTTGGCTTTCTGCACGGCCTGGCGTTCCTTTTCCTCGTTTATCTCGCCCGCGAGAGCGGCCGATTCGGCGAAAACGCTTATCTCGTCGTTGAAAACTTCCGCGTAGCCGCCCATGACGGCGAACTCATTCTCGGTCTGCCCGTCCTTATAGCGCAAAATGCCTTCCGCCAGGCGCACCACGCACGCCGTGTGGCCCGGAAGAATGCCCATCTCGCCGTATGCCGCCGGAATGGCCACGAAATCCACTTCATAATCGCCAATCCTGCGTTCCGGAGTCACTATACTGAGTTTAAGTTTCGCCATTGCGGTTATTCCTTGCGTTCTGCTGCTTCTTTAACCACGTCCTCTATGCCGCCTTTAAGGAGGAAACACTGCTCCGGAATATCGTCATACTTGCCTTCCAGCAGCCCTTTAAAACCCGCTATCGTGTCCTTTATCGGCACGTATTTGCCGGGTATGCTGGTGAATTTCTCGGCCACAAAAAACGGCTGGGAAAGGAATTTCTGGATTTTGCGCGCGCGGGACACGGTAAGCCGGTCTTCTTCAGACAGTTCGTCTATGCCCAGAATCGCGATGATGTCCTGCAGTTCCTTGTAGCGCTGAAGAACTTTCTGCACGGCGCGGGCCGTATTGTAATGTTCCTCGCCCACGATTTTCGGGTCCAGAATGCGCGACGTGGAGTCCAGCGGGTCAACCGCCGGATAAATGCCTATTTCCACCAGCTGGCGCGAAAGCACGGTGGTCGCGTCGAGGTGGGTGAAGGTGGTGGCTACGCCGGGGTCGGTTAAGTCGTCAGCCGGGACGTAGATGGCCTGAATGGACGTGATGGAGCCGTCTTTTGTTGAAGTAATCCGTTCCTGCAGTGCGCCCACTTCGGTATTTAAAGTCGGCTGATATCCGACGGCGGAAGGCATGCGCCCCAGCAGGGCGGACACTTCGGAATTGGCCAGAACGTAGCGGAAAATATTATCCAAAAACAGCAGAACGTCCTGATGTTTTTCGTCGCGGAAATACTCGGCCTGCGCCAGGGCGGTGAGCGCCACGCGCGCGCGGGACCCAGGGGGCTCGTTCATCTGACCGTAGACCAGCACGGTTTTGGAAAGCACGTTGCTTCCGTCCGCCAGTTCGCTTTCCTGCATTTCCAGCCACAAATCGTTGCCTTCGCGCGAGCGTTCGCCCACGCCGCCGAAGACCGAGGAGCCGTGGTGCTGGCGCGCCACATTGTTGATAAGTTCCATGATAACCACGGTTTTGCCCACGCCCGCGCCGCCGAACAGGCCGACTTTTCCGCCTTTCATATAAGGGGCCAGCAGGTCCACCACTTTGATGCCGGTTTCGAAAAGTTCCGGTTTGGTGGTCTGGTCGGTCAGTTTGGGCGGTTCCCGGTGGATGGGATACTTGGTGCCGCTTTTAATGTCGCCTCGGAAATCTTTCGGCTGGCCCAGCACGTCCATAAGGCGGCCCAGGCAGCCTTCTCCGACGGGCACGGTCACCGGCGCGCCGGTGTCGAGTATGGCGAGGCCGCGCTGCAGGCCGTCGGTGGGGCCCAGCGCGATGGCGCGGATCTGGTTGTCGCCGATATGCTGGGCGACTTCCACGGTAAGTTTGGCGGGCTTGCCCGCGTTGTCCGTGTATTCCACTTCCAGCGCGTTGTAAATGGCGGGCAGTTTGCCCGGCTCAAATTCCGCGTCTATAACGGCTCCGATAACTTGCGTAACTTTCCCTGTGTTCATTTTCTTTTTCCTATCGTCAGGATTTCAAGGCTTCGGCCCCGCTCACTATTTCGGTAAGCTCGGTGGTGATGGAAGCCTGTCTTGTCCGGTTAAGCTTTAAAGTAAGAGCGTCGATAATATCGCTCGCGTTGTTGCTGGCTGATTCCATGGCGTTCATTCTGGCGGCCAGTTCGGCGGCCTGCGATTCCAGCATCATGCGGTAAACCTGCGATTTCACATAGCGGGGCACGAGGCTTTCGAAAATGGCGCGTTTGTCCGGCTCGAATAAAAAATCTTCCCTGTAGCGGGATTGTTCCGGCGCTTCCTCCGCCGAAAGGGGGAGGAACTCCCGTTTTTTCATCGTCTGCGTGAGCATGCTTTTATATTCGGTGTAAATGGCCGTTACCGAGCTTAACTTGGCGCTGTTGAATTTATCCACGAGCGCCTGGCCCAGCAGTTCCGCGTCCGCGAACGACACTTTCGGGAAAATCCCCACGCTCTCGTGCACGATGGCCAGGTCCAGCCCTTTTATGCGGCGCAGAAAATCGCGACCTTTTTTGCCGACGCAGAAAGCCCGGATCTTGCGGTCCCGGTTTTCGCGCAGCCAGTCGGCGCAGGCGCGCAGCACATTGGTGTTGAACGCGCCGCAAAGCCCCTTGTCAGCGGTTATCAGGATCAGGCCGACATATTCCTTTTCCGCCCGGGGCTCGCAGATCCAGCGCACCCAGGACTGGGTTATCGCGTCGTCCTGCTGCGCCAGTTCGGTTTTCAGCGTGCCCATCATCTGCTGCATTTTCGCCGCGAACGGGCGCGCGGATTCGATGGTTTCCTGCGACTTCTTTACCCGCGCCACGGCGATCATCTTCATGGTCAGCATGATCTGGCGGGTGGCCCTGATGGATTTTATGTTGGTGCGGATATCCCTTAAAGATTCCATTTATTTTCCTTCCAGAATTTTAACGTAATCCTCTATTCCCTGGGAGAGGGAAAATTGCGCTTTGTAGCCTATTCTAAGGTCGGCTTCGCCCGTTGAAGCCTGGGTTTTCATCTGGTAGAAATTGTACGGATTGTCGAAATATTCCGTTTCCAGATTCGTGCCCAGCTCTTTGTTGAGGCAGGCGATAACCGCGTTGAAATCCTCCGGCTTGCCCGTGCCCACGTTTACCACGCAGCTTTCTTCCGCCTGGGCGGCGAGCAGGTTCGCGCTGACGACGTCTTTAACGTAAACGAAATCGCGCTGCTGTTCTCCGTGCTTGAAGATGCGGGGCTTTTTGCCCTGCTTCATCTGGTTGTAGAGCTGGAACATCATGCTGGCGGCGTGGCCCTTGTAATACTCGCGCGGGCCGTAAACGTTGAAATAGCGCAGGCCCACGATGGTCATGTCCGGGTTT
>JBAYFS010000128.1:0-6688 GCA_041667045.1 Elusimicrobiaceae bacterium | reverse complement strand
CGTTCCACTCTTATTCCGAAGCGCGCAATTTCATGTATTCCACGGCGGACAACGTGCTTGTGTCCGGCAAACGGGGCGTGATAGCCGCCTATTCCAACATTTTCATTGAAGGCACCTCAGGAAACGGGGGCCAATATAAGGAAAACGGGGACGCAAACGGTGACGGCTTTGTTGACAGCAGCGGCGTTAACGCCGAACACTCGTGGCCCCAGTCGTTTTTCAGACAGGCCCTGCCCATGCGGGTAGACCTCCACCATTTGCAGACCACTTTGCAAACTCCCAACAACAAACGGTCTTCCCTGCCTTACACCATGGTGAACAGTTATCAGTATTCAACCAATGCTGGGTCAAAACTCGGCGCGCTCGGGTTCGAACCTTGCAACAGCGATAAAGGCAACACCGCCCGCGCAATGCTTTATTTCATGATGAGATATCACGACCAGAACATCCGCAGCGGCGGCTATGACAACGCTTTCTGGAAAGAAAAAGTGGATCTGTTCCTGCTGTGGAACCGGCAGGATCCGCCGGACGCTAACGAGGCGCGCCGCAACGAACTGATTTTTAAATACCAGGGAAATCGCAATCCTTTCATAGACAATCCGTCTTTGGCTGACAAGATTGGCGCGGAAGTCTGGAAATCACTATAATATTTTCTTTTCTAAAAAGCCCCGTCCGCAAGGGCGGGGCTTTTTTTTGTAGAATATCAGGGGGGGAATAATCACGTTATGCATAAATACCTTTTCGCAGCATTGCTGGGATTATTATGTCCCGCTTCGCCCGTCGTTGCAGCGGCGGACTATAAATTTGAAGAAACGAAAAATCTCGTAAAGTTTGTTAACAGGGCCGCCGCGCTTATTGCGGAAAAGGGGGAGGACGCTTTTCCCTCATTTCGCGAACCGTCAAGCAATTGGTATCACGAGGATATCTATGTTTTCGTGTGGGATATGGACGGCAACCGGGTGGTTTACCCCGCCGATCGTGACGCTGAACGGATAAATCTTGCTGCTCTTAAAGATCTGGACGGGAAACCGCTCGGAGAACTGTTTCTCCAGGCTGCAAAAGCGGGCGGCGGCTGGGTTCATTATTACTGGCCTCAGCCGGGCCAAAAGTCCGCCCGATGGAAAAGCGCATACATAACCGCCGCGAAATCTCCCGTTACAGGGATAGACTATCTGGTCGGAAGCGGCATGTATAATATGGCCATGGAACCCGCTTTTATCGAAGACACTGTTAATAAGGCTTCCGAACTGCTCATTGAGAAAGGAACGGCCGCTTTTTCTTCGTTTAACGATCCCGCGGGCCCTTTTATATACGCGGAAACCTATGTTTTTGTGATTAACGACAAAGGTGTCGAGGTTGTTGATCCCCCGTCGCCCGAATACGTCGGCAAAGACATACTCGGGCTGACCGACTCCGACGGACGCTTTATGGTTAAAGATATCCTTGAAAAAGCGACGGAGAAAGGCCGCTGGAGCAAGTATACCTGGCCCAGGCCCGGGTCCATGAAACCATCACTTAAAGACACCTATGTACGGAAAGTTACCGCCGGCGGGCAGGTCTATTTTGTCGGCTCAGGCATTTATATGCCTGATGTTTACAATAAATAGTTTTTTGCGCTATACTATCACAATACCATTTCGGAGAAAACGACTATGCAGGATACTTATGTAACTAAAGACGGATACGACAAACTTTGCGCCGAAGTCGCAAAACTGCGCCTTCTCAAGCAGGACCTTTCCAAGGAAATTGGCGAGGCTATGGAGCAGGGCGATTTGCGTGAAAACGCCGCTTACGCCTACGCCAAATCCAAACAGGCAGAAACGCTTTCCCGCATTAACGAACTGGAAGCGAAAATCCGCAACGCCCATATCATTGACGAAAAAAAAGTAGACCAGACTTCCGCGTGCATGGGCGCCACGGTCACGATAAAAGACATGAAAAGCGGGCTTGAGCTTACCTATAAACTTGCCGGCACGGAAGAAGCGGATCCCATGAACGGCTCGATTTCCGTTGAATCGCCGCTCGCCAAGGCGTTGCTCGGCAAGAAAGCCGGCGACGAATTTTCGGCCCTGCTTCCCGTGGGCGAAAAGAAATACAAACTCACAAAACTGGAGTATTGCTAATACTATGAAAAAAACTTTTATACCGGTTGCGGCGGCGCTGCTATTCGCTCCGGCAATGGCGGCGGAAAAGAAAGCCACGCCCGGCGAATACGCCGCTCAGCTTCACCAGGAAAGCGACGCCCGGAAAGCAAAAAAGATTTTTGAGGAATTGTCCTCCGGCATGGCGTCCGCCAAAGCGCTTAAGGCGGCGGATTTTCCGGTTGGCGCGATAAAGAAAGTGCAGACGGTGATTTACGGCAATACGGAGAAAAACCGCTACGCCACCGTTAGCGGCGATGAGCGGTATTTCCCGGAAAAGATAAAAATCCGGTTTAATACCAGATCCGAAACGATTGACGGCAAGATCGTGACTTTTCCGTTCATCACCCTGCCGGACAACAGCGCTGTCGCGGGCGAGAGCATTGACGGGAAAATCGTATTCCGCAATTTCGTGATCGGGCAGGCTATGCGGATGACGGAAGCCGTTATTTTCAAGCCTTCCCCCGAAAGTGAAACCTTTGTCATGCAAGCCGAAGGCGGCGACTGGAACATAAAAGGAACTTTCTTTTTTATAATGAATTAGAGTCCGATTCCGATAAAAAGGCCGGAGGGGAAAATCCCTTCCGGCCTTTTTCGTCTTCAGAACGAAAAAGCGACCCGGAACCCCGGCCCGTTATCCCATTCGGGCAAAACTACCGTTTTGCTCCCGGCAAACGGGTGATAGCGCACGACAGCCTTGGCGGTAAAATAGCCGAGCGCCGAGCCTATAAAAGCGTCGCTGGCCCAGTGGTTGTTGTCATTAACTCTTGATATGGCGGTCAGCGCCGCCAAGGTGTAGGCTGTTGCCGCCACGGCGGGCTTGTCGTCATAAACGCCGGCGAAAACGCCGGCCATCGCAAAAACCGTCGCCGAATGCCCGGACGGAAATGAGGAATTAAGCCGTTTGTGAAATTGGCTTTCGGATTTTCCGTCAGCGCTTGGCCTCGGACGGTTAACAATGACCTTTATGGCGTTATCGAGCAGTCCGGCTATGACAAAACTTTCAATGGACAGGGCGGAAGCCCTCTGAAGCTTTTCGTCTTTGTACAGATACGCGGCACCATACAGCGCCGCTGCGGCTGGCACGGTGTATTTGCCGTCGCCCAGCCGTTTTACGGCGGAAGCCACGCTGTCGCCGAAACCGGATTTCGCGTGCCGCGAAAAGTCCTTTATGCTGGAATCAGCGAGCAAAAGTGCGGAACCGGCCGCGCAAACACCGCCGAAAACAAGCCAGTCGTTTTTGTCATAATGAAGGGGGGACAGCACGACTTTGCCGGTATCTTTAACCAGAGTGAACGCGGCGTCCCCGGCTTGGGCTGCGATGTTTTCCGCGAAAGCGTTTTGCGCGAAAAGAAGCAGAAACAGGGCTAGAATAGTTCTCATTGTGTCCGCTGCCGCCTGTCAGAACTGTGAATTTGCTGGATATAGTCAGCCACATTGGCGCGGCGCAGTTCCAGATTGGGGTGGTCGTCCAGAAACCGGGTGGAGGGCGGACTCATTTGCGGCATATTTTCAAGGCGCACAAGAAACCTGTCCGCGTCAGCCGGGTTAACGCCCATTGAAATGAGATAACGCACCGCGCACAGGTCTGATTCTTTTTCCATTTCTCGGGAATAGTCAACGCTTAGCAGATCATTGGCGGTCTGGGCCAGCGCGCCGGCGAAAAACCTGTCCCCTCCCCAAAAGAGCAGCAGACTTCTGAACCCGGCGCGGTTGAGCAGTTTTTCGGCCGCATGGCGCTTTATGATATGGCCCATCTCATGGCCCAGCACACCGGCAAGCGCGATTTCGTCGCCTTTCATGTTATAGAGCAGTTCGGTAGTTATATAAACTGTTCCGGCAGGCGATGCGAACGCGTTTATCTTATCAGACTGCAAAATAACGAATTCAAATTTCCTGTCCGGCTGTTCGGTGTGTTTTCCCACGCGCTCACCTATCCGGGTTATATAGGTCACGGACTCCGCATCACTCACCGGTTTAAAGTCGCGCCGAAGCGACTCGTCAATCTTTTTCCCCAGTTGGGCATCCGTGCGGTCCGGCAGGCTGATTTGGGAACAGCCGGTCAGAAAAACCAACCCCAGCGCCAGTATCAGCTTATCCATGGATACCACCTGTCAGGATCAACGCGGCTGGCTAAAAGCCCCATCAGCAGAACCACCCGGTAATCTATTTCCGGTTCATCCCCAATAAAAAGCGTGCGGCTTGAACTAAGCGCCCAGTTCTGGCGCAAAATCCCGCAAGGCGCTTCTCCGTCCGATATCACATAATCAGTCCGCAAGAGGCCCCACAGTTGCCCGAAAACGCGCCGGAGCAGGGATTTTATTACTAAATCCTCATACATTTCTAACCGGTCCGCTCCGTCCGGCCCGGCAATAATCCAGCGCCTGCGCAGCCGAAACAGCGGACGCCGTATTACCGCCACGGGTTTGCCTTCGGAAGTAAAAACCGTAAAAGTCTTCTGAAACGCGAAAACCGGAGCCATTACCGCATATGCGACCAACTGTGAGTTATTGTATAGAAACAGCTGTTTAGGAATTAACGCCGCCGCCAGCATAAATAATACCGCTAGCTGCAAAGCCAAAGCCGAATACCCGGCAAACCGTGCGCCCTCAAGTCCCGCCAGCGGCAACAAAATAGCCGCAAGGGCGCAAAATATAAACAGCAGCAAAAACATACCGGCAATCAGTTCCGTTTTCCTTGAACTGCGGCTGGTGAAAACAGTGCCCCTGGAATCGGTTATTTCCTCAACCAGGTCCGGACTGAAATATTTTCGCACGATGGTTAACGGATACGGAGATTGCGGGTCTAAGCTGAACGGGGCATTGTCCGGCTCAGGCAACAGCATTCGCAGAAGCAGGGTGCCAAGCGCAAGCCCCAAAATCCCTAGCAGTAGTTTTATCGGGGTTCCCATTCCGCGTGCGGCAAGCGGCGGCAGGGACGATAAAGGCCGTTCCTCCGGATTCCCTTGCAAAGGAAGCTTCGTTGATAAATTTGCGTATGGTTCGGCATTTTGTGTATTTTTATTAATAATACTTGTCACTTTTGCGGAGGCCAGAAGAACAGCAATTCTTTCGCTAGGAACATTCACCGCGCCAGCATAATACACTCGTGTTTCATCAGTAAAGAAGCAATCTGTTTTCGCGCTTGCGGAGGAACAGCAAAACCGCCATTTGTTTGCCAATCGCGCCATTCTGCCAAAATCTTCACAATGTTTGTCAAATTTATCCAGCGGCATTTCCGACTCTCCGATCTGCATTTCGGCATTGTCAAACCGGGTGAGTCTTAACGCCTTTTCGGAAGCCTCTATTTTCGGATATTCTCCGGTATTTATATCAAAAGTGACGGGTGAGTTTTTCGGTCCTGCGGTTACTATCTTATAGGGGCTGAAATCCGGGTCGGCCTTCCGCGCGGTCAGTCTTGCCGCGTAAACCAGTCCGGACAGCTCTTTGAAATCCTTGGCGGAGCTTATCACCGCGTGGAACAGTTTTCCTCCGCAGTTTAAATACCCCATCGCGTTAAGGCCGGAAAATCCCTGCCAGGAAAAGTAAAAATACTCGCAGTTTTTACCGGAAAGTTGTTTAAAACCGGACGGACGCTGAAGATTGTTCAGCACCAGTGTCCGGTCGGCTTCCAGCTGGGCGGTAAGGGAGCGGCCCGGGGTCAGGCTGAAAACCGGATAGGCGGCAAGCCTTGCCTGTCCGCCGGTCAGCTCAATGGTGGACTCTTTAAGTTCACGTGCCGCGCTTTTCCGCCAGCCGGACGGCAAGTCAAATGCAAGGTTCCCGTCTGATGAAACAAACCGCTCCGCGCGCAAAGCGGAGCCGCACAAAAGAAGCGAAAACAGGCAGAAGAGCTGTGTTTTGCGAGTACGAGACATGCGCAAATTATACCATTTTGGAATTGCTCCGCCCGGTACGGCGGCACAGTTAATTATGCTTGGCGCGGCCTTTCATATTGCTATGCCATTTCAAGACATCCGGCTAGTAAAGTTGTAATGAGATTTTAGTCACATTTATTTTTTCCCCGATATAGGCTATTATTATACATGTAACCTTTGGGGGGATAATGAAACACTTAATAGTTTATGCGCATCCAAATCCGGCAAGCTTTTGCTCCGCCATCCGCGAAGTGTATTCTTCGGAACTGGCCAGGCACGGCAATTCGGTGGAAATTGTGGATTTGTATAAAATAGGTTTTAAACCGGCGCTGGACAGCGCGGATTTTGCGGAAATCCAGTCCGGCAAAATCCCTGCGGACATCAAAGCCCAGCAGGATAAAATTGCGGCAGCGGACATCATCACTTTCATCGCGCCGGTCTGGTGGCTTGGCGTTCCGGCCATTTTAAAAGGCTATTATGACCGCGTTTTCCTTAAAGGATTCGCCTATAACTATACCCAGAAGGGGCCTGTGCCCTTGCTGGGCGAAAAGAACATCATCATAATAAACACCACCGGCAACCCCAGAGAAGACTATCAGCGGACCGGCATGAACACCTGCATCGAGCACAGCATGAGCAGGGGGCTTTTCGGCTTCTGCGGCATTAAGGT
>JBAYFS010000127.1:0-6690 GCA_041667045.1 Elusimicrobiaceae bacterium | reverse complement strand
GAAATTTTCTCTTTGCAGATGGTTACGATCAAATGATAACGATAAACAACGTAAGCAAATCCTTCGGGCAGCAATTGCTGTTTGAAAACGCTTTTTTGCAGATTAATGAAGGCGACAAATTCGCCCTTGTTGGCCCTAACGGCGCGGGCAAGAGTACGCTTTTAAAAATGATTCTGGGCTGGGAAAAGCCGGACGACGGCGCGATAGCGTTCCGAAAAGGCGTAACCTCCGGCTACCTGCCGCAGGAAACAGGCGAATGCGGCGAGGGCACAGTGCTGGAACAGGCGCTGGCCCAGCTGGAATATCCCGATGGGCGCGACGAAGCCGACGCCAAACAGGTTTTAGTGGGTCTGGGGTTTAAACAAACGGATTTTACGCGCAAAGTAAAGACGCTCAGCGGCGGCTGGATTATGCGCGCGCTGCTGGCGGGCCTGCTCCTTAAAAAGCCGGATATCCTGCTTTTGGACGAACCCACCAACCACCTTGACCTAGATTCCCTGCTATGGCTTGAGAGCTATCTCAAATATTGCGCCAGTTCCATTTTCATTATCTCGCACGACCGGCATTTCATTAACGCCATCTGCGAAAAAACCGTCAGTATGGATAACAAGAAACTCACGGTTTACAACGGCAATTACGACTATTACCTGCGCGAGCGGCAGGCCGATAAGGAACGCCTTGAAAAGGCTTTCCGCCAGCAGCAGCTGGAAATAAAAAGCCTTGAGGAATTTATAGCCAGAAACCGCGCGCGCCTTACCACCGCCACACGCGCGCAAAGCGCCATGAAACGGCTTGACCGGCTGGAGTTAATCGAACTCCCTCCCGACATGTCCACCGTGCGCATCCGCTTCCCCCAGCCCAAACGCGGCCCGCTTAAGGGCATAGAGCTTAAAGGCGCGGCGAAGGCGTATGGCGACATAAAGGTTTATGAAAAGCTTGATTTTGTTGTGGAGCGCGGCTTTAAAATGGCTTTCGCCGGGCATAACGGGGCGGGCAAAAGCACTCTTTTAAAAATGCTTGCCGGAGTGGTGCAGCCGGATAAAGGCGAACGGATTTTGGGCAACGGCGTCAGCGTGGGCTATTTCTCCCAGCATCGCGCCGAAATGCTGGAGCCGGAAATGACGGTTCTGGAAGAAGGCCTTAATAATGACCGCAAACTCGCCACAACCGACGTGCGCACCATTTTGGGCGCGTTCCTGTTCACGGGCGACAGCGTGCATAAAAAAACCAAGGTTTTAAGCGGCGGAGAGAAAAGCCGCCTCGCGCTCGCCAAATTGCTTTTAGACCCGCCCGACGTGCTTTTGCTGGACGAACCAACCACCCACCTAGACCTCGCCAGCGTGCAGGCCCTTGTGAACGCGCTAAAAGATTTTGAAGGCGCCATCTGCTGCATCAGCCACGATATTTATTTCATGAACGAAGTGGCGACCCAGGTTGTGCATGTCGAAAACGGGAAAGTTACGCTCTATCCGGGCAATTACGACTATTTCCAAAGCCAGCTTGAACGCATAAAACTGGAAGCGCTTACAGAAAAACCGGCAAAACACCACCACGCGCACCACGCCGCGCATAAACCGCCGCAGGCCGTGGCTGCCGCGCCGCGCCTTAATAAAGCCGACCAGAGACGCGAACGCGCGCGCCTGCGCCTACTGAAAAAAGAAGTGACGGATTTGCGCACGCAAATCGCCGCGCTGAGCGCCGAACTGGCGGATTCGCAAACCTATACGGATTATCAGGCCCTGCCGGGCAAGAACGCCGAGATAGCGAAGCTTAACGCGCTGGCGGACGAAAAAGAGGCCTTCTACCTCTCCGAAGAAGACCGCCTGAAAGACCAGCTGTAATCCGTTTTTTACCGGGATTCCCGGCACATTGACATTTACCGGGAATCCCGGTATAATTAGGTAATGAGATTCTACATTCCAAACAGCGCATTTCTTGGGAACATTGATCCGTTTCTTCGAGCTTTCGATCCACATCCGTCCGACACACTTGAAATAGCGGCCAATGATAAATGGATTTCAGTCCATCCTATAGTCCTCGCCATGATTGCCGCACGCGGAGCAACCGTTCCAGCGACAAATATCAATTGTCAAAAATTGGAAGCCAAATCACGGCATTACCTTGTGCGGATGGGGCTTTTTGAAAAACTAGGGATCAAGGCGGATATCAGTATAGTCGAGCATGAATCAGCGGGAAGGTTCATTCCGATAACGCAGATAAAAACCTCATCCGAATTAAGCAAATTTATAACGGAAATGATCCCGCTGTTACACCTTGAGCCGGAACAAGCCAGAACTATCGGATATATAGTCAGCGAGTTGGCAAGAAATGTTCTTGAACATTCAAAATCCGAACACGGGGCGTTTCTGTGCGCCCAATATTATAAAAAAAGCAACTCAATTCGAATCGGAATCGCTGACACGGGACTGGGAATCAAGGCAACAATAGCCCAGTCGTATTCGGTGCAGACAGATATGGAAGCTATTAAACTTGCTCTTATGCCTGGCATAACAGGCACGACCCGGAAAGAAGGCGGCACCGAACAGAATGCCGGAGCGGGATTGTTTTTCATTAAATCAATAGCGAGCGTCAACCGCGATTTTTTTGTCATATACAGCGGGTCGGCCTTATATAAACTCCTGAAAAAATCCATCAAAAATGTGCTCAGACTAAATGCGGACCCATTTAAAGACAGACATTCAACAGAAGAAGATCTTCCGTATTGGCAGGGAACGGCAGTAGGCGCGGATATTACCCTGGACAGAACGGCCGAGTTTTCAGCTCTTTTAGATGCCATCAGAAAAACTTATTCCGACACAGTTAAAGAAAGAGTTAAAGCGCGTTACCGGAAACCTAAATTTATATGAAACAAATTAATATATTTGACAGAGCAGGTTCATTCGCGGAGAATAAAGACGTGGCTAAGGAAATTCGTCTCCAGGAAATTGTCCCCGCGCTAAGCAAAGGCGAACCGATTGTCATTGATTTCACCGGAGTTGACGCGGCAACCCAATCATTTATCCATGCGATGATTAGTGACGTTATCAGGCAGTTCGGAAATGAAATTCTGGATAAAATAACTTTTAAATCTTGCAATGAAACAGTTAAAAAAATCATCGCAATAGTTGCGGACTATATGCAGGAAGGACTGGCGGACCAATAGGCGCGGCGTCACGACGCGGCACTATCGCCCCTATAAGCTTTTATAGACCAGTTTCCCTCCGGCAAATCTCTCTCCCCAAACTGTTACATTCAGCAAATCAAACGGGGAAGTTAGTAATTCCCACCCCATAAACGGTATTTCATTAACAATTTATACCATCAATTCCTATCAAATCTAATATCTTTAACTCAAAAATTCACGAGTTTTCAGGCATGTCTATAGCCATTTTCCGGCAACAAAAGTTAAGCAGGGTGATATGGCGGCTATTGGCGGGGCGAGTCGGGCGGGATGTATTTACTGGCAGGAGGCATTGCCGATAACGCTTCCAAGTATTGCCGATATTTTGCCAAAGAACAACACCCCCGCACAATCTGTGCGGGGGTGTTGAGTAAACATGCAGCCTACTTGGCGACTGGGGTTACAACAAATTCGCCGTAATCATCACCAACTTCAATACCCTTGGTCTGCTCACATTCAAAGGTATTGAGTCCGGTTTTACCGGTGGGGTCATACGGACCGCCATAAGCGAGATCCATAAACGCGGCGCACACACCTTGCAGCATGTAAGCGCTCATATGCTTGGCGCGACCGTGACGAACAATATCGGATTCATAATAGTCATACGCGCGCACAACCATTTTTTTACCGGGAACAAGTTCCACTACTTCGCATTTTGCCCAGCCCCAGGCCGAAAAAACGGCAAAAGCGCCGTGCAGGATGTCTTCGGGCTGTTTTTCTACCATCGGGCCCACAACCGCTTTCCATTCTTCGGAAGTGATAATGCCGTAGCCGGTATGATAACCGCACTCATGTCCGGCGTTTACCAGCAGAGTTTTAGCCGCAGGGTAAAGTTCTTCGGAAACGGAATGGGTAAGTTTTGATGCAAAGTTATTCCAGAACGAAGTAGGCAACTGGTTTACCAGCACGCCAAAAGCGTCAATCATGCCGGTGGAACCGCACAGGACAGAAACTTTGGACATATCGGCGATAATTTTTTTTCTGTTGATAGCCATGATAAATAACCCTCCGGTTAATTAATTTTTGTAAACCTGTATTTCGGATTCTGGAGCACCGGCAACGATGCTCTTTACTTCCGTGGCGGTAAAAGACCTGACCGACTGATCGTTAAGAAGCGAAAATACCGCGGTTACATAACCATGGGTTATATAGTTTACAGGCTGTTCCCGCTTGCCGAATTTCTTAATCCAGCCTTCGTCCACATGCGAGCGGGACAGCACCACGTGGCCGCTTACCTCTCCCACGCTGGCAAAACTTATTTTACCAAGGCCGATGCAGGAATAGTATTCCTCGGCAATGCGGACCTTATCGGTCGGATTGGTTATGTTGTTATCGGCATAATACCGCTTAAGGGTATTATAGAACGAATCTTCGGCGGTCTCGCGTAGCATTTTCACGCCGCCGAAATCCTTGGCGTCTTCCGCCAGCTGTGAATACAGCGTGGTGAAGTGGTGGCAATGCAGCACATAGTTTTCACCGTTCAGTGAATGTCTACATGTGCGCGTATCGAAGCGTTTGTCAAAAGTCATTACTACCTGTTTGAATATTGGCATAGTTTTCCGGTTCTCCTTTTAGATAATTGGTGTAATGCCGAGGCTTCTTAACGCATCGGTCATGGTTTTGATGTTTTCTGGACTGTCCGGCATGGAATCCACCGTCAGCCCCGACATTTTTGTAAGCATTGCCAGCCGCATGCTCAGGGTCAAACCGCCTTGCTGTCTGGCAAGTTCGAACCCTTTTTTCAGTCTTATTCCCATTGTCATCCCTCCGTGTATTTATCCAGAAACAAACGCAAGTCTTCGGCGCTTGCCTCTGGATTTGTTTTATAAATGACCACTCTTAAATAGTCATTACCCGCGATGCCTTTAACCTCGAACCGCTCGGCATCCTGCACCTTAAAAAACGGTCTTGCAAAGTCCTGATGAAACTCAAAAGTGCCCAGCGCGGACAGGTAATTTATCAGTTTTTCATCAATTACAATGGACAGGACATATTTCTTTATCATGGCCCCATCCATGCAGTTTTCAACATCAATGATTTCGCGCACCAGTCCCGGCATCAGAATTTTCCCAAAAGTTCCACAAGCCGTTCATATTCCGGTTCTGTTGTATAAACTGAAAAACTAACCCGAACCGAACCTTCGGGCAGGCCGGCCGCCTTGTGAATAAGTGGTGCGCAATGCAGACCCGTGCGGCACACTATGCCGCCGTTTTCCCAAAGCACATGGCCCATATCCTCACAGTTCCACCCGGTGGCAACAAATGAAACAGCCGGTGCTCTCTGCGGAGCTTGCGGGTTGCCAAGAACCTTGAATTTACGGTCAGCGGCAAGCCGCCGCGCCAGTTTAAGCGCAAAATTAACACCCTTGTCCCGAATGGCGGAGAATTCAGCCCCGGCGCGGTATTTAAGCGCGGCATTAAGCCCCGCTATGCCTATACTGTTGTGAGTGCCCGCCTCGTAGAGAAGTGGTATCTGCTGAGGCTGATGGATCGACTGACTGTGAACCCCCGTACCGCCCTGCATTATCGGCAGGAATGGAGGTTCTCCGCAGAAAACCAACCCACCCACACCGGCGGGGCCAAGTAAATATTTGTGCCCCGTAAACGCCACAGCAGATACACCATATGCAGCAAAAGGTATCTCCACCGAACCAGCACTTTGGGAAGCATCAGCCAAAAGAAACACGCCAGCGTCACGGCAGGCGTTGCCCACAAGTTCGAAATCAGTTATATCGCCGGTAACATTGGAAGCGGCAGTGACTACCGCCATGTCGCAGTTTGCCAGCAGAAGCAGCAACGCGTCATACGCAATTGTGCTCTGGGTGGTAAGCGGAGCCAGTTTTAAATCGATAAGGTTTTCTTTCAGCAGGTGAAACAGTGGCCGCAGTACCGAATTATGTTCCGCCATGGTAGAAACCAGCCGGGGCTTTCGGTCATGCTTTTCGTGAAATTTGAGCACAAATCCGCGAATGGCAAGATTAAGCGCCTCTGTGGCATTTTTGCAAAACACTACCTTATTGTAATCACCAAACCCAAAATAGGCGGCAATTTGCCTACGGGTTTCAAAGCAGATATCTAAACCTATACTGAACCCCTGTAAGAGTTGATGCTCGAAATAGTAGACTATGGCTGAAAACTTGGAGAACAGTCATGGTAAAACGGAAATGGGACACTAAGCAGAAAGCTGAAATTGTGCTGCAGGGGATAAAAGGGCGTTCTGTAGCGGAATTATGCGCGGAAAACGAGATAAGCCAGGCGCAATATTATCAATGGCGCGAGAAATTTCTCACGAATATGGGCAAAGCGTTTGAAGATAGCGGCAAGGAAGAAGAGCGGCTATTGCGGCAGAACGCGAAATTAAAGCGCGTAATCGGCGAACTGACCTTGGAGTTAAAAAAAAGCGACGAGGACTGGCTGTGAGGCATCGCCGTCGTCGCAACGCGGTAGATGAACATAATGCGGCCTTAGTACAACGAATTACCGAACTCAAGTCTTTGCACCCGTTCTGGG
>JBAYFS010000126.1:0-6714 GCA_041667045.1 Elusimicrobiaceae bacterium | reverse complement strand
GATTTATGAGAGATACAGATATTTTCGAGGATTTATTCGTGCTTGAGCTTGCCAATAATCACTGGGGCAAGCTGGAGCGGGGGCTGGACATTATCGCCCAGCACAGCAGCATCGTGCGCTTTAACAGCGTGCGCGCCGCCATCAAACTGCAATTTCGCGACGTGGACACTTTTATTCACAAGGATTTCCGCGCGCGGCAGGATATCCGCTACATAAAAAAAACGATAGAAACCCGCATGGGCAAGGATGATTTCGCGGTGATGGTTGACGCTATCCGCAAATCCGGCTGCGTGCCCATGGCCACCCCGTTTGACGCCGCTTCGGTGGACCTGTGCGTCGAACTGGGCATTCAGATAATAAAAATTGCCAGTTCCGATATCAACGACTGGTTTCTTATCGAAAAAATAGCCGAAACAAAAAAACCCGTGATAGTTTCCACGGGCGGCTTCGCGGTGAAAGATCTGGACGATATCGTGACTTTTTTCGGCAATCGCCATATTCCGCTGGCGCTTAACCACTGCGTGTCTCTGTATCCCACGGAGGACAGGGACCTGGACCTTAACCAGATTGATTACCTCCGGTGTCGCTATCCCAACCATGTGATAGGTTTTTCGACGCATGAGCACATGGACTGGACGTCTTCCATGCTTATAGCTTACGCGAAAGGGGCGCGGACTTTCGAGCGGCATATTGATATCGCATATCCGGATAAGGCCGTTGCTCCGTACTGTTCCCTGCCGCATCAGGTGGACACCTGGTTCAAGGCGTATCTTAAGGCGCGCGAAATGTGCGGCCCCGCCGGAGACGAAAAACGTATTCCTCCGCGCGAGGAAGTGGAATATCTAGACGCTCTGGTGCGCGGCGTTTACGCAAAACGGGATTTGCCCAAAGGCTACATTCTACAGCATGAAAATATAAACGACGACGTTTATATGGCCGTGCCGCTTCAGAAAGGGCAGATTTCCTGCCGCGAACTGATGAGCGGCGAAGTGCTTTTGCGGGACCTGAAAAAGGACGAGGCTGTTCTCATTGACAGTATTGACAGCCCTTATGCGCACAATCCTGCCCTGCGCGATCTTATTTTCAAGCGCGGAATATAAAGGAATATCTATGAAGACCATAAGCGTTGTGAGCGGTACCTATAACGAGGAGGAAAACGCGCTGGAGTTTTACACCCGCGTCAAGCGGGTATTCGAGGCTCTGCCGCAGTACCGCTACGAGCATATTTTCATAGACAACGCTTCTACGGACAATACAGTAAAAATTCTCAAGGAAATCGCGCGGAAGGATCCGCGGGTGAAAATCATCGTCAATACCCGCAACTTCGGGCATATCCGCTCGCCCAGCTACGCCATTATGCAGGCGCAGGGCGACGCGGTGATTTCACTGGTTTCCGATTTGCAGGACCCGCCCGAACTTATTCCGGAGTTTTTGAAAAATTGGGAGGAAGGTTTTAAGGTGGTCTGCGGAGTCAAGAAAGCCAGCGAGGAAGGCGGGCTGATGTTTTTCGTGCGGCGGATGTATTACCGCCTGATAAACCGTCTTTCGAACGTGCCGCAGATTGAAAACTTCACCGGCTTCGGGCTTTATGACAAGCGCGTGATAGAAATTCTGCGCGAGATTAACGACCCGTACCCCTATTTCCGCGGCCTTATAGCCGAAATAGGTTTCACGCCCGCGTTCATAGAGTATGAACAGCCCGCGCGCAAATTCGGCATAACAAAAAATAATTTCTACACGCTCTATGATATGGCCATGCTCGGGATAACCAATTATTCACGCGTGCCTTTGCGACTGGCGGTTTTCGTGGGGTTTGTCACGGCGGGAATGAGCCTGCTCATCGCGCTGGCGTATCTGGTGTATAAGCTGGTGTTCTGGTATTCCTTTTCCGTAGGCATGGCGCCGGTGGTGATAGGGATTTTCTTCTTCTCGTCCGTTCAGCTTATTTTCGTGGGCATTATAGGCGAATATATAGGCGAAATTCATACCCAGGTTTTGCGCCGTCCGCTTGTGGTTGAACGGGAACGGGTTAATTTCGATACGGAGCCGGGTTCTGAAAAATAATCCAGGCTGGTTGAGGCAAGCCCTGCCCCCCGCGTTGCTTGCCGGGGCGCTGACGCTGGTTTTCCTGCTTTGCCTTGAACTGCGGTTCCCTTATTATTTTCTGGAAGACGATAACCGCGTTATCGCCCTCCCGTCTTTGCTGACCTGCTGGCGTTCCGTGGCTGGCGGCGGGTTTTCCTGTTTCAATTTCCACCAGTTTCTGGGCGTGGAGTGGCTGGCGGGGTCCGCCGCGTTTTATCCGCTGACTTACGCGGGCCTTTGGCTGAGCCGGGTTTTCTGCGGTGATTTTTATTCCGCCGTTGATATCGCGACTGTTATACACCTTTGCCTGGCGGGAACCGGCGCGGGGCTGCTGCTCGGATTTTTGGGTTTTAGCGCAGGCGCGGTTTTTTTCGGCGGAATTTTGTGGAGCCTGAACCCGTTTCTTGTTTTAGTGGGACGCAACTGGTGGGTTGTTCCGGGCGCGGGCGCGTATTTTCCGTTAATGCTTTTGGGACTGGCGATGCTTTTACGCAAGCCCGGTGCCGGAGCGTTTATTCTGTTGGTTGCGGCACGCGCGCTTTTCATGTTTTTGGGGTATCCGCAGTATTTTGTTTACGCGCTGGTTTTTGAATTCCTATTCGCGCTGCTGTTAACTGGGGGCGCGGCAATAGCGGGCGGTGGGCTGGTTTGCCCGGGGCGCAGGAGCGGTTTCACGGAAATCGCTGTATTTTTGCGGCGGTTAGGCGCGGATATTTTAAAAAACAACAGGCGGTTTTGGGTTTTTTATGGCTGGAGCCTGGCTGTCAGTTTAACGCTGGCTTTGCCGGTGATCGTGCCGATACTTATGGCGGCGGGCGTGTCCGCTGAGCGGGGGGGCTCGTTTTCTTTCGCTGATTTCGCGAACCTTAATCTGTCGCTGGTAAAATGGCTCGCCGGTCTGCTGTGGCCGTTTGCGGCTATACGGAAAAACGAATTTGTGCCCATGGACAAGATTTCTCATCTTGGCTATGTGCCGATTTTGATATTTGCGGCGGGTGTAGTTCTGCGGCGCAAAATTGACGTCAACCGGAAATATTTCCCGGTTTTCGCGGCGCTTGGCGTAATCGCGCTTTTGGGGGCGCTGGGCATTTTCAATCCCCTGGAATTCGCGCTGCCGTTGTTTAACCGGTTCCGCTGGCATTTCAAGCTTTTGTTTTTCTTCTCGTTTTTTTCCGCCATGGCCTGCGCCGCCATTCTTGACGGTTTGACGGCGAAAGTTCCGGGCCACCGTGTACGCGCGGCGGCGGTGCTGGGCGCGCTGGTTTGCGTTAATATGTGGGTTTTCTTTACGCGGAACGAGACGGTTGTTTTCCGCGAACACGGGACGCTGATAAAGCCGTCAGCCGCCACGCTCGCTAAATTCCGCGAATGGCGAATATTCAGTCTGGGTTTTCCCTGGCAGTTTCCAGAAACACGGAATTCGGCGGCCTTCAATTACGCCACGCTCTGGCAGTGGAATCACTTCGGCGGTTACCATATCCTCGCGCCGAAGGAACTGGCGGCGGAAACTTTTAACATGAGTTACGAGGCCGTGTTTACGGAGATCCTCACACCCGAGAAACTGGCCCGTTTGCGCAGGTGGGGGGTGCGGTGGTATTTTGTGGACTCGCAGAATCTGGCGCGGCATGAAAAGTTTTTGAGCGAAAACGGCATGGTCCGCCTGCCCGCCGTGGCGGAATTTCCCGGCGCGGTTATTTTTGAGGACGGCGCCGCCTCTCCCATGGCGGGGCCCGGCCTCGATTATGAAATATGCGGGGGAAGCCTGCGCGTTTCCGTTCGCGGCGACAATACCGGGGGCTTTAAATCCTGGCTTAATTTTCATTACTCGCCGTGGTTTTATTCCGACGCGCCCGGCGTGCAAGCGGCGGCGGGCCCGGACGGCGTTGTGGCTCTCCGGATTCCGCCCGGTGTTAAAGCTTTCAGCATAAAAGTCAAATCTCCATATCTCTCCGCCGGGCTTAAGGCGTTCGGTTTGAGTTCTCTGGTTTTGGTGTCAGCCTTAGCGCTGTATTGGCGGCGCAAAAAATAGCGGTTTTTATGTGGCGGCGCGCCCTGTAAACATTTATAATGTAAACAACATGCCCCAGACTCCAAAGCGGCGCGCGCTGATTGTTTACCTTGTGACGGCTTTGTATGCCGCCATGATGTTTCTGTCGCTTAAATTCCGTTTTCTTGATTTTTTGCTGCCCGGTACCTGGCACGGAAGAATAGGGTTTGATTTTTTTTCAGTCCCCCGGTCCTGGATAAACCTCTTGCACGGGCAAAGCATATATTTTACGCGCGGCAATGATTTCGGGCCTTACGCCTCGTGGTTCCCCTACCATCCGGCGGTGTCTCCGCTTTTAGGCGGCTGGCTTTCGCTTTTTTCGCCCTGGGTTTCATTTTGGATTTTTTCGGGTTTATCGTTCGGTGCGCTTTGTTGTTGCGGTTACCTGTTTTCAAGACTGACTGAAAATCCGGTTCACAAGGCTTTGGCGTATTTTTTTATGGTCTGCTCACCGGTCGTATATCTGATGCTGTGGGCGGGGCAGCTGCATGTGCTGGTTGTTGCGGCGGTTGCTCTTGTGCTGGCCGATCTTCTGGAACTTATGGACGGGAAACCCGCCAGAAAATTCAGGCTGAAACTGGCCTGCGGCATTTTAATATCGCTTTTCTCCAAGCCAATTATCCTGCCCGTTCTGGCCGCGCTTGCCATCGTGCCGCAGTACCGGCGGACCATAGTATATTGCGCGGGCGCGTACGCGGCGGTTTCCTTCGCGTTGTGGTTTGTTCCTTTTTTCAATCCCCGTTCCGTAGGGCTGGACAGGCTGGTCGAAGTGGCGCTTCACCCTGAAATAATGTTCCGGCTTGAGTTATACCGCGGGGTGTGGATATCGTCCTATAAACCGGAATACGTTTTCGACAACGCCATCCACTGGTTCAATATGAAGATGCGCTCGGATATGGGCGAGCCGTTTAATTTCGAACTGTTTTCGTTAACCGGTTTTTTTAGCGGATTCGGGTTCCCCGCGTGGTTTTTTAAACTGCCGGCCTGGTTCGCTCTGGCGCTTTGCGTGCCCGCCTATTTCGTGCGGAAAACTGCAAGTGCTTTCAAGCTCGCGTTTCTGGGCGCGGGGCTTCTTATCATGTCTTTTTTCCTGTCCTACACAATTGTTTACGAATACCACTATACCGTGCTTTTGCCTCTGTTGGCCGGGAGTTTCATCCTGTACCACAAAACCGGCGACGCGGTATTAAAAACCGCGCTTTTGGTTTTTTGCGCGGCAGGAGCTTTGCTTTATGTTCCGACGGCGTATTTCATGGTAAGAAATCCGGTTCTGGTCCATCATACGGCCCAAACCGCGCGGTTTTCGGATCCGTTTATAAGCATAGTCCTGTCCGAGAATATTTATGGCTATGTTTTGCGCCAGATAAGATTTATGCGGGTGCTGCCCGTTATGGTTATGTATGGCGCGTTCGCCTTCGCGATGCTGGCGGAGCTTAAATCAGGTTTTTCCGTTGGAGCGCGCGATGCTTCCTGAATCTAAAAACGACAAGCGGCTTGTTTCCGTCCTCCTGCCATACCTTACGGGGGGAGTTGTCGCAGTAATGCTGCTGGCCCTGAAATTCCGGTTCCTCGATAAATTTTTCATAACCACCTGGCACGGCAGGCTGGCGTTTGATTATTTTTCCGTGCCGCGTTCCTTTATAAATCTTACCCACGGCAGAAGCATTTTCGCTACGTCGGACTGCGCTTACGGGCCTTATGCGTCGTGGTATCCGTACCATCCGTCTTTGTCGTTATGGTTGGGGAGCTTCCTTTCTTGGCTGAGCCCGTGGACGGGCTACGCGGTTTTTGTGCTGCTGTCTGTGTTTCTGCTTTTTCTTTGCGCGCGCGTTCTGGCGAAATTCGCCGAAGACCGGACCGCCGCTCTGGCCGCTTATTTCATTCTTTTATGTTCGCCTTCCGCGTTCCTCATGCTCTGGTGCGGGCAGATGCACGTTTTTACCGTGCTTGCCGTTACGCTCATCACGGCGGATCTGGCGGATTTGATTTTCCTGCGCAGTCCGTCCTGCACTTGGCGGCTTGGGAAATATGCGCTGAGGCCGCTTCTGCTGGGCGGCGTGCTGGTGTCTTTGTTTTCAAAACCGCTGCTGCTGGTAATCCTGCCGGCCTTGTTCGCCGTTTCGGCCTACAGGGTTTCGCTTCTCGCTGGCGGCGCGTTTTACGCTTTGGTTTCTGCGGCTTTTGTTTTCCTTCCGGCCTTAAACCCGCAGGGCATAGGTTTTGACGGAATAGTGGCCTGTTTGCTTAACCCCAGATCAATGTTCAAGCTTTCGACGGTGGGAGATATCACCGTTTACCAGTATAAAACCGAACTGGTGCGCGATAGCGCCATTCACTGGCTTAACATGAAAAGCCGGTCGGCGATTTTTGAGCCGGAGCATATGGAGCTGTTCGGCTTGCCGGTTTTTTTCTCGCACCTTATAGGGCGGCGCGTCGGCAGTTCGTTTTATATGATTCCTATGTATGCCATGCTGGGTTTGTCTGCTGCGTGCTATTTTATCCGCGACGCCGCGAAGCGGGTAGCCTGCGTTCTGGCCGTCTGCGCGCTCGGCGTGCTGGGTTTTTATACGAGCTACAGCGTG
>JBAYFS010000125.1:0-6777 GCA_041667045.1 Elusimicrobiaceae bacterium | reverse complement strand
GATAAAGGAAGATTTCACCTCCGCCATAACCCACGATCTGCGCTCGCCGGTGACAGCCATAAAACTGGCCGCCGGCAATATCACGAAAGAATACATAAACGGCAAGCATATCCGCATACCGGAACAGGTTTTCTCCATAGAGGAAAACGCGGAACGCCTCAACCGGCTGATTGACTCCATCCTGAAAGTGGCGAAAATTGAATCCGGGAAAGACACCATGTCGGTCAAGCCGGTGAATATCGAAGACACGCTGGCCAACATCATAGACGGAAACCGCCCCTACGCTAAAAGCAAAAACATCTCCCTCGACCTGATTGTGGAAAACACCATCGCCGATATTACCGCGGACCCGGAAAAACTGGAACAGGCGTTCTCAAACATCATAATTAATTCCCTCAAGTTCACGAAAGAAGGTTTCGTCAACGTTTACATCCGTTCGGACAACGGCGCGCAGGAAGTGCGGATTGCGGATTCCGGACATGGAATAGCGAACCGGGACCTGAAACATATTTTCGAAAAATTCTACAAAGGCAAGAACAGCGAAAAAGGGCTTGGCCTGGGCCTGTACATAACAAAAAAGATAGTGGACATGCACGGCGGAACCATGGAAGTGAAAAGCGTGCTGGGAAAAGGCACGGAATTCACGGTCAGGCTCCCGTCAAACGGCGGGAGTGCCGCGAAAAAACAAGGCATAGCGTCATGAAATATAAAATAATGGTCGTAGACGATGAAGTATCTCTGCTCAAAGGCGTAAGGGAACGCCTTGAACTGGAAAATTTTGACGTGATCACCTGCACCTGCGCGGAACAGGCGAACGCCGAACTGGCAAGGTCGCTGCCTGATGTGATAGTGCTGGACGTGCGGCTGCCCGGCATGAACGGTTTCGATCTGTGTAAAAAAATACGCGCGGGCGCCGCGCCCGTTTCCGCGGTGCCGATACTTTTTCTGACCACGGTGTCGGATGAATCCTATAAAGTCCTGGGCCTGGAACTGGGCGGTGACGATTATATCACCAAACCATTCAGCCCGGCGGAGCTGGTGGCGCGCCTGCGCGCCATCATACGCAGAAACACCCGGCAGCAGGCCGAGACCTCGGACGAAGAGGTTCTTCACACGGAAAACCTTGTCCTCAACACCGGCACGCATATGGTAACGGTCAACGACGGAGAAATCAATCTGTCGCCCAAGGAATTCACCCTGCTTTATCTTCTTTTGAAAAAAAAGGAAAGGGTGCTGAGCCGGTCTTTTCTCATGGACAGCGCGTGGGAAAAGAAATATGACCAATCCAGCAGAACCGTGGACACCCACATAAAAAGCCTGCGCAAAAAGCTGGGCAAAACCGGCGCAAGAATAAAAACAGTAGAAGGGTTGGGCTACAAATGGTCTGACGATTGATTTTCGGAAAAACATTAAAGGAGAATAACTGTGAAAAGCATAATATTAGCGGCAATACTGATGGCAACGCCCGCCGCGGCATACGCAAAAGCGCAGCAGCCTCTCGCTGAAGTGAACGGAAAAGCGATTTCCCGGGCGGAAGCGGAAAAACGCCTCTGGGCGATTTACGGAGAGAAAATGACGGATGCGCTTATAACGGAGGAAGTGATGCTCCAGACCGCGGCGAAATTCAACATAAAACCGGACGCAAAGGACCTTGCCCTCGAGCTGGCCGAAATGAAAAAAAGTTACGGCGGAGAGGACGGGTACAAAGCCGCGCTTGCGCGCCATAACATGACGGAACGGGAAGTCCGGACGAATATAGAACAACAACAGATGATACGCGCGGTGGTAAAGAAACTATCCGGCGTAAACATAACCGACGCTGACGCGGAAAAATTCTTCAACGAGAATAAAGATAAATTCGCGGCGCCGACTGCCGTCCAGCTGCGGCAGATGCTGCTTGCAAGCAAAACCAAAGCCTCCGACATGCTCGCGGCGCTGAAAGCGGGCGCGGATTTCGAAAAGCTGGCGAAAGAAGTGTCCGACGATCCGGCGGCGAAGCAGACCGGCGGGGAAATGGGCTATGTTGACGAAACCAGTCTGATTGAACCCGTGGCGATTGCGATCGCGAAACTGACACCGGGCGGCCTGAGCGACGTGCTCGAAGTGGACGGCAAATTCTACATAATAAAAGTGGAAGGCCGGAAACCGTCCGTTCCCGCGCAGTTTGGCGCGGTGCGCGAACAGATAAAGCAGACGCTGGAACAATCCGCAATCGACAAGACGGCGGGGCAGATAATAGAAAAACTGCGCGGCGAAGCGAAGATCAAAAACTATTACATCGAAGGAAAATAGACAAAAAAAAAGTCTTTTGCTATAATTTAAATACGCCAGCTGGAGCGGTAACCCGGACAAGGCGTCCAGTGCCCCCTTCGTCTATCGGTTAGGACGTCGGCTTTTCAAGCCGAAAAGAGGAGTTCGATTCTCCTAGGGGGCGTAAAATTTTTAAAACCCCTCGCTGTTTGAGGGGTTTTATTTTTGCCTGCGCACCCGTAAAGCGCACCAACTGCTTGGTGCGCACGGAGAATCGAAAAGCGGAGTGATGCCGCACTGTGTGCGGCCACGAGCTGGGGCCGCGACCTGTGCCGAGCGCAGGTGAGGCACAGAGTTGTGGCCGATTCTCTCAGGGGCTTTTTCTACAAAGATGTAGCCGAAATTGTAGCCGATTCAGCAAAACCCCGCACTTTCGTGGGGTTTTTGTTGGCAGGAAAAACCCCGCCTAAAGGGGGATTTTCATTTCTCGCGAATCCGGCTCCCCGCGCAGGAATGATAAAAAGCGGAAACGCTTCCGCTTTGTTTTGTAAAATTTCAGTAGAGGGCAAAATATGAAAAAACTGATATTCCTGCTGTGCGCGGTTTTCGTTCCTGCTTATCCGGCCTGCGCGGCGAAAAACGATTACGCGTTAAAAGTTAAGACACTGAAGGGCTCATCCTCAAACTACACCTATGAACTACATTATCCCCAGTTCCCGAAACAGCTTGCCGCGTTAAACGCAAAATTCGAAAACTTCGCGAAAGACACTTTAAATTCGTTCGACACCAATTACGGCTCCATCAAAAACGAAAACGGCGAAGAAAGCGAACTGCGGCTTGATTTCTCCACCTACAGCATAAACAACTCGCTTATATCGGTGCGCTTTAACGTTTACACGTACACTGGCGGCGCGCACGGCAATTCCGACATCGAAACGTTCAACATCAGGCCCAAAAACAATTCCGCCGTAACGCTCGCCGAGCTTTTCCCGGACACGGATAAAGCGCTTAAAACGCTGTCCGCCTATTCGCGCAAAATTCTACTGGAAAACATAAAAAACCAGGACGGCGCAGAAAACCTTGACATGCAATGGTTTGAGCAGGGCAGCAGTTCTGATACCGCGAATTTCCAACTGTTCACGCTGGACGGCGATAATATCTATGTGCAGTTTAAAGACTATCAGGTTGCGCCCCACTGCTACGGGGAAATGGAGGCGAAAATTCCCCTGTCCGCGTTCAATTCGGCAAAAGATGGCGCGGATGAAAAGGCAGAACTGGCTAACCCCGCGTCCGTAAACTGCGAAAAAACCGGCGGCACGCTTAAAATAACAAAAAAACCGGACGGCGGAGAATACGGAATATGCGTTTTCGAAGACAACCGCCAATGCGAGGAATGGGCCCTTTTTCGAGGCGAATGCCCCAAAGGCGGCGTTAAAATCACCGGCTACACCACGCCTGAAACCATCTTCTGCGCCATAACGGGCCACAACGTCATAGAAGGAGAACGCGGCGCGCCGGGCAGCTGCGTTATCGGCGGGAAAACCTGCTCCGCTCTGGAATTTTACAAATCGGGCAGCTGCGCCGCGCCCGGACGCTAGCCGCCCGCTTACCATGCCAAACGCCGACATTGCAAAAACCGTTTACTCGCTTTGCGAGTTTTTAAAAAAGCACGGCGCGCAGGCCGCGCTTGAAACCGCCGTGGAAAGGCTGGCGAAGGAACTGCCCGCGCGAAGAGCGGCCTATATCAGCCTGGATAACAAACTCGCCTCATGCTTCCATAACACCAGCGAACCCGCTCCGGCGGGCCTGCGGACGCTGATCGGAATAGCGGAAAACGAAGGCCCTTTCATAATCAAGCCGGGCTCGGACGCCGCAAAAATTATCGGCTCGGAAAACGGACTGGTTTTCCCCCTAGCCCTTGGCGGACGCATGTCCGGCCTGGCGTATTTCACGGATCTGCCGGACGCCCCCGATTCCTCGGACGTTTTTCTTCTGGCTCCCTTTTTCTGCGCCCTGCATTTCAAAACCCTGCTGGAAACGGCGGAAACCAAAGCGCTGCTGTCCGAGCATGCCCGCGAAGCCCTTTTCGCCGTGGAAAACGGGAAAATAGTCTGCGCCAATGACCGGGCCGCAAAACTGCTGGGCAAAACCAATCTGGAAAACGCTGATTTTGCCGGACTGCTCGCCGAAACGGATATCGAAAAAATAAGCGCGCTCCACGCGCAGTGCGCGCTGGACGGGGATCCTGAACTTTCCTATGAAACCGGCATCCGGCTTACCGGCAAAACCTGCCTGATAAAAGCCAAAACCATACACATTGGGAACCGCACGCTGGGCATAACCTCGGCTTCGGAAAAACCGGAATGACAGCCCTAGTTTCCATCGTAAAAGCCGGCAGTTATGACGCGGAAGTTATAGAAAACGCGTTAAGGAAAAGCATTGACTCGCTGGGCGGCATCGGAAAATTCGTAAAACCCGGCGCGACCGTTCACATAAAACCGAATATCGTAATGGCAAAAGGGCCGGCGACGGCTGTCGCCATACACCCGGAAATAATCCGCGCTTTGGGCAGAATGATAAAAGCCGCGGGCGCGCGCGCAATTATAGCGGAAAGCCCCGGCGGACCCTATATGCCGGAAACACTGCGCGCGGCCTATGCCTTTTCCGGCATAGGCAAAGCCGCTCAGGAAACAGACATTGAGCTTAATTACGACACGTCTTACCAACGTAAAAAAAATCCCCAGGGCAAGTACCTCAAAACGGTGGACATAATCACGCCCCTGGCTGACAGCTCTTGCATAATTAACGTGTGCAAACTCAAAACGCACGGACAGATGGTTTATTCCGGCGCGGTTAAAAACATGTTCGGCGCGGTGCCGGGCACGCTTAAGCTGGAACAGCACATGCGCCTGTCCGAATACGACCAGTTCGCCGACGGCCTGATAGACGTTTTCCTGTCGGTCAAACCTGTACTAAACATCATGGACGCCGTTCTCTCCATGGAAGGCTACGGACCCACCGCGGGCAACCCCAGGCAAACAGGGCTTATTCTAGCGTCGGAAGACGCCTTCGCGCTGGACAGCGCGGCTGTGGCGATAGTGGGCATCAATCCCGCGGACGTGCCGGTTTTAAAACAGGGCAGGGAAAGAAATCTCGCGCCCGCGAATTTATCCTCCATAGAATTTCCGGACGAAAAACCGGAAGCCGTCAAAGTGCCGGATTTCAAGATTCCCCAGTTAGACAAACTGCTGACCATCCAGTTTGTGAGAGCTTACCCTTTCCTCCAATTCCTCATGGAAAGCTTCCGCCCGAGGCCCGTTTTCACAAACCGCTGCGTGAAATGCGGAGAATGCGCGGAGCTGTGTCCCGCGAAGGTTTTGACCATGGGCAAAAACGGGCCCTCCGTTAACCTTAAAAAATGCATCCGCTGTTTCTGCTGCCAGGAACTGTGCCGGGTTAAAGCGGTGGAAATAAAACGCCGGTTTCTTGCGCGGGCAGCGCTGGCCGCCATGCAGGGTGTAATGCTGGCGGTAAAACCTTTCCTCCGCCGCCTTAAATACTGAGCGGCGTGCCTAAATAACCATTGCTAAAGGATTCTAATGCAAGTACACTATCTCTATGGTTAATATAGTGAAGGCTGCCGCCGCAAATGAAAGAGGAACAGCGCTGATTCTGGCGTTGCTTCTGTCCGTTATTATCGCGGCGCTGATTCTGGCCGGCGGAAAACTGATGGAAACCGCCAGCCGCGAAACCCAGATTCAGAAAAACGTGCTGACAGAAGCCGATAATGTCGCCAGAGCGGGACTGGTGGACGCCATATCCTGGTTCCGCAGGCAAAGCACCCAGCCCGTGGCGACGGGCCTGCCTTTAAGATCCGGGGCTTACGCCGATCAGGCCTTTTATCCCCGCGAAAGCACACTCGACACCATAGACGAGGATATAGGACTGGTTAAGGAATACCGCATGTCCGACACCTCCAACAAATGGGCGCGTTACGAGGTGGTGCGCCAGCAGGACACCCAAAGCAACGCCGTAGACGAGCACGCCGTGCATGACATTACCGACCAGCGCATGTCCGGCTACAGCGCGGGCGAAGGGCTGGTATGGTACATTGAAAGCATAGGCTACGTTTTTCAGAAAAACGACGCCACAAAAGCGTTTAACGTTTTGCCCAACCGCGTGATAGCCAAGGTGCGCGCCTCCACTGAAATACACCGGCTCGGCTTCTCCCTGCCGGGCGAGGCGGCGTTCATGACTTTCGACGGCGGCAGCAGCACGGCTTTGGTAAAGATATATCCCAACGGCAAAATAACCGGCGGCGCCAATATAGGCGCGGGGCGCAAGCAGGGCAAGAAACCGCAAATATACACCGGCGGAGTCATTACGGGCAATCCCTTCCAGGCCCCTAATTTAAGGGAACCCACTATTGACTCAATTTTAGGGATGTCGAAAAGCGAACTTAAGCTTGTGGCCGATTATGTGGTGCAGGACACCAGCATGCTGCCGGAAGAAATACCAGACATGGCG
>JBAYFS010000124.1:0-6874 GCA_041667045.1 Elusimicrobiaceae bacterium | reverse complement strand
TTATATTTAACGGCGCTAGGATACCGGCTCTTGAATATTTCCGCCGCGAATTTCGGGCCCATGGTATGGCTGCTGGACGGGCCCATTCCGATTTTGTAAATTTGCTTTATGCTTTCCATTTTTTAGTCCGCTCGCAATTTATGTATTATATTCATTATATCCGAAATACCGGAGACAAATGAAATTTCTTATTTTGGCGCTTTTTATGGCCGGACCCGTTTTTGCCGAGGCAATGCCGGACGCCGTTAAAACCATGGAAGAATCCGACCGGATAATCAATCCGGACGAGCCGTTTTCCGTCGCCGTTACCCTTACCGATTACCGCGGCGGCGAGGAAATTGATTCCATGCGGCTTAACGCTTACAGCATGCGCAACAAATATAACAGGCGCATGTCCACTCTGGTGGATTTCCTGTCGCCGGAAAAAGACGACGGCAAACTCATGCTCAAGGAAGGCCGGTCTATGTGGTTTTACACGCCCCAGTCGTCAAGCACGGTGCACGTTTCTCCGCGCCAGCAGCTGTTGGGCACGGCGGCGAACAGCGACGTGGTGGCGGTGAATCTTCAGCTTGACTATCTTCCCGCTTTCGAAGGAGAAAGCGGCGCCAAAGACTCCGAGGGCAACAAGCGCGACTGCCTGCATATCAACCTGCGCGCCAAAGACGACAAGGCCGATTACCTCGGCATCCAGTACTGGATTGAGAAGGATTCCAACCTGCCCGTTTCGGCAAAATATTTTTCCGATTCTGGACGGCTTCTGAAAACCGTGTTTTACGGAAAATACAGGAAAGAGTTAGGGCGCGTACGGCCCACCGAAATGCTGATTATGGACGGGGTGGACCGGCGTTATGTCACCCGCATAGCGTTTTCCGATTATCGTTTTCGGGATATCGATCCGATTTGGTTTGAGCCGTTCAGCCTGAAAAATTACACCAGGGAAAAGATAAACATTCCCCCCGCGAAACCGCTTGAGGCGGATTCGACGGATTACGTTAAGCAATAATCCCGCCGCCAAGCACCGTATCTCCCTGATAGAACACCGCGCTCTGGCCCGGCGTCACCGACATCTGCGGGTTTTTGAACACCACCCGCGCGGCATTGGAGCCCGCAGGGAAAACTTCGGCTTCCGCCGGAATGTGGGCCTGTCTTATTTTCACCAGAACACGCACGGAGCTTCCCGGCGCTTTGCCCTCGGGCCACACAACATTTTCCACGGCGCATTCCGCTGAATATAAATCGCTTTTCGGGCCGACAATAACGCGGTTGTTTTTAGCGTCCAGTCTGGCGACATAGAGCGGCTCTTTTTCTCCGCTTATGCCCAGGCCCTTGCGTTTGCCTATGGTATAGTTCCAAATGCCGTTGTGCCGCCCCAGCGGCGCGCCCTTTTTGTCAACTATATCGCCGGGCCGGTTCGGGAATTTTAAAATATCGCCGTAATCTCCGCAGTAGAAATCCTGGCTGTCGGGCTTGTCGTGAATGGGCAGGTTACTGTTTTTTGCGAGTTCGCGCACTTCTGTTTTTAAATAGCCGCCCAGCGGAAACATTATTTCTGACAGCTGTTTCTGGTTTAAGCGGTAAATGAAATAGGTTTGGTCTTTTGCCGCGTCTTTCGCTTTTTTAAGCCGGTAAATTCCGTCTTCGCCCCGTTCGACGCTGGCGTAATGCCCCGTGGCGAAGTGGGAGAAGGACAAACCCTGTTTGCGCGCGGCAACGGGCAGCGCGCCGAATTTTATATAGGAATTGCACCAGACGCACGGGTTCGGCGTGCGGCCCTGTGCGTACTCCGAACGGAAATTTTCCAGCACGATTTTGCGGTACTGCTCGCGGCAGTCCAGAACGTGAAATTCAATGCCCAGCGCGCGCGCGACGGCGGAGGCGCTTTCAATATCGTCCTCTTCCGGCCCGAGGCAGGCGTGGCCCTCGCCCGTGGGGCGGGGCAGGCTGTCGTCCCAGATGGACATGATCGCCCCGATAACCTCAAATCCCCGCTCTTTAAGAAGCAGGGCCGCCACGGCGGAATCAACTCCCCCGCTTAAACCAACAAGTATTTTATTTTTCATTATATCAGCACGCCAAAAAACGCGCCGAAACGCGTTTGTCCTTGTCTTAATTATAGCAATTAGGCAAAATCTTGCGGCGGGTTCTGTCCGCATACGCAAAAAGCCCCGCCTAATCAGACGGGGCTTTTTTGAGGTTTACCGGATAATTTTTAGTTTGTCAGTGTTGCGCAGTTAAAGTAGCCCATGCCGGGTTCCGTGCCGGTTAAGAGGAACTTGTCGAGAAACGCGTCCATGGACGGATTTGTCCCGTTAACCGTATCGAGGGCGACATTGGCAAACCCGGTGAGATAGGCCTGCGCGGCCTGAGTCGCCAAGCTGCGATAAGCCAAATTGCTTTGGGGGAACTCAGTGTCGCCGGTGAAATAGATACTGTCACGCCGTTCATTTCCGGCTCCCAAGGCGTGAGCGCAGGCGCGCGCTCTGGTGGGAGGAAGAATGTTATTATCGTAGTAATAGCAGACATCCGTTATCGTTTTCGGATTGCGAATATCGCGCTGCATATGCGCCGGAGCGAAGGAATCTTCTATGGCGTGCGAGGCGACGCCGAGGAAGAAGTACATCAGTTCATATTCTCGCATTTCCAGTGCGATGTTGTTTTTATTGGTGCGGGCGTGCTTCCAGTAAGCGAATGCCTGTTTTGTGAGAGCGCGGACGGTGGCGACTGATTTTCTGCAACTGTCGCCTGCGCTCATCAGCGCGGGCGCTCTGTTGGGGATTTCCTTATATTCCCTGGTGAAATGCACCGTCATTCCTATGCCGATATTAGGCAACTTGTTGCATTCTTCCGATGTGAGAGTGACGCCGAGCTGGCGGGACTGGAACCTGCAGTATGCGTTGCGCAGAAAATCCGCGCCGATAGAAAGTTTGACGGGCCAGTCCGCCGCCGTGTTACCCTGCTGAAGGCGGTTAAGTGTGCGGCCCGTGCCATCGTCAAGATGCTTTTCCGGGTAGAAGCCTCCGGCCAGTTCTTGCACTCCCATTGGCGCCGGATCTTCGGTGAGTATTCTGGGGACCACGCGGTCATAGAGATTTTCGCTCCATTTATCCAGTTCATTTTTCCGTGAAGACCGAAGAGTCTTGTTCGCTCCCAGCACGGCGTCTGTGGTTATGACTGAATGCGAGTTATATTTAAATGATCCCAGCTGGTCCCAGCAGTGTCCCGAGCCTAGCGAAAAAGACACAACTGCCGCCGCGAGCAGCGCACTTTTTGTTAATTTGTGTTGCATTTCAGATCTCCTCATTCTGAGTTTTCGAAACATAAGGTTTATGTATAAGTTGGTATTCCTATAATAGCATGTGCTGAATTATCGCAACAGGGTCATTAGACCTAATATTATATATGGGTCCTTTTCGTTTATTCATCAGTAAATAAAATAAAGCCCCGTAAAGTGATACTATGTGTTCATGAATTATAAAACACTTTGCGCGTTGCTTGCTGTCGCGGCGGTTGTACCGCCCTGCTCCGCCGGACGGGAGCCGGAGCCTTGGGACACTTTACCTTCATTTAATCTGATAAGTTTTTCCTCATCCGCCGTAGGTTTCGCCGCCAAAGGCGGCGTTTGCTTCACGCTCGACCGCGCCGACAGGCAATTGAGCAAAATAACCGCCGCTCAATTCGCCGCGCAATTTACAACGCCGACTCCGCAAAACAGCCTGGAAACCAGCGACGGCGCTAAGTTCACCGTGCGCGACGCCAATTGCAGCGCGGAGGGCGATAACAGCCCGCATGCGCTTTCTCTTGACGGCGCGGTTATCAAGGATTCCTGCAAGCCCTGCTCCAGCATAAGCGCGGTTGAAACCGCTTACGGTTTGCTTTGGCTGGGCACGCGGTTCGACGGGGAGTACGGCGAATATCCCGCCGAGGGGATTGTGGTTGACGAGTTTAAAACCGGCGCGCTTAAAGCCCGCATTTCAGAAAAAAGCGGGCTTGCCGGGGATTTGGTGCGGGTTATCCGCCGCGATCCGTTCACCGGCAATGTGTGGGCCGCAACGAATTACGGGATAAACGAAATTACGCCGGAACTGAAAGTGGTCTTCGCCAAATACATGTATGAGGATTTTGATCCGGCTGACGGTGCCGCCGCGATATTTTTAAGCTCCGCGCTGTTGTCCAGCAATCCGCTGGCTGTAGTCGGGCGCAGGCTGGGGGTTTCCCCGCCTGAAAAATACTACGCCGCCGCGCTGACTATTCCCCGCGAAAACTGGCAGTGTTTTAATCTTGAGCCCGGGTTTCCCACGGAACCGTGCAAAGCCGGATATGAAAGTGAGTCTGGCAAAAATTTCCTCCCCAAAGCGTTTAACGCGCTGGTGCCGTTTTTCCTTGAAGCGGCTTCCTCCACCGACGAGGAGCGGCGGTCCACAGCCGTATGGCTGCTTTGTCAGTTTAACGACATGCGGGTTTACGACTTTTTTTCGCGCGCCGAGCGGAATCCTCATTCTTCGTCTTATTCCGATTCAACAGTAAAAGAGTGCCTGGGCAAATATGAAAGTTCCGGGCTGGCCCCCTCCGCCGAGCAGAAGCGGCGCGCCGCCCTTTTGCTTAAGCAGATTGCCAACGCGCTGGTGCAGATAAAGGAGTCCGGCGTTTCCGACGAGGCGTACTACGCTTATCACGGTAAGGCGGAGGCCGACGCCAGTCTGTCGCCCGCTTCCGTGGTGGATAACGCGCGGGCGCTTCTTGACAGCGGCGATGCGCGCGGCGTGGAGGTGATTGTAAAGTATTTCCGTTATCTGGCGACGGGAAATAATGCGGATGGCGAACTTTTTGAACGGTTGGGCCAGGAGCTGCACTATCGTGACGAAATAGCGCCCGCCATGCAGTACGGTCTTGGGAAAATAATCGGCGCTAACGCCGCGCGCGGTTGCGATTATTTTGATGTGACCTACCGCTCCGATTCTGAAGCCTCACGCTACGGCGCGCGGTATTTGCCCGCGCTGCTTGCTGCGCTGGAAAACGCCGTGCCTGAAAAAGTGCCGCACCAGCCGTCGCAAGCCGAAAGCGTGCAAGCCGCCTGCCGCAAAGCGTTTCTGTCGCAAATTAAAAATCCGTCCGTTAAAGATAGTTTTTTAAAGGAGTATTATCCGGCTCTCACCCCGGCGCGCAGGAAAATAGCCGATTCAATTATGCGATAAAAAAGCCCCGCCTTGTTTGGCGGGGCTTTTTTGAGCTATTACCTGGTTAAAACAGCGGGTTGGAGATGAGGCCGTCGGCAAGCTTCGGCTCGAACCAGGTGGATTTTGGCGGCATCACCTGATTGTCATCGGCTACGGCTATCAATTCTTCCAGCGACGTGGGAAACAGCGCGAAAGCCACCTTCATTTCGCCGGAGTCAACGCGTTTTTCAAGCTCTTTCAGTCCGCGTATGCCGCCTACGAAATCAATGCGGTCTGACTTGCGCAGGTCCTTGATGCCGAGAATTTTGTCTAGCACCAGGTCCGACAGAACGCTTACGTCCAAAGACAGCACCGGATCGTCCGCTTTCGTCGGCGTGGGCACGGTCGGTTTCAAGCTGTACCACTTGCCGTCTAGATACATGCCGAAAGTCCTGCGTTCCTGAGGTTTGGCCTGGCCTTTCACTTCGCGCACTTCAAAGCTTTTGCGCAGCGCGCTTAAAAATTCCTCGGGAGAGAGGTTGTTTAAGTCCTTTACCACGCGGTTGTAATCCCATATCTTCATTTCATTTACGGGATAGGCGACAGCCAGATACACGTTGTAAGGCTCCTGCCCGGTGTGCTTCGCTCCGCGTTCCGCCATGAGCGCTTTGCGCACCCTTGATGCCGCCGCCGAACGGTGATGCCCGTCGGCTATGTAAACCGCGGGCTGTTTTTCGAAAGCGTCTTTGATAATGTTGATGTCGGATTCGTCGTCCAGGACCCAGAGGGTGTGGATAACGCCGCCAGCGCCTTCAACGGAAAATTCCGGCTTGCCCTTCACTGTTTTCCTTATAATAGCGTCCACTTCGGGAATCTGTTTGTAGGCTATAAGGCCGGGCCCGGTTTGCGCACCAACCGCGCGGATCTGGTTTATCCGGTCGTCTTCCTTCACGGGACGGGTGAATTCGTGCTTGCGGATGCGGTTCGCGTCATAATCCTCAAGGCAGGCTCCGACCACAAGCCCGGTCTGCACGTGATCGCCCATTTTAAGGCGGTAAACGTAAAAGATGGGCTTGCTTTCCCGGACGAGGATGCCGTCTTCGAGCATTTTCGTGAAATTCTCGCCCGCTTTTTGGTAAACCGCGGAGGAGTAAACATCGGTTCCCTCCGGCAGGTCAATTTCGGCTTTGGAAACGTGCAGAAAGCTGAGCGGTTTCCCTTCCGCCATGGCCCGCGCTTCCTTGGAATCAAGCACGTCGTAGGGTGGCGCGACCACGTCCTGCGCGCGGCCTTTCGCCGGACGGATTCCGTAAATCGGATTGAATAAGGGAAGTTTCGCCATTATATTTTGTCTCCGTTGCGGGCGTTTGTCTTGACGCCTTTTAAAAGGTAGTCGGACACCTGCTCCGCCGCCTGGCGCGCCACGTTTATCTGCGCCTCGGCCGTGGAAGCGGCGATATGGGGTGTGGCCACCACGTTCGGCATGCCGAAGAAAACGCTTTCCTTGGCGGGTTCATTGGTGTAAACGTCTAGCGCGAGGCCGGCCACTTTGCCGCTGTCGAGCGCGGCCTTGATGTCGGCTTCAATCATAAGGCTGCCGCGGGCGCAGTTCACTATCCGCACGCCGTCTTTCATCTTGGCGATGGCATCCTTGTTTATCATGCCCTTGGTTGAATCGTTGGCGTTAACGTGATAGGTTATGATGTCGGCGCGGCGGCACA
>JBAYFS010000123.1:0-6877 GCA_041667045.1 Elusimicrobiaceae bacterium | reverse complement strand
GGGAAAAAACCGGCCTGCCGGTTGACCCCTATTTTTCGGCGACGAAAATCGCCTGGCTTTTGGAAAACGCGCCTGGCGCGCGCGCCGCGGCGGAAAAAGGCGAACTGCTTTGCGGCACGGTTGACACCTACCTTTTATGGCGGCTCACCGGCGGGCGCGTGCACGCCACGGATTACACAAACGCCTCGCGCACCATGCTTTTCAATATCCACAAGCTGCGCTGGGACGAAGAACTGCTTAAACTTTTCCGCATCCCGCCCGCCCTTCTGCCGGAAGTTAAAGAAAGCGCCGGGTATTTCGGCGATATAGAAAAAGGAATACTGCCGGACTGCGAAACCGGAATATACGCGCTGGCGGGCGACCAGCAGGCCGCGCTTTTCGGGCAAGGGTGTTTCGAGGGAGGAAGCGTAAAAAACACCTACGGGACGGGCTGTTTCCTTCTTATGAACACTGGCGCAAGCGCGGTAAATTCAAAATACGGACTGCTGACAACCCTAAACGCGCAGACTAAAAACCATCTTCCGTCCTACGCGCTAGAAGGTTCCGTTTTCACCGGAGGCGCCGCCATCCAGTGGCTCCGTGACGGACTTGGGGTTATAAAAACGGCGGCGGAAAGCGAACAACTGGCACGCTCTGTGCCGGACACGGGCGGAGTCATTTTCGTGCCCGCCTTCACGGGCCTTGGCGCGCCGCACTGGAACATGTACGCGCGCGGGACCATAAGCGGCATAACCCGCGGCACGAAACGCGAGCACCTGGTGCGGGCAGCCCTTGAAGCCATCGCATTGGAAAGTTTCGATTTGATTGACGCCATGCGCCGTGATTCTGGACTGGACGTGAAAAGCGTCAGGGTGGACGGCGGAGCCTGCAAAAACAATTTCCTGATGCAGTTTCAGGCCGATATCGCGGGCTGCGCCGTAACGCGCCCCGCGGTTACGGAAACGACCGCGCTGGGCGCGGCCCTGCTGGCCGGACTGGGCGTCCGAATGTGGCCGGACGCGAAAACTTTCAAACTTAAAACCGACGCTGAGTTCTTCCCCGCCATGGACAGGCCTGAGAGGGAAAAGCGTCTTTCCCTCTGGCGTGGCGCGGTTGCGCAATGCTGCGCGCAACGATAACTTCCCGGCCTTTTTCCTAATTTGCTAGACTAGCTATAGGGTGGTTTGGCAATCGTCAAAATACCCTCACCCCAAACGCTAGCGAGGTTCACATGGCCTTTTCTCTGATGCCCAAAGAAACGAAGTTTTTTGATCTGCTTGACCAGCAGGCGCAAAACGCCGCAAACGTAGCCAAGTATTTCCGTGAAATAGCGGAAACCGGCCGGTTTGACGAAGAAACCGTTAAAAAGATGAACGACATGGAAAGCGAGGGCGACACCCTTTCCCACGAAATAACCGACATGCTAAACCGCACCTTCATCACCCCCATAGACCGGGAGGACATCCACCTCCTGACCAACGAGGTTGACGATATCGTGGACTTCATCAATTCCATCACCTCCCGCATGAAGCTTTACAAGCTGCCGCAGGCGAATGACGAAGTGAAGCAGTTCGCCAAGGTCATCGAGGAAGCCACCGCCATGCTTGCCAAAGCCGTTAACGGCATGAGAGATTTTAAACGCTCGCGCAGGCTGCTTGATTACTGCATAGACATCAACCGTCTGGAAAATGTGGGCGACCAGCTGCGCGATAATTCGATATGCAAACTTTTCGACACGGAAAAAGACCCCATAATGGTAATCAAATGGAAAGGCATATACGAATCGGCGGAAGTGGTGCTGGACAAGTGCGAACACGTCGCCAAGACGATTGAGTCTATCGTAGTCAAACAAAGCTAACATGACAATCACCATCGTATTTTTGATTCTGCTTGCGCTGGCCTTTGATTTCCTTAACGGATTTCACGACGCGGCAAATTCAATAGCCACGGTAGTGTCCACCCGCGTCCTGTCGCCGCGCTATGCCGTGGCGTGGGCCGCGTTCTTTAACTTCATCGCATTCTTGTTCTTCGGCACGCACGTGGCGAACACCATAGGCAAAGGGATTATAGATGTGGCTATCATGGACCAGCGGGTAATTCTGGCCACGCTTACAGGCGCTTGCGCGTGGAACATAATAACATGGTATTTCGCCCTGCCTACCAGTTCTTCGCACGCGCTTATGGGCGGGCTTATAGGCGCGGCGCTGGTCAAGACCGGTTCGCAGGCGCTGGTCTGGTCCGGCATACAAAAAACCATTATATTCATGTTCCTGTCGCCGATACTCGGACTGGTGCTGGGCCTGCTGCTGGGCGCGCTGGTGTTCCGGTTGTTTAGGCATTCCACACCGTCTAAAGTGGACCATATTTTCAGAAAGGGCCAATTGGTTTCAGCCGCGGCATACAGCATGGGCCATGGCGGAAACGACGCGCAAAAAACAATGGGTATTATAGCCGGTCTGCTGTTCTCCGCGGGGCTTTTGGGCGGGACTTTCCATATTCCCGGGTGGATAGTACTTGTTTGCAACGCCGCCATAGCCTTGGGCACCATGTTCGGCGGCTGGCGAATTGTCAAAACCATGGGCCAGAAAGTAACGAAACTGCGGCCGGTGGAAGGTTTTTGCGCGGAACTAGGCGCTGCGGTAACGCTTTTCGCGACCTCGGCAATGGGCATCCCCGTCAGCACAACGCACACCATTACCGGCTCCATAGTCGGCATAGGCACGCTTAAACGCTTCAGCGCGGTGCGCTGGGGCATAGCCGGACAGATTGTCTGGGCCTGGGTTCTCACAATTCCCTGCGCCGCGGCTATTTCGGCGATGACTTACTGGCTGGTTAAACTGTGAACAGCATTTTACGAGTAAACGCCAAAGCCTCCCTATAAAACGGGAGGCTTTGTTTTTGTCCTGCGTTTGTTTTTAAAGATAGATGATGGAAGCTTTGGAATACGGCGCCGCGCGAAACTCCGGCTTTTCAGCCCCGGCTTCCCTTGCCATGGAATCAAGCAAGGTTTTCCACTTATACGCCACGGTATCATCCTGGGCCAGAATGACGAACATGCCGTCCTTGTATCGCTCTTTGCTGTATTCCTCGGAAAACCTGAGAAGATTGTTCATTTTCTCCTGAGACCTAGAATCAGCTGGCCCGCAATTTTCGAAGGCTTTGAATTCGCCCTGGCACAGCTCCTGTCCGCGAACCGTATATTTTACGCCTTTTAACTTTATATAACGTTCCAGACTCTTAAATTCCGCGGAATATACCACGTTGCGGTCTTCCATAAGCCGCCTGATATTATCCGCCAGATTATCCTTTCCGACACCCGCCGATATGCCTTTTTTGAGCAGGTTCCAGCCGTTTATTACTCTTAATAACGACATCATTCCTCCTTTCGGGGGAGGCCTGAGAAACACAATATCCGTGAATGATTTACCCCAGACAAGCTCACTGCCCCCCGACAGCGACTGGCTATATTATAGCACTGCCAAACTTAAAGTCAAGCCCGAAATTAATCAATCCCGGACAATCGGAAGAACTAAAGTGAAGACCGAACCTTCCGGACCGGAATCCAGTTTGATATACCCGCCGTGGTTCTTTATGATGCCGTAAGAAATGAAAAGGCCCAGCCCCTTTCCCGGCTTGGTCTCGTTGCCGCCGCCCAGAATGCCCTTGGTGGTGACAAACGGATTAAACAGCCTTTCGCGCAATTCGGGGGCGATGCCGCCGCCGGTATCGGCGAAGGAAACAGCCGCATAGTTGACATGGAACGAACAGGACCGTTTTGAATCGTGGGAACAGTCGCAATTCGACAGGGTTATCGTAAGCACGCGTTTCGGAGAGGAGGACATCGCCTCGATAGCGTTGAGCATGAGGTTTATGAAAACCTGGGACATTTGGCCCGCGTTGAAAACCATGGGGTCAATCGGATCCAGGTTTTCGACCACTTCGACGCCGGCGTCCGCAAACTGCTTCGCCATAAGCGTTATGCTTTTCTTTAAAACGTCGTGGAGGTTGCCGACCTGGAAATCGGTTGTCGTCCTGGCGTAGCTGATGAGGTTATGCACGATAGTCTTGCTGCGGCCGACCAGATCTTCAAAAACAGCCTTCATTTTAAGAAAATCGTCCACGTTCTGGCTTTTGGAATAAAGCTGCAGATACCCGCTCATGATGAGAAGAATATTGTTAAACTCATGCGCCACTCCGGCGGACAGGTTGCCGATGGCGCTCATGCGCGAGTTTTCGATAAGGGCGTTCTGGGCGCGCAGGATGGCGCCGTTTAGCGCGCGCAGCTCGTCCTGGCTTTTCTTTATTCTAAGATGGGTATCCACCCGGGCGCGGACCTCGTCGCCGTTGAGCGGCTTGACGATATAATCGGCGGCGTTAAGCCGGAAACCGGCTATCTTCTGGGTAATGTCGTCAATGGCGGTAACGATAATCACCGGAATGTTCTCAAGCCCGGAGTCGGCTTTCACGCTTTTCAAAACATCGAACCCGCTTGACCCTGACATTATCAGGTCCAAAAGCACCAGGTCCGGGGACTCCTTGCGCATGAGTTCCAGCGCGTCATTGCCGTTCTGTGCGAAGAAAAACTCAAAACTCGGATGCCCCTGGGCCAGGATTTCCCGGAGCAGGATCTGATTCACCTTGTTGTCGTCTACGATAAGTAACTTCGGCATGGGGAAGGCTACTCGGGTTTATGTTCCCGGTGCTCAAGCCATGTTTCCCGAAGCGCGTACCAGCGCTCCACGCGGACAAAGGTTTCCGTCACCACGTTCTTTAGCACGTCAAGATCAAAAGGTTTTACAAGGAAATCAGACGCGCCCGCCTCGAACATCTCCGCCATGTTCTGTATGGACGGGTATCCCGTTATGATTATTATCTGCGCGAAAGGATTCTTTTTTCTGATTTCATAGAACAACTGGAGGCCGTTCAGATTCGGCATCACGATGTCGGTGACCACAACGTCAACACCATGGGCGGAAACATAATCAAGAGCTTCCTTCCCGTCTTTGGCGCAAAAAACTTCTATATTGTCCGATTTAAACGTCTCGCACAACAAGTCCAGAATATATTTCTCATCATCAACAATCAGCAATTGCCGTTTCATTTTACCCCCCTAAGATAATCGCATGCCGTAAAAAATGACTTTTGCCGATCGTCAAAAAATATTATTTTTCGCCTTTCTGATTAAGGAAGGGGCCGTACTTTTTATCCGTTCCTTTAATGTGTGTCGTGAGCCAATCCCTCAGAAAGAACATGACCGGCACGGTCACGACTATGCTACCTTTTTTCTGCTGTTCCATCAATTCAAGCGCTTTTTTGGTCAGCGCGACATGTTCCGCTTTATGCTTGGCTAAATCTGGATACTGGTGGAGAGTCATCAGCTTTTCCTCCTCGGCAAAATGGTACTGCGTATATCTTACCAGCTCCGTTAAAATAGGGCCTATAACCTCATTGCCTTTGCCAGAAGACATCGCGTCATGAAGCTTGTTGACCATATCCACAAGTTTCTTATGATGCTCGTCGAACTTGTTTACCCCGACGCTCATGCTCGTGTCCCAATTAAATAATGCCATATTGTCTCCCAAAATAATCCGTAGATAGTGTATACAATTAATACAGGGGAATCAATTACTATTCCTGGATACTTTAAACCTTTCCATATTTTCCGACAACCGCCTGATATTATCCTGCAAAAGCTGCGCCACATTCGCCAGTTCTTCGGACGCAGAGGCGTTCGATTCGGAAATAGAAGAATTTTCCTCCATGGCCGCCGCCTGCTCCTGCGTAGTGGAGGATATTTGCTCTATCCGCTGCGCCATATTGCTTAAGTCCGAGAGCATTTTGCCGATGTTCGCCTCAACTGATTTGGAAAACGACACGCTGCTTTTAACCACATCGAAACTGTGCGAGATCACAACCTCTATCTCTTTGGCGCTGCCGGCGCTGCGCTCGGCAAGCTTGCGCACTTCATCGGCGACAACAGCGAATCCCTTGCCGTGCTCGCCGGCGCGGGCCGCCTCAATAGCGGCGTTAAGAGCGAGCAGATTTGTCTGGTCGGCTATGTCGGTAATGATAGATACGGCTTCGGCAATCTGCATTGAACTTTTTTCAATACTAGTTATGGCTTCGCCCATGTTCATGATTTCCACACCTATTTTCTCCGCGTCACCAGCCGTTTTTGTGGTGATTTCATTAGCAAGAGCCACATTGGAAGCGTTATTTTGCACTGAGGACGTAAGCTGCTCAAAACTGGCCGCCTGCTGCTGCGCCCCGTCCGATATGTTTTGGGATGAAGTGGAAACTTCATTCGCCGAAGACGTTAACTCCGCGGAAACGTCCTTAACCATGATCGTCATATCTTCCAAAGCGCCCGCAAGGATATTAACGGCATCAGCCATTTCAGCAATTTCATCTTCCCTGGATGCCGTATATACTTCACACTCCGAACAATCTTTAATAAGCCCTTTAAGGATTCTCGGGCACTGAATATTTTCTTTTAACAAAACATAACTTCCCACTTCCCGCCAGCAGTGCGTTTTTTCTTTTCCGAAACAGCGGCACGCCTTGTTTGAACATTTCCTGATGGCGGTACAATTCTCGGCTTTTGTGTCAATGCGGGTATGCAGATTACCGTGGATTATGGCAAATGCGGCGTCTTTCACTTTATTCATAGGTTCGGCAAAAGACTTGATCAGCACGTGCCGGATCGAAAGGAGCAACGCAATGTTAAGAATGGACACCAAAATTTGAGCCAATGCGTGGGGATTGCCCTTTACGTAGGCGGTAACTCCGAATATTAAACAACAGACCGTCGAAAGAAACAGAAAAAACAAAATGACCGTAATTTTACCTACGATAGTTTTAAACATCATATTTTCTCCAAGAAAACTCTTTTTCTCAT
>JBAYFS010000122.1:0-6882 GCA_041667045.1 Elusimicrobiaceae bacterium | reverse complement strand
TTTAAAGAGCTTTTAATCGGCTGCGTGCCGGAGGAATTTCTGGTTTCCCCGCCCATTCTGGGTGATTTGTTCCCGAAAGGCGGTCTGGCGGCGTTGGTTATTCCGATAGACAGCCAGGCTCCAAAAGGGCGCATAATACTTCCGCAGGTCCAGGCCATACGCGACACGCTTGATTGTGGCGGCTTATGCTGCGTGGCGCGCGAAACCGAGCTAGCGGCCCTGCTGGGCCGCCTTAAAACCCCGCCGGACATCGTGGTTTGCGACAGCCAGGCCGTGGAGCGCGTCGCGCGCGAAACGCCCGCCGGCGTCAAGCTGACCACGTTTTCGATTTTATTCGCAAGGCTGAAAGGCAATCTCGATGAAATGGCGGGAAACACCGCCGCTGTCGCCCGCCTTAAGAAAGGTGATAAAGTCCTGATATCCGAATCCTGCACCCACCACCCCGTGCACGAGGATATCGGGCGCGTGAAAATCCCGAACTGGCTTAGCGCGCATGTGGGAGGGGGGCTTGAGATTAATGTGACGGCGGGCCGCGATTTCCCTGATGACCTGAAAGACTACGCTCTCATTATCCAGTGCGGCGGCTGCATGCAGACCCGGCGCGATATCCTTTTAAGAATCGAGAAAGCGAAGGAAGCCGGCGTGCCCATAACCAATTATGGGCTTGTGATTTCACTGACCAAAAACGTGCTGGAAAGAACGCTGGCGCCTTTCCCGTCGGCGCTGGCGGCGTATCTGGCGGCGAAAGAAGCCTGACGCCTATTTGAAATTGTTCACGAACTCCTGCGCGCTTTTGCTGGCCAGGGCGATATCCTCTTCGCTCATTTTCGCATTCATCAGGTTGACGTAGGAAGCGGCTTTTTTGTGATCCTGCAGCGAAGCCAGCAGAAACCATTTGTAAGCCTGCTTTAAATCCGTGGGTGTGCCCGTGCCGTTATAATATACCACGCCCAAATTAAATTGCGCTGAAGCAAACCCCTGCGCGGCCGCTTTTTCAAACCAGCTTACGGCCTGCGGGTAATCCTGCCCGACACCTTCGCCGGTATAATATAGCCGTCCGAGTTCGTTCTGTGCCCACGCGATGCCCTGTTCGGCCGACAGGCGGTACCACTTAAGCGCCTGCGGATAATCCTTCTCCTGGCAATAAATGGACCCCAGATTGTACTGCGCGGCCGGATCGCCGCGTTCGGCCGCTTTCAGATACCACGCTATCGCTGCAGCGGTGCTTTTTTCAACGCCCTTGCCTTCTTCATACATGCGCGCTATGTTGTACTGAGCCAGCGGGTCGTTCTGCTCGGCGGATTTTTGGAATAGTTTATAAGCCTCGTCGTAGTTTTGAGAGGTTCCTTCGCCTTTGGCGTACATCGCGCCCAGCAATGCCTGCGCCCGCGCGTAACCTGTGTCGGCAGCTTTCTTAAACCAGTTTAAAGCCTCGGCGGGGTTTTTCTCAACGCCCTTGCCGCCGGAGTACATGGAACCAAGGCAGCACTGGGCCGGCGCGTCGCCTTGCCCGGCCAGTTTAATAAGCGCGGGAAACGCTTTTTTAAAAACAGTTTCGGCCTGCTTTTCATCCCTGGTCACGCCTTCACCCTGCCGGAGCTGGTCGGCGTAATAATACATGGCCACCGGGTTGTTTTTTTCCGTCAGGTCTTTAAATGCCGGCAGAGACTGGGGATATTGTTTCAAAAGAAAAAAAGCGAGCGCTTTTTCCACTTCGGGTTTCTGGCTGTTGTAGCCCGGCCCTGGGTCCGACGACTGGACTATGCCGCATCCGGCCAGAGGAATAACTAACATAAGGCAGAATAAAACTGTTTTCATGAATTTTTCCCTGTGATGTTGATCAGTTCCGTTTCCCGCCGGGGATGAAAAGTTCGAACCGGTCTTTTTCCGCCTTGCAGACGGGGCAGACGCCGGGCGGCGTGTCCCGCGCGGCGAGATAGCCGCACACGTTGCACCGCCAGACGGGATAAGCCAGCCCGTCAAATCCGCCTGCCGGGGCGGCTGTTTTTTTCGCCTGCGGACGGTCTGCCGGATCGGGGGCTCTGCGTTCTGGAATGGGCCGGGGTTTGGCTTTGCCTTCCGCGATATCTTTGGAAACATAAAGAGCGCAGTAGCAGGAGCCGTAGGCTTCAACGTCCGTGTCTCGGTAGTCGCAGGGGCATATAATGTCCAAATCCTGTTCGCGCTTGCCGTCGGCAAGACGGCAGGGGCACGCCATGTAGCCGTAACGGTTTTTATTCGCGGTCAGGCCGCGCATTAAATCCAGCGTGAAAGCGCGGTCCGGATTCAGGAAATATCCGTTGGCGCGGGCGTCTTTGTCCATTTTCAGGAAAAGCGCTTCGGCTTCTTCATTGGCAATATCAAGGGGATCGGAAGTCATTGGCTCAGCATTTCCTTTATTTTTTCTTCCTGAAAACCGACCACGGCCTGTCCGTCTATAATCAGGGTGGGGAAGGAAAGGGACGGATTGTAACGTTTCATTTCCGCCACAATCTTTTCTTTTTCCGCGCCTTCGGTCTGGTCAACGAAAACATAATCGTATTGTATGTTCATGCCGTCCAGAAGCGCTTTGAGCCGCCTGCACCAGATGCAGGTGCTTAGCGCGAACAAAAATATCTTTTTTCCGTTTGTTTGTGCCATAGTCTGATTATAGTTAATTTTCTGGTGGTATTGAGCCGCTGTTTTTATGTATAAATATGGATATACCCGAAACACAGAGAGTAGCCACCTATGAGATCCGCCATAATATTTTTCGCGCAATTGCCCGACGGCAAAGGGACAAAGCATCCTCTTTCGGCTGAAATAGGCCGCCCTAAAGCCGTGGAGCTGTTAGAGCTTTTTCATGAAGATTACGCGGAGCGGCTTTGCGGTTCGGCGGACATCATCGTTTGCTATGAGCCCGCCGTTGCGCTTGAGCGGTACCGCGTGATTTTCGGTGACAATTGCCGCTACGCGGCGCGCCGGGGCGGGACGGACGGGGAAAAAATAGACAACGTTTTCCGTTTCGCGTTCGAGCAGGCTTATGACAAGGTTTTGGCTGTCGGCGTTTCCTGCCCGGATCTGCCGACTGAAAACTACGGAGCCGCGCTTTCCGCTTTGAACAGCCGCCAGGCCTGCGCGGAAAAAACAGGGCCGGATGAATGCTGCCTGTTCGGCCTGACGCGCAAAGGCTACGTTCCCGGCTCGCTTGACGGGATAAAGCTGGGGGACGACGGCGGTTTTGAAAATTGCGTTTCAGCGCTTGAAAGGCATTATGACGGAGTCAGCTTCCTGCCGGACTGGCCCGCCGTGCGTACGGCGGCGGATATTAGGGCGCTTTACCGCCGGAATTTTGATTCCGCTTTCACCGGTTCGAAAACTTTCGCTTATCTGCGCGGGAATTCGGAGCTGGCCGGCGCGGCTCTGGAATAGGCTGTCCGCTGAAAAAAATCTTAGGAGAAAATGTAATGAAAAAAATTCTTTCGTCGCTGGTGTTAATGGCGTTTGCCGGGACGGCTCTGTTAGCCTACGGCCCTGCCGGAAATATTTCGGCAACGCGCGTGGAGGCGGTTATCGCAAAGCTGTCCGCCGCTTTTCCGGCGGATAAGGAGCGCTCCGCCTACGGTGTCCGCCAGGCCGCCTTGCTGTGGACCGAGGCAGACGGCACGGAAAACGAGTTCGAGGATTTCTGCCTGAAAAATTTTTACGCCGGAGCGGATCTGGAGAAAGTGTTTCTCCGTTACGAGGATAAATTCGAGAAAGTGTTCGGCTATTTCAACTCCATGCAGCTGGACCTTAGGAAACAAATTGACGAAAACACCGGACCCCTGCTGCCGGTTGACGAGGTGTTCGGCGGTTTCTCGCCCGCCGCGCATCTGAGCGACGACATGTTCCAAAGCAAGATAGCGTTTATTTCCCTTTTGAACTTCCGGCTTTTCAATCTGAAGGAAATGACCTCGGAGGAAGAAAAACTCACCCGTCTGGAATGGGCCAAAATAAGGCTCGCGCAGCGTTATTCGCACCGGGTGCCGGCGGCTGTCGCGCAGGAGCTGACGAAAGCTTATGCCGGAGCGGACAACTATATCAACGCTTACAATTTCAACATGGAATATGTCACGGACAAGGACGGCAAACCCGTTTTTAGAAAAGGACTGAAGCTGATTTCCCACTGGGGCCTGCGCGACGAGCTGAGCGCCATGTACGCCGATCCCGCGGCCAATCTGGACCGCCAGCGGACGATTTACCGGGTCATGCTCCGCGTTATCGGGCAGGAAGTGCCTTCCGTAATGATTAACGGCACTGGCCATTACTGGAATCCTTACACCAATAAAGTGGACGGCAAAGACTCCGCTTTAGAGCAGAACACGCGGTATGCCCAGCTGCTGAACGTTTTCCGCGCGCACCGCATGGAGGATAAATATTATCCGGATAATCCGACCCTGCCGGACCGCCGTTTCAATCTTGACACCGAAATCCCGGAAGCCACGACTGAGAAAATGTTTGACGAACTGCTCGCTTCCAAATCTTTTAAGGAAACCGCCGCGCTTATTTCCAAAAGGCTGGGCCGCCCGCTCGAACCTTTCGACCTGTGGTATGACGGTTTTAAAAGCAGGGGCAGCATAAGCGAAACGGAGCTGGACGCGCTGGTCAACAAGAAGTATCCCGGCCGCGCGGCTTTTGCCGCGGGCATTCCGGGTATTTTGATGAAGCTGGGTTTTGACTCGGAAACCGCGAAATTCCTGTCCGACCATATTTCGGTAGACAACGGGCGCGGCGCGGGCCACGCCTGGGGTCCGGAGATGAGAGGCGCGAACGCGCATATGCGCGTGCGTATTCCGGACGACAGCATGAATTATCAGGGCTTTAATACCGCCATGCACGAGCTGGGCCACTGTGTGGAGCAGGTTTTCTCAATGTACAAAACAGATTATTACACGCTGGCCCGCGTGCCCAATTCGGCGATTACGGAAGGGTTCGCGTTCCTTTTCCAGGCGCGCGATCTGGAAGTGCTGGGCGTAAGCGCGCCGGACGAGACAAGCCGCAACCTGCATAATCTGGACGTTTTCTGGAACGCCTGCGAAATAGCCGGAGTGGGGTTGGTGGATATGAAGGTTTGGCGCTGGATGTACGCCAATCCGGACGCCGCGCCGGAGGATTTGAACAAAGCCGTGCGCCGCATAGCCACGGAAGTGTGGAATAAGTATTACGCTCCGGTTTTCGGCGTTAAGGATACCGAAATTCTTGGCATCTATTCGCATATGATAAATTCCGGCCTGTATCTGCCGAATTATCCGCTGGGGCACATCATGTCGTTTCAGGTTGGCGAATATCTGGATAAAAACGGTCTGGCAAAAGAAATGGAGCGCCTGTGCAGGATAGGGCAGGTAACGCCGTCGGAATGGATGAGATTGGCCGTGGGTTCCGGCATTTCGCCGCGGCCCATTATTGACGCAGCCGGTGAAAGCGTGAAAAAGATAGCGGGGAAAAATTAACGCGTTGGGGAGTGTATATGGACGAAAAAAAATATAAAACGAACATTGGGCATGTTGATAAATGGGCCAGGGTGGCCGGCGGAGCCGCGATTATCGCGATAGGGTTGTATTATGAAAGCTGGCTGGGCCTAATAGGGTTTATCCCGATAGTGGTGGCGTTTGTGGGCTGGTGTCCTGTGTACGCCCTGCTGGGCTTTGATTCCTGCCCCGCCGACCGGAAAATGAAATGCCAGCGTTTTTCAGACGAATACCGCAATATGAAATAGCTCCGGAACGAATAGAAAAAGACGCGCCCCGTAATAACGGGCGCGTCTTTTTTATTTGCGGCGATAATCTTTCCGGTTGTCTAACTGAACGCTTCCGAGCCGGAGAACGGGCGCGCGGCCGACAGGCCGGCCAGAACATCGGCATCGTTGCCGTCCGTTTTTCCGGTCGCCATGCGGGCCACCAGTTCGCCTATGCCGGGGCCGAGCATGAAGCCCTGTCCGCACATGCCGACGGCGGCTATGTAGCCTTTCGGCGTGTCGAATTTATGCACGATTGGCGAGCCGTCCGGCGTCATTGGATATAGGCCGCGCCAGGTCCTGCGCACTTTTATGTCGGCCAGTCTGGGCAGCAGGTCTATCATTCTTTGCGCTATGGAAGGCAGGAAAACGGAAGTGGCGTCCCGGTTTTTTCCCCAGAGCACGGGTTTGGGCGTCATGCAGAACACTATCTGCCCCTCGCTGTTCTGATAGAAATAAAAATTCTTGGAATTCACGCAGGGCCGTATATCAACCACCATCGGGTCGAACATGCGCGCCGCGGGCTCGGTTATGCCGGCTTCATGCATATCCGGCGCAACTGACAGGTCAACGCCGAACAGGGCGGAAACTTCTTTGGCGTTCGCGCCGGCCGCATTGATTACGATAGGCGCGGAATATTCGCCGTAGCCGGTTTTTACGCCTTTTACAATTCCTTTTTCGATAATGGCGGAGATGATTTTTTCCTTGAACCTGAACTCCGCACCCAGCTTCAGTGCCCGTCTGAAAAACGCGTTGCCGGACAGCAGCGGCGACGCGCTGCCGTCGTCCGGCGCGAAGGTGCCGCCGCGCAGATTCTCCGCGTTTATGCCGGGCACGAGTTTTTTGATATCGTCCGCTCCTACCCAGTCAATGTTTAGGCCCATGTTTTTCTGGACCCGGAGGAGATTTTTCATCAGGGTTTCGTCTTCCGGCGTGTAGGCCGGGAAAGCGTAGCCGCCTTTAAGCCAGCCGATATCGTCGCCGAATTTTTCCTTCCAGCCGGAAAAAATTTCCAGGCTGCGCAGGCAGACCTTGATTTTCGCGGCTTCCGAATGCGTGGCCCGGATACCGCCGATGGCGGCTTTGTTCTGGCCTTGCCCCGGCGAGGGCAGCTCGTCTATAACCAG
>JBAYFS010000121.1:0-6953 GCA_041667045.1 Elusimicrobiaceae bacterium | reverse complement strand
TTCCGCGCCCATTTTAAAGTTCGCCAGCAGGACAATGTTCATGGCGACATTAACGCAAATGCCCGCCGTCCGGACCCCGACAAACAGCCAGGGCCGGTGTTCCAGACGCAGTTTGGCGAACGGGACCACACACAAAGCGTCCAAAGCCAGCACCAGCGCGGAATAAACGACAAGAACGGAAAAACCGCTAATCTCCGCCAGAGAAGCAAACGGGCGGGCGAACAAGATGAGCAGGCCTGAAAACACCACGGAAGACGCCGCGATGGAAAGCCACGGGGTTGAAAAAACCTTCGGATCGGACAGATTCTTACCCGCGGCGAAGCGCATATAGGCCTGGTCCATACCGTATTGGTAAATAATGTTTAGGAACGCTATATAGGCGAAAACGGAGGACACCACGCCGTATTCCGCCGGCAGTAGGAAATAGGTGTAAAAAGGCACCAGCAGAAAGTTGAGCAGCCGCGCGATGACGGTTGAAAAACCGTAAATAAGGCTTTCCCTGCCCAGGCGCATGATATCTTTAAACATAAAGCAAGTTTAGCAAATTGGAAATAGTTTGGCCCCGGCATATGGCCTGTCAGCGACACGGGGCGCTTTATTTGCTAAAATGGAGTCAGGAGAATCCCATGTCATTTACAAAGAAGGACGTTCCTGATTGCGAAAAATGCCTGTCCAAAGTCAACTGCCTTTACAATTTTTTTGACCGCGCGGCCCAAAAAACCTGGAGAAGCCTGCGTTCAACCTGTTCGTTCCAGGACGGAGAATATCTTTTTAACGAAGGCGAAATCCCGCCCGGCCTTTTCATAGTCTGCGCGGGACGGGTCAAAATCTACAAAACCAGCGCCAACGGACAGCAGCTGATCTCCCGCATAGAACAGGGCGGCGATCTGGTCGGGCACATAGCGTTTTTCGCGGGCGGCAATTTCCAGTCCAGCGGGGAAGTTATGGGGACTTCGGTGGTATCGCTGATTGATAACGCTCTTTTTCTGGACTTTCTGCGCAAACACCCGGACGCCTCCGTCGCGGTTATGCGCGCTCTCGCTCTGGATGTGCGCGCTGGGGACAGCCGCGCCCGGGATATCGCCTACAAACCCGCCCGCACCCGCATGGCGGACGTTATAATTAAAGCCTCCACCCCCGAAACGGGCAAAACACCCAAATTCGTGGTAAAAGGCGTAAAACGGCGCGAACTGGCCGAAATGGCCGGCCTGACGGTGGAAACCGCGGTCCGCATTCTGGCGGATTTCGAGAAAAAGAAAATCATCAAGCGCAACGGCAAAGAAATCATGATAATGAACAAGCTGACCCTCGATAAAATAGCCGCGTCGGATATCTAAAGCGCCTTAAGAATATTGCTTAAACAAAAAACCGGACTGATAAACAGTCCGGTTTTTTGTTGAGCCAAAACTCAAATTTTAAAAAAGCAATCCCGTCCGGCGCAAAACCGTAAAAAACAACAGCACTGCGGCCGTGATTAAACTGTGCCGAACATCCTGTCTCCGGCGTCGCCAAGCCCGGGGAGGATATAGCCCTTATCGCTCAGTTTTTCGTCGAGAGAGCCGATGTAAATGGGCACGTCGGGATGTATTTTATGCACATGGCTCACCCCGTCTTTCGCCGCGATGATGCAGGCGAACACAATACCCTTCGCGCCCTGGTTTTTCAAGATGTCTATAGCCTCCACCGCGGAACCGCCGGTGGCGAGCATGGGATCGGCCAGGACAACGTAATGCTTGTCTATATTCGCCGGGAAACGCGCGTAATAGCGCACTGGCTCAAGGGTATCCTCGTTGCGGTATACGCCGATATGCGCGCATCTCGCCGTAGGCTCAAGCTTCATGAACCCTTCGGCCATGCCGAGCCCGGCGCGCAGAATGGACACTATCGTTATCTCCTGCGCCGCTTTTCCGCCCTGCCATATGCCCAGAGGGGTCTGCACGTCGGCCTTATCGAGCTTCAAGTCGCAAAGGACTTCGTAGCCCAACAGCATTGTTATCTCGCCGACCAGACGCCTGAAATCGGCGGGATGCGTGCCTTTATGCCGCAGCCGGCCGATCTTATCCTGCAACAGCGGGTGCTTTGATACGAAGGTTTTTCCTGTGGTCATTTTATGATTTCCCTGATAATACAGGGCTTTGCAACCTTTCCCTTTTGGATTGTCACCGCTTGGGAGAACCGGAGCGCGCCGTCATTAAGGCGTTTCGCGTCCGACGCGTACAGCCGCGCTATAACATCGCCTTTTTTGACCGGATCGCCGACCTTGCGCGCGAACCACATGCCCGCGCCGAAGTCAATGGAATCCTCCATCCGGCTCCTGCCCGCGCCCAGAAGGACACAGGCCTCTCCCGTGATTCTGGCGTCCATGCGGCTGATACAGCCCGCTTTGTCCGCTTTAAATTCCAGCATTTTGCGCGCGTCTTTAAGATGGGTTTCCGGCGAGTCAACCAGCTTAGGATCGCCGCCCTGCCATTTAATCATCTGGCGGAGCTTTTCAAGCGCTTCGCCGGACGCTATGTATTTTTCCAGTTTAGCCCTGGCGGCGGCAACCGTTTTGGCTTTTTTGCCCATAACCAGCATATGCGCGCCGGTTTCGATCAGCAGTTCGTAAAAATCCGGCGCGATATCTTTATCGCCCTTAAGGATTTTTATGGACTGGAGCATTTCGTTCGCGTTGCCCGCCGCGCGGCCCAGCGGCTGGTCCATGTTGGTTAAAAGCGCGGTGCATTTCAGCCCCATTATGGAAGCCGTGCGCACCAGCGACTGCGCGAGTTTTTTGCTGTCCGCATATTCCCGCATGAACGCGCCGGACCCGAATTTCACGTCCATGACAAGCGCGTCCACGCCTTCCGCGTATTTTTTGGAAAGAATGCTGGCCACGATCAGCGGCCTGCTTTCAACCGTGCCGGTGGCGTCGCGGAGCGCGTAAAGTTTTTTGTCGGCGGGCGCCAGATCGCTGGTCTGCCCGAACATGCACACACCCAGAGCCTTCATCTGTTTTTTAATTTTTTCAGGCGCAATCCGGACCTGGAAACCCTTCATGGCTTCCAGCTTGTCCAGCGTGCCGCCGGTGTGGCCCAGGCCGCGGCCCGACATCATGGGCACGGCTAAATCCGCGCAGGCCACAAGGGGGGCCAGCGCCAGGGAAATCCCGTCGCCCACTCCGCCCGTGGAGTGCTTGTCCACTTTCGGTTTTTTTATTTCAGGGAACGAAAGCTTCTTGCCGGAAAAAGCCATGGCCTTTGTGAACATCGCCGCTTCCGCGTCGGAAAGCGGGTTAAGGAAACACGCCATCAGAAAAGCCGACAGCTGGTAATCCGCTATAGAACCGTCCGCCGCGCCTTTCGCCACAAAATCAAACTCCGCCTGATTTAACGCCATGCGTTCACGCTTCTTTATGATGATGTCAATTATCCGCATATGTCCTCGAAAGCCTTCGATTTAAGCAAATCCGCCACGAACCCTTTGAATTTTTCCGCCACCAGCCTGCCCACTTCCAGCACTTCCTCGTGGTTAAGGGGAGTGGCTGAAATCCCCGTGCACAAATTGGTTACGCACGACACGCCCAGAATCCGCATTCCCAGCTGCCGGGCCGCGAGCACTTCCGGCACGGTTGACATGCCTATTACATCAGCACCCCACATTTTATACATCCGTATCTCGGCGGCGGTTTCATAAGTCGGCCCCATGGTGGCGAGATACACGCCTTCACGTGAGGGAATTTTATTTTTTCTGCACGCGGCCAGAGCGGCGGTTCTGAACCGCTTGTCATATGCGTCGGTGAAATCGGTGAACATGGCACCGAAACTGCTGTCATAAACGCCGCGGAGCGGGTGAACGCCCATGAAATTGATGTGGTCTTTTAATATGACGAAACTGCCAGGATTCACGTCCTTGTGCACCGAACCCGCCGCCGCGGTAACGATAACGTTTTTCACGCCCAGCCTGCCGAACACGCGCAGAGGAATGGCGAGATCGCTGATATCATGCCCTTCGTAAAAATGGAAACGGCCTTTCATGACGGCGACGACCCGGTTCCCGTATCTGCCCACCTCCAGCTCGCCGGTGTGCCCTTCCACCGTGGGGCGCAGGAAGCCCGGGATATCGGCGTAAGAAATTGTTACGGAATCTTCAAGGGGGGGGACCGATTTGGAGAGCCCGCTGCCCATAATCATGAGCGTATCGGGAGACAGACGTTTCAGTTTTTTCTTAAGCCATGCGGAAGCTTTGTTAATTCTGGACAGGTGCAGTTTCTTTTTCTCAAGCATGTTATCCTCATTGTCATTCTTCGCGCTAGATTGCGGAGAACGGTTTACCGTCGTATTTTCAGCATCGCCTAAGATTAACAAAAAAGGATTCGGTTAGGCAATGACATATTAATCCATTAACTCAAAACAAAAATTCCTCGGACGGGGTGAACGCGTCCTCGATATGCTCAACCTGCCCGCCGCAAAAAAGCACCGCGTCAAACCGGAGCGAATCAAAAACCGGCTTTTTCGCTTTTATATAACTCAGCGAAGCGGAAACAATCCTGCCGCGTTTGGCTTGCGAGATGGCGTAATGCGCGCCGCCGTAATCGGCGTTGCGCCGCGCCTTGACCTCGACAAAAACCAGCACGCCGCCACTGGCCGCGATTATGTCCACTTCGCCGCCGCGCGCACGGAAATCCGTCGCCAGTATTTTATACCCTTTCGCGGCAAGGAGGCCGGTAGCTTCCCGCTCGGCGCTGCGTCCGGCGGAGAGGTGGTCGCCCGATCCGAATATTTTTTTAAACAAGTCGCGCATAAAAAAAAGGAAGCTTTTCAGCTTCCTTTGCAGCAATACCAGATAGGAATGAATGTTGTCCGGTGTTCTGGACACGGCCCGTGTTCCGCCAGCGCCTTCATATGTTCCGCCGTGCCGTAGCCCTTGTGCCCGGCGAACCCGTAAACAGGGTACTTTGTATCCAGCTCCAGCATATACCGGTCCCGCTCAACCTTCGCCATAATGCTGGCGGCGGCCACGCACAGCGATTTGGAATCGCCCTTTATCACCGCTTTCTGGGGCAGGGTCAGGCCGCGCACTTCGTTGCTGCCGTCAACCACGCACAAAGGGTTTGCGACCTTGTCCGCTATTTCGGACACGGCCTGCCGCATCGCCTTGAACGTGGCCTGCAATATGTTAAGCCTGTCCACGTCCGCCGCCGAGACAAACGACACGGCGTAAACCGCGCCGCACCGCTTAATCAGATCGTAAAGCAGTTCTCTTTTCCGGGGGGAAACCTGTTTGCTGTCGTTCACGCCGGACAGCAGGGGATAGGCGTTTTTGGGCAAAACACAAGCGCAGGCAGTTACGGGCCCCGCTAGGGGGCCCCTGCCTGCTTCATCTATTCCAATAAGGGCGCCTGCTCCGTACTGCCGCGCCAAATCCTCGTCGAAAACCTGTCTCGTCAAGGAAAACTCCAGAAGAAAAAAATTAGCGCTTCGCCTGCGTCGGTTCGGCTTCTTTCTTTTCCATGATTCTGGCTGCTTTACCCGAAAGCTCTCTGATATAATAAAGTTTCGCGCGGCGCACCTTGCCCTGTTTCATCATCTCGATTTTCTCGATTCTGGGCGAGTGCACGGGGAAAATTCTTTCCACGCCGACTCCGAACGAAGTTTTCCGCACCGTGAAAGTTTCGCAGATTCCGCTGCCGCGGCGGGCGATGACTATGCCGTCAAACAGCTGAATCCTTTCGTTCGCGCCTTCCACAACTTTTGTGTGCACGCGCACGGTGTCTCCGGGCCGGAAGCTCGGAATGTCTGTTTTTAATCCTTGTTGTCTAAGTTCCATTTTGTTCCTCCAAAGCTTTAAGCAAATCCGGGCGGAATTTCCTGGTTAAAGCGCGCGATCGCTCCAAACGCCACTGCTCGATCGCACGATGGTTCCCGCTCAATAACTCGTCCGGAACGCTCATGCCCCGCCAAACGGCGGGTCTGGTGTAGTGAGGTGCTTCCAAGAGGTCCCCGCTGAAGGATTCGGTATCGGGAACATTGTCCTTAACGAAAACACCCGGCAGCAGCCGCGTAACACAGTCAATCACGGCAACCGCGGCGGGCTCTCCGCCGGTCATTATGAAATCACCTAACGAGATTTCAATGTCAACGTATCTGTTTATCCTGGCGTCCACGCCTTCATAGTGCCCGCAGATAAGAACAACATGCGGACGACTGGCAAGCATGCGCGCCACTTCCTGGTTGAATTTCACGCCCTTGGGGCCTAGCATCACGACAAGCGAATCCGTCCGCCTGACGCTTTCGACCGCCTGATACAGGGGTTCGCACATCATAACCATTCCCGGTCCGCCGCCGTAAGGCCTGTCGTCAACGCTGCGGTGCCGGTCCTGCGTGAAATTCCGCGGATCAACGTAACCCAGTTCCACTATCCCTTTTTCGCGCGACCGGCCCACAATGCTTTGTGAAAGGGGCGAGTCAATCATTTCAGGAAACAGCGTAACCGTGTCGAAACGCATAGGTATTACTCAAGATCCAGAAAAACTTTCTTGCCTGTCTTAGCCGCGCCTGCGGCGATAACCGCGCGCACGGCCTTGATCACTTTTCCGTCCTTTCCTATTACCTTGCCTTTGTCCGAGTCTGCCACGCTGGCTTTCAGGCGCATAACGCCGTTTTCCTCCGAGGCCGATACCGCGACCGCTTCGGGTTTTTCAACCAACGCTTTTAGAAGATACTCAGCGAGTTCTTTCATTTCAATCTCCCTTCAAACCGGTAAACCACCCGGCCAAAGGCTGTTTACTTCTCTGTTCCGCTTGACGTCTTGCGGATGATGTTCGCAACGGTTTCGCTGGGCAAGGCGCCCTTTGAAATCCAATGCTCCACGCGAGGCATGTCCAAAGCAATCTGCTCAGACAGCTTCTCGCGGCGGGGATGGTAATGCCCCACCACTTCAAGGGTGCTGCCCTTGGTCTGATTGGATTTTTC
>JBAYFS010000120.1:0-6968 GCA_041667045.1 Elusimicrobiaceae bacterium | reverse complement strand
TTCGCCGTTCTGAAACCGGACATCGCTTTCGCCCTGCACAACTGCCCCGGAATTTCAAAGGGCACACTTTTAATAAAGTGCGGCGTGATTTGCCGGGCCACCGCCGGGCTGATCATTCTTTTAAAAGGCAGAACCTCCCACGCCAGCGAGCCGGAAAAAGGCAATAATCCGGCCCTTGCGCTTGCTGAAATAGTCCGGGCCGCGCAGAAGCTCCCGCGCGGCGTGAAGGGCGCGAAACTGACCGTTATCGGAATAAAACTCGGCGGGCGGGCGTTCGGCACTTCGCCGGGCGACGGCGAGCTGTGCCTCACCGTACGCGCGGAAACGGACGCGGAACTTAAAAAATTAATTAAAAAATGCGCGGCTTCCGCGCGGAAAACCGCCACCAGATACAAACTTAAAGTTTCCGTTTCGCTTACGGACGAATGCCCGGAAACCGCCAATGGCGAACACGCGGCGGCACTCGCCCGGCAGGCGGCGCGGACTTTGGGAATGAAAAGCATGGAACCGCGCGGCTCTTTCCCCACGGGCGAAGATTTCGGTTATTTCACCAAAAAGTTCGGCGGCGCGCTCGTCTGGATAGGCGCAGGAACGCAACACGCCCCGCTGCACAGCGCGCAATATGATTATCCGGACGGGCTTTTGCGGCGGTCCGCCGCCTACCTGCGGGCGCTGATTGACTGCGCCATACTTTAACCGCGGACTTTTTTGTACAATTTTCGTACCAGGACAGGAGCAAAACCTATATGAAAGCGCTTGTAAAAAAATACGCCGAACGCGGCCTCTGGCTTGAAGAAGTGCCGGAACCTACTCTGACAGAAAACGACGTTCTTATAAAAATAAACAAAACCGCCATCTGCGGAACGGACGCCCATATCTACGAATGGAACGAATGGGCGCAGAAAACCATACCGGTCCCCATGCACGTGGGCCATGAATTCGTGGGCGAAGTGGTTGAAACGGGCAGCGCCGTCACCGGCATAAAAGTGGGCCAGCGCGTGTCCGGTGAGGGGCACATAGTCTGCGGCTACTGCCGCAACTGCCGCGCGGGAGCGCGGCACCTGTGCATCCACACAAAAGGAATAGGGGTTAACAAGCCGGGCGCGTTCGCGCAGTATCTGGCTATGCCGGCCTCAAACGTTTTTCCCGTCGGCCCGCATATTTCAGACGATATCGCGGCTATTCTGGACCCGCTGGGCAACGCGGTCCACACCGCCCTGTCTTTCGACCTTATCGGCGAGGACGTCCTGGTAACGGGCGCGGGGCCGATCGGCATTATGGGCGGTATGATCGCCAAACACGTGGCGGCGCGGCATGTCGTCATAACCGATCTGAACGATTACCGCCTGGAACTGGCTGAAAAACTCGGCATCGAAACGGTGGTGGACGTGCGGAAAAAAGCCCTGTCCGACGCGATGAAAGAGCTTGGCATGACAGAAGGTTTCGACGTGGGGCTGGAAATGTCCGGCAGTCCCGTGGCCTTTAACGACATGCTGGCCAACGTGCGCATGGGCGGAAAGATAGCGCTTCTGGGTATTCTGCCGGATTCCACAAAAATTCCGTGGGGCTCGGTTATTTTCAAAGGCCTTCTGATGAAAGCCATCTACGGACGCGAGATTTTTGAAACCTGGTACAAAATGTCTTCCATGCTGCAAAGCGGCCTTGACGTTTCCGGCATAATAACGCACCATTTCATGGTTGAGGACTATAAAGAGGCTTTCGAACTTATGCTGTCCGGCAAATCCGGCAAAATAATCCTTTCCTGGGACAACTGATGGAAAACAACGAAGTATCCATACTTAAGGGGTCGGTTTTCATCTACCGCGTTTTAGACGCGGGCGGCGAAATCCTGCTGGGCAAAGCCGAAAAATCCCTGGCCGACACGGCAAGCAGCCGCTCCCGGTTCACAACCGACAAGCGCAACGCCATGATCATGCGCGACGCGCCGCTGAAAATAAACCTGGGGCAGGAAACTTTTACCATAGCCGGCGCGGCGGTAACGGCTGAAGTGTCAGCAAAAGTGTGGAATTACGGGGTTATCTCCATCATGTTTTCCGTTCCTCTGGCGGAGAAAACGCCCTGGTCCGAACTTTTGCGCCTCGCAGCCTGGGCGGACACCGCCACGGCCATAGACGCCGCCGCGCGGACCTGGAAGGACAATCTGGTAAAACGCATAGCGCCCGCTATAATCAATCCCTCCGACTGGACGACTTTGGAGGATTATGTAACCTATTTCATCGAACAGTTCGAAGGCGCATCTTCTCCGCAGGATCTGCTGGCCCGGGCCGATGTGGCGGGCCTTATTCTGGCGGAACGAGTTGAGGAACTGGCGGACAAGACAAAACGAATGATAAACGAAGACGCGCTCCAGTACAGCCGCCACGATATGGCGATAATTGACTGGAACAGCGCGCTTTTAATCGAGCCGGACGGCGAAACCGACGTGGCCGACATCATCGAGTTCTGCCTTACCCATCTTCTTGAAATGCGCTATTATGACGACGTGCTGGAATCCCGGCTCGACACGCTCTACGATTCCATCGAAGAAAAGCGGGGCAGCATTCTCACCAATTTCTACGCCCGCCTAAGCGAGGAAGCCAGCCAGAAATACATTGAATTCTCCGAGCTCATCGCCCGAGTTGACAACTCCATAAAAACAGTGGGCGACTTTTACCTGGCCACCGTTTTCCGCTCCGCCAGCCGCCAGTTCCGCTTTAACGACTGGCGCGCCAGCGTTGACCGGAAAATGGCCACGCTGGCGCAGTTGTCCGAGCTAGCGCAGGGCGAAATAAACTCGCGCAGGAGCCACTGGCTGGAAATTATCGTTATCATTCTTATCGCGGTGGAAATTGTCCCGATGTTCATGTCCGTTATCGCAAAATAAGCAAATTTGCCCTTATATTTTCTATACTTACATTATGCGTGAAACCGTGCTATTAAGCCTCAGCGGCGGACTGGACAGCTGTGTCTGCTATTTCTACCTGCAGTCGCTCGGGTATAACGTGCGCGGCATAAACTTCAGCTACGGCGCGAAGCATAACGCGGCAGAACGGGCGGCGGCGGAAAAAATATGCCCGGCCCTTATCAAGCTGGACCTGAATTTCGAGCATATAAAAAGCGATCTGCTTTTGACCGGCGGACCCGTGCCGGACGGGCATTATGAAGACGCGGTCATGAAAAAAACCGTCGTTCCTTTCCGCAACGGGATTATGCTCAGCTATCTTGCCGCCATAGCGGAAAGCGAAAACTGCTCGAAAATCGCCATAGCCAATCATTCCGGCGACCACGCCATCTATCCCGACTGCCGCCCCGATTTCATAGCCGCCATGAGCAAAGCGGTGCAGGCCGGAACCTACACGCGGGTGGAAATTCTGAGTCCGTTTTCCGCGATGACGAAAACCCATATAGCCATGACCGGGAAAAAGCTGGGCCTGGAAAAAATCATGTCCGGAACCTGGAGCTGCTACAAAGGCGGCGCGAAACACTGCGGCACCTGCGGCACCTGCGTTGAACGCAAGGAAGCATTTTCGCTTGCGGGCGTGAAAGACGAAACAGTCTACGAGGAAACCGAATGTACAAAATAAAAAAAACCTTCACCATTTCTGCCAGCCACCAGCTCAAACTGAACTATGAAAGCCCCTGCTCGAAAATGCACGGGCACAACTGGACGATAACCGTCTACTGCCGCCGCAGCGAACTGGACCAGAACGGCATGGTGGTGGATTTCGGATTGATTAAAAAACTGGTTACGGACAAGTTCGACCACGCCAGCCTTAATGAAAAACTGGATTGCAATCCCACAGCCGAGCATCTGGCGCAGTGGATAGCGGAAAACGTTCCCTTTTGCTACAAGGCCGACGTGGAAGAAGCGCCCGGCAGCCTGGCCACATATGAAGAGGAATAAAAAGTACAGAATAAACGAAATTTTCTATTCCGTCCAGGGAGAAGGGCGCAACACGGGCAGGCCGTTCATCTTCGTGCGGTTTTCCGGCTGTAATCGAAAATGCCGCTGGTGCGACACGGAACACGGCAGGTTTTCGGAGATGACGCTCGATGAAATAGAAAAAGAGGTCGCGCGGTATAAATGCCGCAGCCTGCTTTTCACGGGCGGCGAACCGGCCCTGCAGCTTGACGAAGAAATTCTGAACAGATTCCGAAGGTATTATGTGGCCGTGGAAACCAACGGAACCAAAAGCCTGGCGCCGCTGGAAGATTTGATAAACTGGATAACGGTAAGCCCTAAATCCGCGTCATTCAGACAAAAAAAGGGCAGCGAAATAAAAATAGTTTACGAAGGGCAGGACCTGACAAAATACGACACGGCGGGGTTCCGGCACAAAATGCTTCAGCCGGTATTCGGCGAGACGGAAAAGCAGACTATTGATTATGTAATGGAGCACACAACATGGCGACTAAGCGTACAGACTCACAAATATTTAAAGATATCTTAACCCCCCGCAAGCGGAAAACCGCCGAGGAAATGGAACTGCTGTTCCGGGATTTCTTCAATTATATAGGCGACAGCGCGGACAGGCCGGAACTGGCCGACACACCGTACCGCGTCATCAAAAGCTGGGAAAAGCTTTACGGCGGGTACGCGGAAAACCCCGACAGGATTTTCAAGCTGTTCAAGTGCGACGACAACAACGAACTGATAATTCTCCGGGACATTGATTTTTACAGCACCTGCGAACACCACCTGCTGCCGTTTTTCGGAGAAATTCACGTCGGCTATATCCCCGACGGAAAAATCACGGGCATATCAAAACTCGCCCGGGTGTGCGAACTGTTCGCGCGGCGGCTCCAGTTGCAGGAACGGCTTGTTAACAATATAGCCGACGAAATTGAAAAACGGCTCTGCCCGAAAGGCGTTATCGTAACCGCCAAAGCCCAGCATTTCTGCATGACCTCGCGCGGCATCCAGAAACAGAAAACGAAAATGATAACCACCGCCACCCGCGGACTGTTTAAAAACCACGAGCGGCGCACGGAGTTTTTTCGTATGCTGAGCCTCTAGGACTTAATGCACAAACTGTTTATCCTTCTTTTTCTGTGCTGTTGCGCGCAAGCGGAATATGTCCCTAAATACGGGCCGGCGGAACAGCCGTTCGCCGTGCCGCTGTGGCAAGACCGCGCGTATTTCCAAACCCCCGGACACCCGGCTTACGATTTCTGGCTGGCGGCCTCGTTCTACACGCCACAGTTCAATAATTATTCCTGCTCAGCCGCCTCGTCCGCCATGGTTTTAAACAGCCTCATCCGCCGGCAAAAGCCTTCCCTGAACACGGACAGAAACGTCACGCCGCAGGAACTTGCCGATAAAAACAAAAACTGGCGAGCGCTAGTTTCCGAACCCGGCCTGGACGGCAACCACGGAGTAACTCTTTCGCAGCTGGCGGGATTCATACAAAATACTTTCCCAAGCTATCTGCCCGGCGTGGCGGCGGAGGAGAGAGAAATAACTTCCGCCGATGATAAAAACCTGGCGCTTCTGAGAAAAGCTTTGGAAGAAAACGAAAATAATCCCAATGACTTCATAATAATACACTTCGTGCAGAACGATCTTACCGCCGCGCCCGGCGATCAATGGGCCCACGTGTCCGTTATCGGCGCGTACGACGGTAAAACCAGGCGCGTACTCGTCTTTGACGTTGACAGGGACTGGTACGAACCATATTGGGTGGCGGACGGGAAGCTTTTGTCCGCCATGGCTGAAAAAACAGACGCGTTCGGTTTCGGCGGTTACATTAAGGTGGGCATTGTCGCGCCGGGCAAATAAATCCTAATCCGCTACCCGCTCATAGGGAAGTGGTGCGGCCTTGTAAGTACGGTCCTTATAAACGAACAGGGTTTTTATGGCTTGTTTGGGACAGTAAGACGCACAGCGCATGCAATACTCGCATTTAAGGCCGAATTCCGGCTCCGGCTTAAACGTAATATTGCCGACAGGACACAATGCCCCGCATAAACCGCACTTATTGCACAGCCGCCCGTTAACCTTGAAACGAAAAGCGCGCTGATGCCATTGCCACTTCCAACTGCGTATAACCAGAAGATACAGCCAGTGGGCCAGATCGGAAAGAATGAATTTTCCCGGCCAGGTCGCGGAGCCGTCCGCCAAAGACCGCGCGTAAGCGCGGACACCGGCCAAACCGGAAATCTTGCGCCGTTGCGCGAAAGCTTCGCCCGCCACATAAAAAATATTCATGGGCATTCTTACTTCACACGCGCCGACAGGCGTGTACCCTTTTGCCGCAAGCGTCCGTTTCAGCGCGCCGACAAGCCCGAAGGACCCTCCGGCCATTGTCGCCAGCATAAACGCTTCGGTGCCGTTTGCATCGGGAAGCGCGCGCATGAAATTCCATACAAAAGGATACGTTGACATCGCCACGGGGAAAGCCAGGCCGATTGCGCGGCTGGTGTCCGCCAGCGCCGGATCGCTTTTCTCAAGTCTTAAGAGGCGGACGGAAACGCCGTTTTCCGCCAGCGCGGCCCGCAATTCCTGCGCCGCGAGCAGTGTGTTGCCCGTGCCGGAAAAATAATATAAATCCGCCTGCTTCGATTTCATAACGCCTCCCGTCCCGATATTTTACAATTTTCCGCCAAGGCGAAATGGTATAAAAAACGGCACGTAAAACCATCAATTTTGGTTTTACGTGCCGGAGAATAATTTACAAAACTGTTTATGCCGCGACGGCGCGCTAAAATCTCACGCCCTTGGCCCTGAACGCTGTGGCGATCTGGTCCGCATCGGCATGAACCTGCAAAATAAACGCAAGCGCGACATCCGCAATCTGTTTAGCGCTTTTGCGGACAACGGGCTGATTGGCTGGATTATTAAGGAAAAGCATAAGGCCGTGGATAACATCTCCGCCCGGTTTTGCCCCGATAAGCTTTTCCAGTCCGGCGACGAGCTCGGGGTGCAGATTCCGCTCAAAATCCGATATCGAACGCTGCAGAATCTGGCG
>JBAYFS010000119.1:0-6990 GCA_041667045.1 Elusimicrobiaceae bacterium | reverse complement strand
CGGACCGGCATGTCCGAACTTTATAAAGAAAGGAAACAGTTCGCCATGGCGGTCGCCATAGCCGACTCGGGGCTTGAAAAAAACAGCGACGATCCGCGGTTATATTACAGTAAAGGTTTCGCTTTGCTGGAATACGGCAAATACGCCAACGCTTTTCAATCCTTCGACAAAGCCTGCGAACTGGACAGCAGACACTGCCTTTTTCATTGACCGTTTTCCGCCGGACGCGTAAATTCCCTGTTATTGAATCTTGAATACCCTGTCTCAAAAGGCACAAAACCGCTTCCCGAAAAACCGAAGCCTGTGTCTTTCGCGGCGCGGGAACTGGTCTTCACCCAGGCTTTAAAATCATTGTCCAGTTCCCTGAGGCTGGAATACCGGTAGGCCTTCCAGACAGCGTCCCGGAAAGGCATGCCTTCTTTCACGGAAAGCATAAAAACCTTAAACTGCATTTTTTTATCGGGTCGGTAGAGGAACTGCACCGTGGCGTAAGCCTGGAGATACCACATCTGCACGGTAGTGCTGGACGTGTCGGCGTTAACTTCTGTTTCGACGAATTTTTCGGTCGGCATGAATCCGTCCGCGCCCTTGTATTTCAGGGAGGCGGACCAGGCCCCTTGCCCCAAACCGGCGGTGCTGTCCTCGTTAAAAATCGCCATACCCTCATTTAACCACAAGGGCAGCGCCCCGGGCGCGTCCTTGAAATAATCGCCGAGAATAAGGTGCGTGGATTCGTGCGCGACCACTTCAGTGAATTCTTTCCGGTCCGGATAGTCATAAAGCACGATAGTGGGCGCACCGCCGACAAGCGCTATGGCGCGGGCCCATTTCATCGGTTTGAAATGGCTTTTCAAATACGAACTCTCGTTTTTATAAATGTAAAGCGTGATTTTCCCACCGCTAATCCATCCTGCGAAAGACGACATGTTCATGTTAAGAGTGGAATGAATGCGCTCCAGTTCCAAAACCAGGCCGGAAGGGGCCCAGTTTTTTTCATAATACGCGGTAAAATGCGGGGTTTCAACTTTTTTCCACACAACGCCGTCCTCATCGGGCGCGGCGGAAGTGGTCACCTGCGCGGAAAGGACGGAAGAAAAAGCGGACATAAGCAGCAAGCAAATTAATTTCTTTTTCATAATTTACTATAGTATAACAGAAAGGAAAACACGCATCTATGAAAAAATTCGAAATAGCCCTCCTGTGCGCCGGCATGACCATGCTGGGTGTGCTTTTGCATAAAATGGACTTTGCGATGGTCTGCGGGTCTATAAGCATGGTCGGCGCGGGATTTCTGCTTATTTTCTTTCAGGAAATAGTGGCGTTTGTTTTCAATTCCCTGGGCTGGCAGTATTCCTTCTCGAGACAGACGGCGGCGAAAATACCGTTTAGGGATATTTTGAAAATTCGGGTGGCGGGAGACGGGGTGAATTATCTGACGCCGTCGGCCACTTTGGCGGGCGAATGGTCGCGCACCATAATGCTGGGCAGCGAACACCCGCTAGCCGAACGGCTTTCCTCCGTTGCGCTGGCTAAAATAACGCAGGCGCTGGCTATGGTGTTGTCGTCCATAGCGGGGCTGGCGTGGGCTTTCGCGCGCGGAGTGAATCTGGACGGGATGGGCGGCCTGCTTAAAGGCGGCGGCTGGCTGTTGGGTGGGATTATAGGGCTTATCGTGCTGATGGAAGTGCGCGGCGCGCTAATAAAAAAACAGCCGGAAAAAGCCGACAAAAACAAAAAACTTTCAGTATGGCAGCACCTTAAAAGCGTTGACCGCGAGATTATGCTTTTCGTGCGGGAATGCCCGGGCCGCTTCGCGCTGTCCACGCTTTTCTTCCTGCTGGCCTATCTGTGGGGCGCGTTTGAGGCCTACTGGATATGCCGATTCCTGGGCCACACCGTAACGGTTGAAACAGCGGTGCTTATAGAACTGCTGTCCATATTCATGGACGGAATTTTCTTCGCCGTGCCGGGCAAAGCCGGCACGCAGGAAGCCACAAAAACCGCAATTTTCGCGGCGCTGGGCTTTAACCCCAGCTTCGGATTCTCGTTCGCCATTATCCGCCACATGCGCGAAATTCTCTGGGCGGTGATAGGGTTTTACATGTACTATCACCATCAAAATTCCAAAAAAGCTACAGCGGCGGAAGCGAACGTCCCGGCTTAGGCTTGCTCAATCTGTTATAAAAAAATCCGGAGCGTTTTTCGCTCCGGATTTTATTTGCTCAATTCCGTTTTATCCTATTCTTCCCATTTGATGAAAATGGGAGTGAACGGGTTGGGCACGTTCGCGTTTTTCGGGATCACGCGCATGGCGTAATCGTGACGGCCCGAATCGTCATTTTTCAGCTTAAGCTCATAAACATAAGCGTCGCCTTCCGTGCCGCTGTACTGCATCTCAATCGGTTTGCCCTGAATTTCGCCGTGGTAATCAAGCATGCCCAGATACAGCTGGACCGAAACGTCCTGCGGGGACAGCTCGCCCAGCCACACTTTCGCCTGACAGTTCAGCGTGCTGCCCGCGCAGATTTCCGTTTTCTGCCGGACCGACGCCGACGTGTTGACGATATGCACCTTGGACCAGTTGGCGGCGATCCTTCTGCGCCAGAAGGCCGTTTCACGGGCTTTTTCTTCCTGCACCATTTTCTTTCCGTAGCGGTGCGCGGGAATGTACATCATATCATAATACTCGCGGACCATGCGGTGCGTGTTAAAATAAGGAACTATGGTTTTCACCGAGTTCTTCATCATCTTTATCCAGCGGGTGGGAATGCCGTTTTCGCCGGAATCGTAATAAATCGGCGCAATTTCCTTTTCAAGCAGATTGCAGATCGCGCCGGATTCGACGTTATCGCGTTCGTCGTCATCGTTATAATGCTCCGAGCCGCCGATGGACCAGCCTACGTTTCCGCTGCCGGCCTCGCCCCACCAGCCGTCAATGATGGAAAGATTCAAAACGCCGTTGATGGACGATTTCATGCCGCTCGTGCCTGACGCTTCCATCGGGCGCACCGGGTTATTTAACCAGATATCAACGCCCTGCGTGAGATAGCGGGCCACGTTCATGTTATAGTCTTCAAGGAACAACAGCTTGCCTTTAAAGCGCGGGTCGTCCATAAGCTTGACTATGAACTTGATCAATTCCTTACCCAACGTGTCAGCCTGATGGGCTTTGCCCGCGAAAACCAGCTGGATGGGCCGTTCGGGATTATTGATAACGCGCGCCAGGCGATCCAGATCACGGAACATAAGCGTGGCGCGTTTGTATGTGGCGAAACGGCGGGCGAAACCTATGGTAAGCACTTTCGGATCGAGGATTTTGGATGATTCCTCCAAAACCGTAACGTCCGCGCCGAGGCGTTTGAGCTGGCGGGTATAGCGCTGCCGCACAAGATTGATCAGCTTTTCCTTGCGGATCTTGTGGACCGCCCAGAACTGCTCGTCCGGGATGGAATCTATTTTGTCCCATTTCATCAGGTCGGCGGGATTGTACCGCGCCTCGGGATTTCCATGAGCGAGGAAGGCGTTATAAAGCATTAACAGCTCGTGCGAAATCCACGACGAGGTATGCACGCCATTGGTGATGCTGGTGACCGGAATTTCCTCAAACGGAAGGCCGGGCCACACGCGGCGCCACATATCGCGCGAGACTTCGCCGTGCAGTTTGGAAACGCCGTTGTTATACGCGCACAGCTTAAGCGCGAGCACGGTCATGCAGAAAGTGGCGGAATCGTCGGTTTCCTTGCCCAATTCGTGGAACTGGTCCCAGGAAATGCCGAGTTTTTGCGCGTAAACTTCCATATAGCGGCGCACAAGCTCGGGATCGAAATGCTCGTTTCCAGCGATTACCGGGGTATGTGTGGTGAAAACCGAACTGGACCACACGGCTTCGCGCGCTTCGTCGAAAGACATGTGTTTTTCAGCCATAATCTCCGCCACGCGCTCAACGAGCAGAAACGCGGAGTGGCCTTCGTTAATATGGTAAACGGTCGGGGTAATGCCCATGGCGCGCAAAGCGCGCACGCCGCCCACGCCGAGCACAATTTCCTGGCGGATGCGGGTATTGCGGTCGCCTCCGTAAAGCTGCTCGGTGATGGATCTGTGGTAAGGCGGATTTTCAGGAAGGTTTGTGTCTAAAAGGTAAAGGGAAGTTCTGCCTACCGGCACGCGCCAGATGCGCGCGTGAATGATTTCGGAACCGAGCGGCACTTCCACGGTCATCGGGGTGCCGTCAGCGTTGCGGATAAGCTCGACGGGCATGTTAGCCCAGTCGTTATCGGGATGGCGTTCCACCTGCCAGCCGTCGCGGTTAAGCACCTGCTGGATATAGCCCTTCTGGTAAAAAAGGCCGACGCCCACAAGAGGAAGGCCCAAATCGCTTGAACTTTTCAGATGGTCGCCCGCCAGCATGCCCAGGCCGCCGGAATACATGGGCAGGCCTTCTCCGATGCCGAATTCCATGGAGAAATACGCCACAGACGCGTCCACCTCGGACTTTTCGCAATGCTCAGAGAACCAGGTTTTTTTCGTGCGGTATTCGCTGAATACCTTTTTTATGGAATTGAGTTTTTCGACGAAATCACGATCTTTGCTAAGTTCGGATATCCGTTTTTCGCCTAACGCGCCCAGCACCCATTTGGGATTGCGGTGGGAGCGTTTCCAGAGATCCTCGTCCATATCCACAAACATCAGAATCGCGTCCCAGTTCCAGGTGAACCACATGTTTTGAGTGAGTTCCCCCAAAGCCTGTATATTCTCCGGGAGTTTGGGCGTTACATTAAAGGAATGAATTTTCATTGTTCCTCTCAGCGTTAAAGTTTCCGTCGGCAGACCTCTGCCGCGGTGTTAAGTCCTTGGCGGCAAAAAAGCTTTTTGCGCCTTTCAGAAAGTATACAAAAATATAAAAAGCAGGTCTTTGCCCCCGGACAATTATTTGGCTGTTTTCGCCGGAGCTGGCTCTTTTTCCTTCGCGCCTTTGTCAACGATGCTCGTTGAAACAAGGATATCGGAATAACCGGCGCCGGCGGCGGTTTCGCTTTTCTTGAATATGCCGCAGGCTATAACGCTGTTATTTTCCGCTATGGCGGTGCCGGCCGCGTAACTCAGCATTATGGTTCCGCCCGCGTCGGACAGCCGCGCCGCGAAAACCGTTTCTTTGCCGCTTCCCGTTTTTGACAGCGGCGCGCCAACCTTTCCCCGCGCGCAAAGCTGCTTTCCGTAATAAGACAGCGGCTTCTTAGCCGGTTCGCCGGCGGACAAGACTCCGCTCACCTTCTCCGCCGCGGAACATGACACGGCGGCTGAAAACAATACAATCGCGTTTAACAGTATTTTCATATTTTTATCCTTTATCAATTTCCTCTTCTTCGGCTTCTTTCAGCATGCGTTTTTTTCGGCTGCAGGCCGGACGGTTGCCCATTTTGCAGGCCTGCTCGTAATCCTGTTCGGCAAAAAGATACTCACCCACACCCTCATAAATCCCGGCGCGGTAAAAATAGCAGTCGGAGATATTAAACAGGTTATCACCCGTGGGATTATCAAGCGACGGCGCCGGCTGGGCGACTCCTATGGCTTCGGTAAACAAATCCTGCGCGCTTTCCGGCTCGCCGCGCTCAAGCGCTATCTGCCCTTTTTTGCAATACGCCTCCGCCAGCACATTCGCCACCGGGGCAGACACGGCCCCTTCACCTGTGGTGGAACTTATGTAATCAGTGAAATCCTGATCCGCCTCGGTGAATTTTTGCTCAAACATCCGGCAGGTACCGCGGGCCACCAGATACTCCTTCCGGCTTTTATCCAGCTGGGACGCTTCCGCTATATCGGCGTTGCCTTCCTCGAAATTTCCTGCCAGGCAGTACAATTCCCCCCGCGCCAGAAAACTTTTGAGCATCAGGCCGGAATGTTTGGCGGGATACGCGGTCCGGATCGCGCTGTTGAAATCCGCGATTGATTTTTTCATATCCTGCAGGCAAAGCGCGTTGATAAGCGCGCGCTGATAATACAAATCCGCGTATTCTCCTTTGCCAACCTGTTTAAGCAGCGCGCCTATTTCATCGGAAGCCGCCGCGCATTTGCCCTGCAACTGGTAAATGCGGGAGAGCAGTTTCCTGCCCGCCACGGATTTGGGATTAAGCTTAAGCGCGGTTTTAAGATCAGCCGCCGAGCTGTCCCATTTCCGCAGTTTTGAGTAGGCCGTGCCGCGCCGTTCCAAAAGCTGACCCTTAACTACCGAGCCGTACCCCTTGTTCCACCGGGACAAGGCCTGCGTATAAAGCTGGACTTTTCCTTCCGCCGAAGGTTCCAGTTCGGCTTTAAGTATCATTTTCTCGTATCTGGCTTTATTCAGTTCGCGCGCCGCGCGGGCAACGTCTTCCTTCGCGGTGTCCACCGTAGCAGAAGAAGCCTTCACAGTTTCCGTGTCAGCCGCAACCCCGGCGACGGTTTGGCTGCTCTGGCAGCGCACGGGAGAACTGAAAAGCAAAATCCCAGCAATAAGAAAAAAGCATTTTATCATGTCATTTCCTGTCGAAAAAAGGACTTTTTCCGCTCACCGAAAGCGGCAGGGCAAACGCGATTTTCACCCCTTTGCCCAAAAGACCAAGTTCAAGAGCGGCTTTGCCGGCGGAAAACATGATGCGGCTGTCCACCCTTTCGTCCGCCGCGACGGACGCGGCGGAACCTAACGCTATGCCCAGGTCGCCCGCGTTGAAAACGCACGGGGTGTCCGCCGGTTTAGCGGCGCAGGACTCAAACCCGCACAGGCGGCAAGCCTCGTTCATCCCGGAAGGACTTATTTTTGTCCCAATTAACACCACGCAAAAACAGGAAAGGATATTATCCGCGTCCCTTTCAAAAAAGGGCATTTTTGTTTCCGCCGCCAGTTCCTTCATGCGTTTGGCGAGATTGCGCAAATCATCTCCGTCAGCGCAGGCTATCGCAAGGTTATCAATGCCGCGCCCTTTGGGCGCGGTGCGCGCCGCCGTCATTACTTTT
>JBAYFS010000118.1:0-7010 GCA_041667045.1 Elusimicrobiaceae bacterium | reverse complement strand
TTGCCAGAAATTTAAACATCGTTAAACCTCGCTTCAGAAACTTTTTATGTGCGCGCCGATATCCTGCGCGGGTCCGGACAGCTTTTCGCCGTTTCCGAACACTTTGGAGAACGCTTCCCACGTCCACGGCATCCTGCCGCGAAAAATTTCTATAAGCGCGTTGGCGTAGTCCCGGATTTCCTGCTGCGCGTGCGCGTCCGCCCGGAGGGAAAGAAAATTCATCAGGCTGCGCGCGTTCACCGTCCAGTAAAACTGGGTGTACTGCCCGACGGGGAGGATCATTCTGGCCATTTCCCGCGCGACGCCCGCTTCGATAAGCGTGCAATAGGCTTTATAGCTTGCCGCTATGGAGTCGTCGTAGATGGTTTTCAGTTTTTCCTGGTCGAACGAATCCGCCGAAACCGAGCCCTGCTTGTTGTGTGTGTCCTGCGCGCGGAAGGCGTCCGGCGCGAAAAAATCCTCTTTCACCGTGGTGTAGCGGGCGCTCACCTCGTTATAGGAGCCCCAGCGGTGGCGCATCCACTGGCGCGCCACGAAAATGGGGCATTTGACGTGCAGCTGGAACACGCTGTGCTCGAACGGGGAAAGGTGCGCGTGAGCGAGCAGATAGCTTATCAGCTTTTTATCGCGTTCGTCGCCCTTCGATTCTCCGGCGAAGGTCACGCGCGCGGACGATACCACGCGGTTGTCCCCGCCCATGAAATCAACCAGCTCCACAAAACCGGCGTTGCCCACCAGTATCCGGTTACTGCCGTTCGCTTGACATTCTGTCATATTTCTCCTGCTCCGAAAGAGCTTTCCCTTTTTTGGGGTATAAGTCCATGGGGGGCGTGTTTATGCCCTCATTGATTTTTGAGACCAGCCAGTCCCGCAAATCGTTTTCATCCAGCTCGATGTTGCCCAGCCAGGTGTGAAAGGTTCCGTCCAAAACGGTTTCGGCTATACGGTCCAGCTCGAATTTGTCCAGCGAATAGCCTCCGGCGAAAACGCTGTAGTCCGGCGCGAGGCCGAGTGCGGTTTTTCTCAGCGAGGCTATGCTTTGGCCCCGGTTTTCAAGCGGGTCTTTTTCCCTCGCCAGTTTCCCGTCGTCAAGGTAGATGGTGCCTTTGGACGGATTGCTCATATCGGGGAAGTTGCGGTCTACGGCGCGGATGGAGCTTTCCCTGGGCCGGATGACAAAGGCCCGCGCCGCCGCGGTGACGGAATTTTTTTCAAGCGCGGCCGCTATCTGGCGCATGGTGTCAAGCCGTCCGGCGTTTATGGTTTCGTCGGCTTCGCCAGGCCCGATGAGGAGAAAAGCCGCGGGCCGTTCTCCCACCAGCTGAGTCTTAAGCGCGCGGGCTATGGCGTTGAGATACACGGGTGACGCGTCAAGCGCCGTTGTTATCGTGGCGGGGCTTTGTATCTTCGCGCGCAACAGGTCGGACGCGTAATAATTGCCGCAGGGCGATTGCGGAAAGGCGTTGGGCTTTTCCTTAAAGCCCAGCCTGTATTGCAGGCGGTTGAATTTTTCCGAATAGGAATTGAGAAAAAACGGTATGACCACTAGTTTTTCAAGCCGCCGGAACTGCAGGTTGTCTATGCCGTCCTGGATTTTGCGCACGTTGTCGCACTGGAACACGATTTCAAGCGGTATGTTCTTGGGCAGTTTCTGCGCGGCGGCGCGGACGGCGTTTTGCCAAAGGGGGTCGTCGGCGTCGCTCACCAGCAGGAAACCGGCGCCGCGCAAATCTTCCGGAACCGCGGTTGAAACGGCGATCTGCCGCGTGGTGGGTTTATAAGCCGGTTTCGCCGGAGGAGGGGGTGGTGCGTCCGCGTCGTCTTGCAGCTGATCGGCGGGGGAAGCGGTTTCCCCTGCGTCGTCGGCGGTTTCGTCCGCGTCGTCTTTTGTGGTGTCTGCGAGTTCCGGAGTGTCTTGCGCGTTGTCGGGAATTTCTTCCGAAATGTCTTTTTTGGAAGCGGGTGTTTTTATGCTTGCTGCGTCATCGGCGATCTTGTCCGCGTCGTCGGCGATGGTGTCGGCTATTTCGGCGGCGCTGTCGGCCTCGTCGGGCAGTGTGGCATCCGGATCGGGCACGCTTACGCTTCTTTTCTGGGGGCGTGGCCTGTCGAGCGGGCGGGTGTTCTGGGCGTAAACAAGCCGCGCGCCGGACAGGATAAAGGCCGGCAGGGCCAGACACAGGCAAAGTTTAAGCAAAAGGTTTTTCATCAGAATTTGTAAATCTTTATGACCGTCATGTCCCCTATTATGTTTACCGGCGCGATAATTCCCTCAAAGCCTCCGAAAGAGCCGTAAGTTATGTTCCAGGCCGGGCCGCCCAGTTTGGTTTGCGACACTTCGGACAGTTTTGTCCCGTTCCATGAGAATTTGCACAAATCGGCGTCCACGTATTTGGCGAACGCGTCTGCCAGGATGAATTTCGGAATGTTTGAAAGCCCGAAAAATTCCGCGCCGCCCGGTACTTTTTTAAGCGGAATGCGGCTGTGGAAGTAAACGGTGTTGTTTTTTATGCGGGCGCGGTTGGGCGTTCTGTCAAATCCCGAGCGCGAGGAGGCGTATTTTGACTTTTTGTCGTACTGGACGGTCAGGCTGCCGCCGGGGTCCACGTAAACGGCGTCTTTTTTCCCGTCGTTGTCCAGATCCGCCACGGTAAGGCCGAAAAGCCAGTTTATCCGCGGGACCGACAGTTTTTCGGAACCTGACGAGAAACCCGCGTTTTTGTATTCCAGCGGGCGGATGAACGACAGGTTAAAGCCCTGCGTGGTATAAACTTCCTGCGTGTAAAACGCCGCCGGTTCGGTTACCGGATTAAGGGGCCGCACCAGCCATTTAAGCTGGTTGGCGCGCTTAAACTCCGTGTTTTCAAGGGTGAAAACCGCCGCGTCCAGACGGTCGCTTTGCGAGTCGTAGGTGTTGATCATGAGCGAATCTTTTTTGAGATCGGCGTAACCCGCCTTTAGCGTCTCAAGCGAAACGATATTGACTGTGGACGGCAGCGCTATCGAGGATATTTCAACCAGTTTGTTCCCGTCTTTTCTGTATAAAGACAGCTTTTGTTCTTCTGCCGCCGCCAGCAGGGCTGATCCGTCACCCAGAAAATCGCCCGCCGCGACATCCACTATCATGCCGGTCACCGGTTCGCTTTCCCACACCGGCGCGGCGGCGTTGATATTCACGTCCTGAGCCTGCCCGTCAAGTTTCCTGATTTCAGCTTGCGCGGCGGTTTTCAGTTCGGCGAAAAAACCGGGTTTTATTTCCTCTGTTTTTGAGGTTATTTTGCCTTTCGCGTATTTCTCATGCACTTCGGTGATTGTGCCTTTCGCGGTTTCTGTCATGTCTGAGCCGAGGTTTTTTCCCGTCACCGGGTTCACTATCGCTTCGCCTTCGCGGTAAATGACGAATTCGCTTCCGGCGGCGGGCGGGGTTTTCATTTCCGTAATGTCAATGTATACATCTTCGCCGGAGGTTTTGACTATAAGGCCTTTCTCCGCAATCGCGGGCAGGCAGAAAAGTGATAGAATAGTAATTAAAATATACTTTTTCATAATCACATTGTATATATTTAACCATTAAAGGTCCATTTGATTTGCGGAGGCCATTTTGAAAAAAACAGGTTCGGAATTTGAAAAACTGGTTGAGGTAATGCGCAAACTCCGGTCCAAAGACGGCTGTCCCTGGGACCGCGAGCAGACGCACAAAAGCCTGCTCCGGTATTTGCGCGAGGAATCCGCTGAGGTCGAAATCGCGGTAAAGCGGGGCGACTGGGATAATTTGTGCGAAGAACTCGGCGATGTCCTTTTGCAGGTTGTTTTTCACGCTGAAATAGCCCGGCAGGCCGGTCTTTTCAATATAGATGACGTTGTGCGCGGGATCCACAAAAAACTTGTCCGGCGCCATCCGCACGTTTTCGGTCGGAAGAGCAAAATAAACTCGCCCGCAAAGGTGGTTATCCAGTGGGAGGAGATAAAAAAGAAGGAAAAGCTTAACCGCATACGCCGGCTGGGGCTGAAAAGGGAAGGCGCGCTTGTGGAAAAAACGGTCCGAAAAATACCGCCGGTGAAATAGCGCCGGCAAAGCGCACCGGCGGAAGTGATATCTTTACACAAAAAAACAGCCCGTCCTGAAAAATGGACGGGTTGCTTTTTTTATGGCGGAAAAACCTGATGCCTGTCCGGCTTAGAATTTTATGGACGGCAGTTTGATGTTTTTAAGGAGATTTTCAGTGCCTTTACCGGTCGCGGATTTTGTCAGCTCTGATATTTTTTTGCTGTTAACGCCCAGCTTGGCCAGAATTTTTTCCGAGTTGGCGAGCTGGTTTTCCAGTTGGGCCTGCTCTTTGGCGACGGAGGCCATTATCTCGCTTTCTATTTTAGCGCGGTATTTGTTCGCCATGATGGACGCGTAATTGTTCAGCGCGCCGGACAGCACGCCGCCCAGATTGGTGGAGAATGAAAGGGCCGGGGCTTTGATATCGCCTTCCGCCGTCACTTCTGCGGTGAGCGCTTTTGCCGAAGACAGGGCTTTTTCGATCGCGGTCCTCAGTTCCGCGTTGCCGTCCGCCACCGAACCGCGCACGTACATCGCCGTGTCTTTCGCCATGGCGGAAAGTCGGGCGCGCACTTTCGCCAGGTCCGTGATTTTGGCGCTGGCGGAAATTTCGGCCGAACCTTTTTCCGCGGTCAGGGCGAAACTGTCAGGATTGCCTAGCGTGAAGCCTTTCGCGTTCAGGCCCGTCACGGACGCGGAAAAATCATCCTCTTTAACCGGCAGGTAATGCTTTACGGACGCTGTAAGCCCCGCCGAAGCCCCGCCTTGTTCCCCGGACAGTGTTATGAGAATGGGTTTTTCGTATTTGTCCGGTTTGTTTGAAATGTTTTCAGCCGTGCCGGAGAGCAGCACCGGATTCGTTCCCCAAGGTTTTAGTTCCGCGGTTATTTCCATCTTGTCCGCGGTGAAAAGATATTCCGATTCCTTGCGCGGCTTGCTCATGAGCTCGCGGTACGCGGCGAGGGAACGGCTTATTTTCGCGCCGGTATGCGGGCCCAGCAGTTCATTGGCTATGCCAGACGGGTCAAGGCCGCTTAATCCGCCCGCGCCCTTAATGTCTTTTTGCGCGGCGCTTTTAAGGCCCGCGATGGCAGTTTTGGCCTGGGCTATGTCGTCAGACGCGGCGCGGCTGTCCTGCGTTATTTCCTTAACCAGCGGCGCGGCTTTCTGGCTTAGTTCGGCGGCCAGTTTCGCGCGTTTTACAAAATCGTTTTCCGCGAGCAGTTGTTTATAAAGGGGCTCCAATTCTGCGACTCTCGCCTCGTAATTAGCGGTTTTGATCCTGTTTTCCCAAAAGGCGGACCTAGCCGCTATTTTCTGTTTTAGTTCACTTGCGAGTTTCGTGCTGGACAGTCCTGCGGTGTCCACCGCCGTAGCTCCGGTGAAATTCATTTTAGCCAGTTTTTCAAACGCCGCCAGGCCCGTTTCCCGTACGGCGGCGGTTTGCGCGGCTGTTTTTTTGTCCAGCGCGCCGGATTTTGCGCGCGCGGTGCCGAATTTCAGGTTCCTTAAATAAGCGTTTTCTATCCTGATGTGTTTTTTCCCTATATCGGATATGTTAAGCGTCGCGCCCGTTTCGCCGAATTCGAACAGGTTCTCCATCGGTTTTTGCGGATTGGCCGCGGTAAGCCCGGAAATGGAGAATGATGGGGGGAAAAAGTGAATCGCCGCGCCGCGCGCTTCCGCGCTTGCGCCGGTGGCGGTCTGCACGGTTTTTATTACTATCCATTTGAAAATAACGTTTTTCGCGAGAAACAGGCCCGCAAAAATGACAAGAACGAAAATACCCAGATAGAGAAATATTTTTTTTACGGCTTTCATTGTTTTCCTCTTAAAAAAAGCGCGGGCGGGAGTGCCCCGCCCGCGCTAACGGAATTACTTGGTATTGAGAAGGCAGTGCAGGATAACTTTCGCGTCGCCAAGCAGGTTGTCCAAAATGCAGTATTCGTTATACTGGTGCGCGGATTCATCCAGTTTTGAATAGACCGCCGCCTGATAGCCTTTTTCCCGGAAATAGGCCGCCACGGTTCCGCCGCCTATGCCCATGGGTTTGGCGTCCACTTTGTATATGGCCTTTGCGGCGGTTTTGATAAGGTTCACCAGTTCGCCGTCCGGATCGGTTGGTTTCGGCGCTGCCAGTTCCTGAGCGTATTCCACCGTCACTTTGACGCCGCGCTTTTTTTCAATTTCGCGGGCCGCTTTGTCGAATTCTTTTTTCACGTCGGCAATATTGTAAGACGGGAGAATGCGGCAGTCGAAGCAGAAAACGTCCTTGCCGGGCACGATATTGATGCTTTCCACGTTCGCCTCGCGCTTGGTGGGTTCGAAGGTGGAGCCCGGAGGATCGTAAAGCGGGTCCTGCGCGGGGAATTTCTTGTGCAGGTTCTTGTCCAGAAGGACCGACAGTTCGTTCGCCGCCCTCACCGCGCTCACCGCGTCCGAAGGGCGGGACGCGTGCGCCTGTTTGCCCGTCACGGTAAATTTCGCCCAGATGATTGATTTCTCCGCCACTTCTATCATCGAGCCGTCCGCCAGTCCGCCGTCCGGAATGATGATGAGATCGTCTTTCCCGAACAGTTCGGGCCTGGTTTTTATGACGTAATCCGCGCCGTAGCCGGAGCCGGTTTCCTCGTCGGCGTTTATGAAAAGGCCCAGGTTGACCGGAGGTATTATGTTTTCGTCCCGCACGGCTTTCGCCGCCAGAATGCCGGACACGAGGCCCTGCTGGTTGTCCTCCACGCCTCTGCCGTAAATTTTATTGCCTTCGCGCACGACGGTGAACGGGTCGGTTTTCCACATGGCCCGGTCACCCGTTCCCACCACGTCGGTGTGCGCCATTATCCAAAGCGTTTTGGCGCGGTTCTTGCCGTAAAATTTAACCGCCAGATTGGGCCGCACGCCGCCTTCCGCTTCTTTCTGCGGGGCGTCTATGTGGATCAGTTCGTCTGGTCTCAGCTGTTTT